>JAIKZU010000171.1 GCA_024681985.1 Lachnospiraceae bacterium | reverse complement strand
AAATCCGGTATACGATCTGGAAAGACTCATGACCCGGATCGCATATCAGACAGCGAATCCCAGGGATCTGTTGGCGTTTTTGTATTCCATCTCCAATCTGACGGGCATTAAGACCATATTATCTGATTTTAAAAGTCCCATCCTGGCAGAGATCGCAGAGGAGATGGATCTTCTTTCCGATATCAGGGAGCTGATAAGTGAGGCGATCTGTGAGGAGCCTCCCATTCTGGTGCACGAAGGGGGCATCATCCGGGAGGGCTTCCATGAAGAAGTGGATCGTTTGCGCAAAGCTAAGACCGAAGGGAAAAGCTGGATCGCAGAGATGGAGACGAAGGAACGGGAAAAAACCGGTATCAAAAAGCTTCGGATCAATTATAACAAGGTTTTCGGATACTATATCGAGGTGACCAATTCCTTCCTGGATCTGGTACCGGATAACTATATCCGAAAGCAGACCATGACCAATGCGGAGCGTTTCTATACCCAGGAGTTAAAAGAACTTGAAAATACGGTTTTGGGAGCGGAGGAGCGCCTCTATAAACTGGAATATGAATTATATCGTTCCGTTTTGGAGACTATCAATCGGGAAGTGTCCCGTATCCAAAAGACTGCCCGGGCTCTGGCAAAGCTGGATGTGCTTTTATCCCTGGCCTATGTGGCGGAAAAGAACCATTATGTCCGTCCCACCATTACCACGGACGGGGTACTTTCCATAGAAAACGGAAGACATCCCGTGGTGGAAAAGATGATGGACGATGGGATGTTTGTACAAAACGATACTTATCTGGATGAAAAAAAGCACCGCATCTCCATTATCACCGGCCCCAATATGGCAGGAAAATCCACCTATATGCGACAGACAGCCCTTATTGTCTTGATGGCCCAGATCGGAAGTTTCGTTCCTGCCACTAAGGCGAGCGTCGGCGTGGTTGATCGGATCTTTACCCGGGTGGGGGCATCCGATGATCTGGCCTCCGGGCAATCCACTTTCATGGTGGAGATGAACGAGGTGGCCAATATCTTAAAAAATGCCACCAAGGATTCTCTTTTGATATTGGATGAGATCGGACGGGGTACTTCAACCTTTGACGGCCTTTCCATCGCCTGGGCAGTGGTGGAACATGTGGCGGATCTAAAGGCCATCGGTGCAAAGACTCTATTTGCCACCCACTATCATGAACTGACGGAGCTGGAGGGCATGGTGGATGGTGTCAATAACTACTGTATCGCCGTTAAAGAAAACGGAGATGATATCGTATTCTTACGGAAGATCATACCCGGTGGCGCGGATAAGAGTTACGGTATCCAGGTAGCTAAACTGGCAGGGGTTCCGGATGTGGTCCTAGATCGTGCCAAAGAGATCGTATCCCAACTGGTAAATAATGACATCATCGAACTTACCCGCTCCATAGCGGCTGAGCAGGGGGATAGGAAGAAAACCGTATCCAAATCTCCCTCTGTGGAGATCGGGCAGATGACCCTGTTTGATACGGTTTCCGATCAGGACATCATCAATGAGATCAAGGAACTGGATATCAAGAACATGACACCCATAGATGCATTAAACTGTTTGAATGAGATTCAAAGTAAGGTGATAAACAGATGGTAGAAGATCGTATGGAAATGGATGAGATCCAACTGTTGGATCAGCAGACGGTGGACAAGATCGCCGCCGGAGAAGTGGTGGAACGACCGGCTTCCGTGGTAAAGGAATTGGTGGAAAATGCCATTGATGCAAAAGCTTCTGCCATCACGGTGGAGATTAAGGACGGAGGCATTACTCTGATCCGAGTGACGGATAACGGCAGGGGCATTCCCCATGAGCAGATCCCCATTGCTTTTTTACGTCATTCCACCAGCAAGATCCGAAACGTCGCCGATCTGGACGGGATCCGATCTTTGGGGTTCCGGGGAGAGGCTCTTTCCTCCATCGCTGCTGTCAGTCGTACGGAGCTTATTACAAAGACCAAGGAGGAACTGACGGGATCCAATTATCGCATCGAAGGCGGAAAGGAGATCGAACTTCGTGAGATCGGTGCGCCGGAGGGCACGACTTTTTTTGTGCGCCAACTGTTTTATAATGTGCCGGCACGAAAGAAGTTTTTAAAATCCCCCATGACGGAAGGAAATTATGTCATCGAACTGGTGGAAAAGCTCTCCATTTCCCATCCCCACATCGCATTTCGCTTACTTGTGAACGGTGCGGAGAAACTGATCACCTCCGGAAACGGAAATCTAAAAGACGTGATCTATCAGATCTATGGCAGGGACATCACTTCCGAACTGTTGGAGATTCGGCAAGAAACCCCTCATTTTTTTGTTCACGGGTTTATCGGCACGCCGGAGGTAAATCGTGGCAACCGCAGTTACGAGAGTATGTTTGTGGATGGTCGTTACGTAAAAAGCAATACTTTACTTCGGGCGTTGGAGTATGCCTATGAGAGTTTTATGATGCAGCACAGATATCCGTTTGCTGTATTGAATCTGGATTTTGAAGGACATGAAGTGGATGTGAACGTACATCCTACCAAGCAGGAAGTCCGATTTTTTAACAATGATGAGATCCAAAGAGATTTAAGTGAGATCATCCGTGATCGCCTTTTACATAGAGAGGATATTCAAACGGTCACAGCGCCAGTGCCCCAGGGAGTGGAAGAAGAAAAAATACCTGTTATGGAAGAAAAGTTTGTCACTCCCCTTGTGGTGGCAGAGCCTTTCGAAGAAAGGCATTTGGATTCTATGAAGGAAAGTATACGACTTCGTATGGAAGAGGATCTGGAGGAAGTAACACCCATTGCCCCCGAACCGCAGGTCGTAAAGCCGACTCCCAGATACGAACAGCAACGTTTTTTTTCCGAGGAAAGTATCAAAACCCATCGTATCATCGGGCAGGTGTTCGACACCTATTGGATGGTGGAGTTTGACAATTGCCTTTACATCATCGATCAACACGCGGCGCATGAAAAGGTTCTTTTTGAGCGTACCATGAAACGACTTAAAGATATGGAGATGACTTCGCAACAGATTTCACCGCCCATGGTGGTTTCCCTTTCGGAATCCGACAGGGCTTTACTGTTTGAAAATGCGGATGCCTTTCAGAAAGTAGGTTATGAGTTTTCCTCCTTTGGTGGGAGCGAAGTGATGATCTCCGCCATTCCGGACAATCTCTTCGGTATCGATGCAAAGGATCTGTTTTTAAATACTCTGGCGGGGATCTCGGAGATCGGCAGACAAAAAGATCCGGATCTGATCTTGGAAAAGGTAGCCTCTATGTCCTGCAAGGCAGCGGTAAAAGGGCATGATCATCTGTCCATGCCGGAGATCGAGACTTTGATCAAAGATCTGTTGTCACTGGAGAATCCCTATCATTGCCCCCACGGCAGGCCCACCATTATCCGTATGACCCAGTACGAATTGGATAAAAAGTTTAAAAGGATCGTATGATGAAAAAGCCCCTTGTGATTCTGGCCGGTCCCACGGCGACGGGTAAAACCAAATATTCCGTGATGTTTGCAAAACGACATGAAGGTTCTGTGATTTCTGCGGATTCCATGCAGGTATATAAATATATGGATATCGGTTCCGCAAAGATCTCCCGGTCGGAAATGGAAGATATCCCTCACTATCTGGTAGATGTGCTGGAACCCAGCGCTGAATTTCATGTGGCCTCTTTTTGTGAAATGGCAAAAAACGCCATAAATGACATTTATGCACACAAACGCCTCCCTCTTTTGGTGGGTGGCACCGGCTTTTATATCCGTGCTTTCCTTTACGGGGCGGATTTTTCCAAAGGTGATGAAAACCCGGCGCTACGGGAAGAGTTAGAAGGATTTGTCCGGGAGAAGGGGGCCCATGCACTGCACGAAAGGCTGCGGGCCATCGATGCGATATCGGCGGAACGGATCCATGAAAACAATATCAAGCGGGTGATCCGGGCCATTGAATTTTATGAGGAGACTGGTACACCCATCTCCGCCCATAACGACCGGGAAGCTGAAAAAGATTCGGAATTTGCATTTTGTTATTTCGTGTTGACTGATGACAGAGATAAGCTTTATGCGGCCATTGATAGAAGAGTGGATCGCATGATGGAAGAGGGGCTTTTGGAGGAAGTAAAGGCTCTTTACGAAATGGGCTATAACAGGGATTATGTTTCTATGCAAGGTTTAGGCTATAAAGAACTATTGGATGTGCTGGAGGGAAAGGATTCTTTGGATCATGCCATCTATACCATTAAGCGGGATACCCGGCACTTTGCCAAGCGACAGCTGACATGGTTTAAACGGGAAAAAGAGGTGGTGTGGATCCACAAAAAGGATTTTCATTATGACAACGAAGCGATACTTCGCTTCATGGAAGATGAATGCAAAAAGAGGGAACTGATATGATAGATTGTTTTACCATGTATGAAAGGATCGGTATTTCGAAGGAAGTATACGATTACGGCGAAGGGGTGTTAAAAGAACTTGCTCCTCGTTTTCTAAAGATCGATGAAATGGCGGAGTATAATCAGGCAAAGGTTTTAAATGCCCTGCAGAAAAACCGGGTCAGTGCGGAATGCCTCTATGGAACCACCGGTTACGGATACAATGATCTGGGAAGAGATACTTTGGAAAAGGTGTACGCAGATACCTTTTGCGGAGAAGATGCCCTGGTGCGTCCACAGATCACCTGTGGCACCCATGCCTTAGCGCTAGCTCTCATGTCAAACTTACGACCCGGGGATGAACTCTTGTCTCCTGTTGGAAAACCCTATGACACCTTAGAGGAAGTCATCGGCATCCGACCTTCCATGGGCTCTTTGGCGGAATACGGCATCAGCTACCGGCAGGTGGATCTGTTACCGGACGGAAGCTTTGATCTTCCTGGAATCCGACAAGCCATCAATGAAAAAACGAAAATGGTCACCATTCAGCGATCCAAGGGCTATGCTATGCGGCCCTCTCTATCGGTGGATCGTATCGGCGAATTGATCGCATATATCCGTTCCGTAAAAGAAGATGTGATCATTATGGTGGACAATTGCTACGGTGAATTCGTAGAAGAACGGGAGCCCCTGGAAGTGGGAGCCGATATGATCGTAGGAAGTCTCATCAAAAACCCGGGTGGCGGACTTGCCCCCACCGGCGGCTATATCGTTGGAAAAAAGGAATGTGTGGAAAATGCTGCCCATCGTCTGACATCCCCCGGACTGGGCAAAGAAGTGGGCGCATCTTTAGGTATCATGCAAAGCCTGTTTATGGGATTCTTTTTAGCCCCTACCGTTACCGCCAGTGCCTTAAAATCCGCCATCTTTGCTGCCAATCTCTACGAAAAGCTTGGATTCTTATGCGTTCCCAATGCAACGGAATCCCGTCATGATATCATCCAGTCTGTGGAACTAAAGAGCAAAGAAGCCCTGCTGGCATTTTGCGAAGGAATCCAAAAAGCCGCCCCGGTAGACTCCTATGTTACACCGGAACCCTGGGATATGCCCGGCTACGATTCCGAAGTCATCATGGCAGCCGGGGCCTTCGTCCAAGGCTCCTCCATCGAGTTATCCGCAGACGGCCCCTTACGTGAACCCTACGCCGTCTATTTCCAAGGTGGTCTCACCTGGTACCACGGCAAAACCGGCATCCTCTATTCCTTACAAAAACTTTATGAGGCCAACCTTGTCGCACTTCCATGAGAATGATATAATAATTCGATGGATTTAATGCACATTACAATTCTTATCCATTTGATAAACCAAACTCGGAATACGGAATATGATATAGATTTTTCATTCGAAAATCCGACGAAGGACCTTTGTTTTGCGTCGGTACTTAACGAACGCAGTGAGTTTAGTACCGCTACGCAAAACTAGGAGTGCAAACGTGTCCGAGTGGATTTGTCGAATGAAAAATCGGTCAGACTTGTTTAACCCCACGTGGATCTGTCGAATGAAAAATTGGTCTGACCTACGTATAAACTATAATTATCAGGAGAATATTATATTATGAACAACGGCTACGGAATCGACCTGGGAACCGGAAACCTGAAAATCTATTCACTTGCTTCCGGCGAAGTCACAAACGAAAAGAACACCATCGCGATCATCAACAAAAACGAGATGTACGCCTACGGAGATGCTGCATATTCCATGTATGAAAAGGCTCCGGAGACCATCTCTGTTTCTTTTCCCATCATAAACGGTGTCATCGCCGACTTCGATAACATGCAATCCATGCTTTTGGAAGTACTTGATAATAAAGTGGGAGCCAGATTAAAAGGTGCGGATATTGTCCTTGCGGTGCCTACGGATATCACAGAAGTGGAAAAGAAAGCATTTTACGATATGTTCGCAAAAACAAAGATCAAAGCCAGATCCATCAATCTTTGCGAAAAACCTTTAGCGGATGCGTTAGGTTTGGGATTAGATGTCACAGAGCCCACGGGTGTTATGGTAGTGGATATCGGTGCGGATACTACGGAGATCTCTGTGATCTCTTTGGGAGGCCTGGTTCTCTCGGAATTGTTGCCTTACGGCGGAAATAAACTGGATGAATCCATTGTCACTTACATGAAGCGGAAGTTTAATCTTTTGATCGGCATGAAAACTGCCAAATCCTTAAAGGAAGGTATAGGCAGTGCCTTTTCCGAGTCTAATGAGAGTATGACCATTGTGGGACGGGACGTGGTTTCCGGCTTGCCCATTGAAATGGAGATCGGTTCCAAGATCGTATACGAAGGGATGAAGGACGATCTTAAGAATATCTGTACCTCTATTAAGATGCTTTTGGAAAAGGTTCCGCCAGAACTGGCAAAGGATATCGTAAAGTCCGGCATCTACCTCACCGGTGGCGGAAGCAAAGTAAAGGATTTTGCGGATTATATCACTAATTTGACCAATATTAAGGTTAATGTAGCGGAAAATGGTGAGGAAACCGTGGTCAGAGGCTTGGGACGCGTATTAAACGATGATAAATATCGACGGTTCGGCTACAGCATGAAGAGCCGGATCTTTAGTTAAATAAAAGGAATTATCGTAAATGAGACAGAAAGAAAAGATCATTATTCCCACAAGGATCCTGTTTCTGGTTCTTTTGATGATCTGCTTCATGCTTTTAGCATTCAGCTATGTAACGGGATTTTCCGGTGGCCCTGTGCAGGTGGTGGCAAACTATGTGTTTGTTCCCATGCAAAAGGGTCTTGATTATCTTGGGAACAATATCACGGAATCCCGAACGGATGCCATGACAAAAGAAGAGCTGATCAGTGAAAATGAACAGCTTCGTGTGCAGGTGGATGAGCTGACGACCCAGCTTACCAATATGCAGCTGCAACAGGAAGAATTAAAGCGCCTTCAGGAGCTTTTTCAGCTTTCCTCGGATTATACACAATATAAGACCACAGGGGCGCATGTCATTGCAAAGGGTACCAGCAACTGGTTCAATAATTTCACCATCGACAAAGGCTCCAACGACGGGATCACCGTCAATATGAACGTGATCTCCGGCAGCGGTCTTGTGGGGATTATTACAGAAGTGGGCCCCAGTTATTCCATTGTTCGCTCCGTCATCGATGACAATACCAATGTCAGTTCCATGATCCTGTCCACGTTGGATAACTGTATTGTTTCCGGCGACCTGGAACTTATGAACGACAGTAATATGATCGAACTTACGGACTTGGAAGACCCTGATAATGAAGTGGATGTGGGAACTGCTGTGGTCACGTCCAACATCAGCAGCAAATTTTTACCCGGTATTCTCATCGGTTATGTCAGCGAGCTTTCTCCGGATTCCAATAATCTGACAAAATCCGGAAAGATCACACCGGTAGTAGATTTTAAGCATTTGCAGGAGGTTTTGGTGATCCTGCAGACAAAGGAAACGGTTGATTAAATGGAATTAAAGCCTTTTGCAAAAAAAGTATTCTCCTACGTTCTTCTGGTAATTGTATATTTTCTTTTGCACACTTCCGTTTTTTCCAAATTCACATTGGGAGGGATCGCCCCCAACATATTGGTCATTCTGGTTTCCACCATCGGCTTTATGCGGGGTGGAAATTATGCCCTTTATATTGGGATGGCCTCCGGACTGCTTTTGGATATGTTTTCGGGAAGTTATTTCGGAATGTACGCCTTTATTTATCTGATCATTGCATTCTTTAACGGGATGTTACGCCAATGGTTCTTTGGAGATGACATGAAACTGCCCTTATTGTTGATCGGTTTTTCTGATCTGCTATACGGAATGATGGTATACGGCTGTATCTATCTTTTGAGAGGAAGATATGATATCGGCTATTATTTCATGCATGTGATCATCCCGGAGATCATCTATACCGTACTTGTTTCACTGGTTTTGTATTTCCCCATCTATTATTTCGAATACTGGATGAACAAGACAGAGAAGAGGAGCGAACGCAAATTTGTCTGAGTATTGGAGCGATTTAAAAGAAAAGATCCTCTCCTCGAGAGTCGGAATTATGATGGGTGTCATGGTGCTTTTTGCCGTGATCCTTTTGTCGAGACTCTTTATATTGCAGATCATCCGCGGAGAGGATTATCAGAGTAACTACAATCTGAAAGTCAATAAAACAGAGACCATCGATGCTACCCGTGGGAATATCTATGACCGTAACGGGAATCTTTTAGCGTACAATGAATTGGCCTATGCCGTTACCATTGAGGATAATGGTTCCTATGAATCCACCCGAGAAAAAAACAGGATCTTAAACCAGATGCTTTACGAGATCATTACCCATTTAGAAGCAAATGGAGATCCGATCCGTAATGACTTTGGAATTTATTACAATGCTGCCAGCGGATCTTATTCTTTTGCTCACAGTGGAACTTCTTTACAACGATTTCGGGCAGATGTATTTGGGTATTCCGATATCAGTGATCTGAAAAAAAATGCTTCCGAGAGTAATTATGGTATTGATGAAGCGGATGCCACCCCGGAAGAGATCATGGATTATCTGTACGGAGACAAACGTTATCAGATTTCCGAGGATTATCCGAAAAAATACCGATATGAGATCGCAGTGATCCGGTACAACATTTCTCAAAACAGTTATCAGAAGTATATTTCCACCACCATTGCCACGGATATCAGTGACAAATCCATGGCTTATGTAAAAGAAAACCAGGCAGATTTTATCGGCGTGGAAGTGGAAGAGCAGTCAGTTCGTCGTTATGTGGACAGTGAGTGCTTTGCCAATATCATTGGCTATACAGGAAAGATCTCCACGGAGGAGTATGAAGAACTTTCAAAAAAAAGTGACCGGTATTCCATCAACGATATCATCGGAAAAAGTGGTATCGAAAGCTATATGAACGATTATCTTTCCGGCACCAAAGGATATGAGACTGTTTATGTAGATAGCGTGGGAAACGTTTTATTGGAGACGGATAAAAAAGATGCGGTTCCCGGAGGTGATGTCTATCTTTCCATCGACAAGGATCTTACCATTGCCACCTATGATCTTTTGGAAAAAGAGATCGCCAGTATTATATATTCTAAGATCGTCAATACGAAGGAATATACCGGATCTTCCTCATCTTCCGCATCAGATATTGTGATACCCATCTACGATGTGTATTTTGCACTGATCAATAACAACTTGATCAGTATTAATGCGCTAAGCAGTGAAAATGCTTCCGATCTTGAAAAAAAGGTTTATTCCACCTATGTTTCAAAGAGCCAAAGCGTGGAAAAAGAATTAAAAGAGATCTTCACCACCAATACCCCGGTGGCGTACAGCGAGTTGCCAAAGGAGTATCAGCAGTATTGCACTTATATTGTAAAAACCCTGCGTGCGGATAACGTTTTGCTTTCCGATTCTATTGATACAACGGATGAAGTATACATTGCCTGGACCAATGAGGAATTGTCCGCCAAAGAATACCTGACCCATTGTATCGAGAATAACTGGGTGGATATTTCCCTGTTTACACAAAAGTCCCTGTATGTTGATACGAATGAAGTGTATGAAAATATGGTGGATTATATTATTTCTGATATTTTCCCCACGACGGAATTTGAAAAACTTATTTTTCAATATGCTATATTAAACGATGAGATCACCGGAAACGAGCTATGTGCCATTTTATATGATCAAGGGTATCTGGAAGCGGACGACGAAGTGCGGAATGCCTTGGCAAATGATCAGATGTCGGCATATACCTTTATGAAAGAAAAGATAAGGACTTTAGAGATCACACCGGGAGAATTGGCTTTGGATCCCTGCTCCGGTTCCTGCGTTTTGATCGATACCAATACGGGTGAGGTTTTAGCCTGCGTTTCCTATCCGGGATATGACAGTAACAAATTGGCAAATTCCGTAGACACATCCTATTACAGCCAGTTGGTATACAGTTTGTCAAATCCGATGTATAACCATGCAACACAGCAGCGTACGGCACCCGGTTCTACTTTTAAAATGGTCAGTGCCATGGCGGCTTTATCCGAAAACATCATCACTCCTGCTACGGAAATCGAAGACTTGGGAGAGTTCGAACTGGTGTCCAACAAACCGAAATGTTGGTTTTATCCGAACACCCACGGCTCTATCAATGTATCAGAGGCTCTACGGGATTCCTGTAACTATTTCTTTTATCAGGTGGGTTATGACATGGCCGGTGGCGAGCGGTACAATGACGAACGAGGGATCAACATCATACAAAAATATGCGTCTTTAGTTGGTCTGGATGAAAAAACAGGGGTAGAGGTCGAGGAAAACAAGCCAAGCATAGCTACGGAATACCCAGTCATGGCGGCTATCGGACAGTCAGATCATAACTTTACCACCATATCTCTGGCCCGTTATGCCACAGCTATTGCAAACAGCGGAACGGTGTATAATCTGTCTCTTTTGGATCATGTAACGGATGCGGAAGGAAAGGTACTAAAAGAATACGGTCCTACTGTTCGCAATCAGGTAGATGTGTTAAACTCCAGTGATTGGTTTGCCATTCATTCCGGTATGCGTATGGTGGTAGAGGAATTGGACAGCTTCGATGAGTTTGAAATTCCTGTTGCTGGAAAGACCGGTACGGCGCAGCAGGTCAAGACCAGACCGAACCACGCTTTATTTGTGGGATATGCCCCTTATGAAAGACCGGATATTGCCATCGCAACACGTATCGCATTCGGATATACTTCCCACAACGCCGCGGATCTGTCCCGACAGATCTTAAGCGTATATTTCAAAACGGAAAATGTTGATGATATTTTAAACGGTGCCGTAGACACCAGTAATTCATCCACAAACCGGGTGACAGACTAATACGGAGGATAGGTTCATGAGTGATTTATGTATCATCAAAGGAAGCTCCAAGGGAATCCAGCTGTATCTGGATCCGGATTGTGACTTTATGGATCTCATTACGGAGATATGTACGAAGTTTTTGGCAAACAAAAACACCTTCGGTGATGTGGAGATCGTGCTGGAACTATTGGGGAGAGAACTGTCTCCTTTAGAGGTTCGTGCTGTAGTGGAATCCATTGAATTAAACTCCAATGTGCGGGTTCTTTTGCTCCGAGAAGGAGATCAGGTCAAGGAGGCAAAAACAAAACAGATTTTTGATAAGTTTTATTATGAAAAAGCAATGGAAAATGCTAGAATAATAAAAGGGAATCTGGAGAACGGAACCACCATTACCTGTGATTATTCCGTTTTGATCCTGGGAGATGTGGAAGAGAAGGCATCCGTTATATCCAAGGGAAATGTGATCGTTATGGGTGATATATACGGCCAGGTGTCCGCAGGCGTCGCAAAGGATGAAAAAGCTTATATCGTTGCTGCTTCTTTTGAGACGGAAGATATATCTGTAGCCGGTTACACCGATCCGCAGTTTCCGGAGGATCAGGGAGGATTCTTAAAAAAATTTGCAAAAAAAGAAGACTTTGAATGTGCGGCTGTCTATCGGGGTGCACTGGTTGTTGAACCGCTTTCCAAAGGTCTTTTGTCATTATCATAGATTATGTTTCGAAATTATCGACTGAAAAACTTTAATTTACCGCTGATGCTTTCTGTTTTTGCCATTTCTCTGATGGGGATCTTTGTCATCGGAAGTGCAAATTCGGATTATCAGAATCGTCAGATCATGGGCATGCTTATCGGCGTTGTGGTTATGGCGGTGGTAGCGCTTATTGATTATGATTTTGTCCTGCAGTTTTATTGGTTGTATTATGCAGGAGTGATCTTTTTGCTAAGTTCCGTATTGATCCTGGGAGATTCCGCAAAAGGTGCGAAACGATGGATCGATTTGGATTTCATACGATTTCAGCCTTCAGAATTGGCAAAGATTTTTTTGGTATTGTTTTTTGCCGGTTATCTTCCAAAGTATGCCGAGGAATTAAACACTCCAAAGAGACTCTTTATTACAGCTTGTTTGGCCGGTGTGCCATTGTTTTTAATCATGCAGGAGCCGGATCTGTCTACCACCATAGTTACTTTTTTGGTGATCGCCGCCATGGTGTTTTTTGCGGGCTTAAGTTACAAGATTTGTGCCTGGGCATTGGGCATTGGCATTGTTGGGATCTCCGGCGCGCTGATCTTTCTGACCCACAGCGGCGGTTCCCTTCTAAAGAGTTATCAGAATACACGTATCCTGGCATGGCTGTATCCGGATGACTATCCCCAGGATTCCTATCAACAGCAAAATTCAATTATGGCTATTGGATCCGGGCAGCTCCTTGGAAAGGGATTAAATAACGAAAGTATCGAATCCGTGAAAAACGGTAATTATATTTCGGAACCGCAAACAGACTTCATCTTTGCGGTGGCCGGTGAGGAATTGGGTTTTTTAGGTTCCTTGTGTATTATCGGCATTTTATTTTCAGTTACCATATTCTGTCTGTATTCAGCTAAGAAGGCTAAGAATCTTTTCGGGGCGTTGATCTGTGTCGGAATGGCTTCCATCGTTGGCTTTCAGACCTTTGTGAATATCTGCGTGGTAACGGGGCTTATGCCGAATACGGGACTGACACTTCCTTTTATGAGCTATGGTCTGACATCGCTGGTGACGTTGTATTTTGGGATGGGTTTTGTATTAAACGTCAGTCTGCAAGCGAAAAAGTATTTGGATTAAACAGGAGAAGGGGCTATGAATATCGGATTGGTTGCACATGATTCCAAGAAAAAACTGATGCAGAATTTTTGTATTGCTTATCGAGGGATCCTTTCAAAAAATGATCTGTTTGCCACCGGAACCACAGGACGTCTGGTGGAAGAGGCCACAAATCTTACGGTGCATAAGTACCTTTCCGGACATTTAGGCGGTACGCAGCAGTTGGGTGCGCAGATCGAACATAATCAGATCGATCTGGTGATATTTTTGCGGGATCCTTTGACGCAGAAATCCCATGAACCGGACGTAAACAGTATCGTCAGACTTTGTGATGCACATAATATCCCTTTGGCCACGAATCTGGCCACTGCGGAACTATTGATAATGTCTTTGGATCGAGGAGACCTTGAGTGGCGTGAAATGTACAAATAAACTGATAAGCATTCTTCTTTGCCTGAGTATAGTCGTGATGTTTTCCGGATGCGGCCAAACCCAGGTTGTGGAAAATAAATATGACTTGTATGAGGATTCTTATTCTTTCGGACTGACTCTTAATGCGCCGGAGACATCCTCTAATCTGATGGCTTCCGATCTGTGTATTACCGATGGCAGGAATATCGGCGTTGACGCTGTAGATTCGCAGATTGCTTCCGGAGCTGGGCTTTTTAATCTGGATACAAAGGAGACTCTGTACTCTCAAAACATTTTTGAAAAACTCTATCCCGCTAGTACTACAAAGATCCTGACGGCTTATATTGCCATAAAATACGGCGATCTGAACCAGGAGATCACCGTATCCGAAAACGCCTGTGATCAGGATGAAGATTCATCCGTATGCAATTTGAAACCGGGAGATGTGCTGACTCTGCGGCAGCTTTTGTACGGTTTGATGCTTCGTAGCGGGAATGATGCCGCCATCGCAATCGCGGAAGGCATGAGCGGAAGTACGGAAAAATTTGCCACCCTTATGAATCAGGAGGCAATGGCATTAGGTGCCACCCATTCTCATTTCGTGACGCCTAACGGTTTACATGACGATGACCATTATACGACGGTTTACGACATGTATCTCATCTTTAACAGCGCCATAAAACTGCAAGACTTTGTTGAGATTTTGCAGACAGTTAGTTATGATGTTTATTATAAGGATGCGGATGGATCAGATCAGCAGCAGAGTTGGGCCAATACCTGTGGTTATTTATCAGGTGCCTATGATGCACCAAGTACGATAACAGTGATTGGGGGGAAGACGGGTACCACCGGTCAGGCCAAATATTGTCTGGTTTGCCTTTCAAAGAATGAAAAGAACGAACGACTGGTGTCCATCGTGTATCACGCAGATAGCAGAGGAAATCTCTACTATCTGATGAATGAGATTTTATCCCAATTTGGTGGGAAATAATAAATCATTTATAGGAGGAGAAGGATATTATGATTGAGATTATTTCAGGGGAAAAAGGAAAAGGAAAAACAAAGTATCTGTTGGACAAAGTAAAGGCGGATGTCAAGACTGCCGAGGGCAGCATCGTTTTTGTGGACAAAGACGATAAGCATATGTTTGGCGTGGATCCGAAGGTGCGACTGATCAATTTCAGCGAGTACAAATTCGGAATGGAGAACATTGATGAATTCATCGGCTTTATCTGTGGCGTGATCTCTCAGAATAATGATATTGAAGAGATCTTCATAGACAGCTTCCTGAAGGTTTGTTCCATCGATACCAATGAAGGACTGATCTTTGCGGTAGACAAATTGACAAAGATAGCAAATCAGTTTCATATTTCCTTCATCATCAGTATTTCAAAGAATGAAATGGATATTCCGGAAGAATTGCGTAAGTACATTACGGTTTCTTTATAAGAATATAGATTTAATTGCTTAAAGGAAAGAGAGGAAGAAGCATGGCGGTATTGGTTACCGGTGGTGCCGGGTTTATCGGCTCCCACACCTGCGTAGAATTATTGAATGCGGGATATGAGGTGGTTGTATTAGACAACCTCTCAAATTCCAGTGAAAAGTCTTTGGATCGGGTCAAAGAGATCACAGGCAAAGATTTAAAGTTTTATAAGGGGGATATTTTAGATCGGGATATACTGAATCGTATTTTTGATGAGAATTCCTTAGATAGTTGCATTCATTTTGCAGGATTGAAAGCGGTGGGCGAGTCCGTTGCAAAGCCCTGGGAGTATTACCAAAATAATATCACAGGGACACTGACACTGGTGGATGTCATGCGTCAGAGAGGATGTAAGAACATTATCTTTTCTTCTTCTTCAACGGTATACGGTACTCCCGAGAAGGTTCCCGTTACGGAGCAGACCCCGAAGGGTACCTGTACGAATCCTTACGGATGGACCAAATCCATGTTGGAGCAGATCCTCTCCGATATCCAGTATGCGGATCAGGATTGGAATGTGATCCTGCTTCGTTATTTCAATCCCATCGGTGCTCATAAATCCGGCAGGATTGGTGAGAATCCCAATGGCATCCCCAACAACCTGATGCCTTATATCACCCAGGTGGCCGTAGGAAAGCTGGAAAAACTCGGTGTATTTGGCGATGACTACGATACACCAGACGGTACCGGCGTACGGGATTATATCCACGTGGTGGATCTGGCTGTGGGGCATGTGAAAGCTTTAAAGAAGATCGAAGAGAATGCCGGCCTTAAAATTTACAATCTGGGAACCGGCGTAGGATATTCCGTATTGGATATCGTTAAGAACTTCGAAGAAGCTACAGGCGTAAAGATCCCTTATGAGATCAAACCCAGACGTGCGGGGGATATTGCAGAAAACTATGCGGATGCATCTCTTGCCAAAGAGGAATTGGGATGGGTTGCCGAAAACGGGATCCGTGAGATGTGCGAAGATTCCTGGAGATGGCAGAAGAATAATCCCAATGGGTATGAGGATTAATAATCATTGTATTCTATAACCGTTGTGATATGTTTATAATCCATTTGGGCACGCTCTCGCTCCATATTTTACATAGCGGACACTAAACTCACTACGTTCGTTAAGTGCCGATGTAAAATAAGGGCCCTGCATCGGATTAAAACATATCACAACTGCCACAAATACCTGTTGAAAACAAACCCACAGAAAAACACTCCAAGCAGGACGTCCGCAACGCGGGCAAGTGCAAATAATTGCACTTGCAATATATGCACACGATTGTGAAATGAAAGGCATCTTCGATGCCTCACAATCGGCGCAATACCCTTGCGTGAGGGTGCGGGTGTCCGGTGGACACCTCTGCGAAGCAGAAGCACCGACCGAGCCGATAGGCGAGACACGGCGATAGCGTATCCTGCGGGAGTGTTTTTTGTGGGTTATTTTGTTAATATTATTTTCAAAAATAATGCTTGCATTTTAAATAGAATTAGTGTATTATTCATTTGTTGTCTGCCGAAGACATCGGATATGGTTCCTTGGTCAAGCGGTTAAGACGTCGCCCTCTCACGGCGAAAACAGGGGTTCGATTCCCCTAGGAACTATTAACTTTTG
>JAIKZU010000168.1 GCA_024681985.1 Lachnospiraceae bacterium | reverse complement strand
AAAGAAGTCGGCGCCCTTTAGGAGCAAAACAAATCCCAGCAACAAAAATACGATTACTTTTACAGTTTCTAGCATACTTTTCTCTCTTTCTTCTACTAACCATTTCTCTATCGTTGTCGAATTTGAAAAAACGCTCGACACTTAACGAACGAAGTGAGTTTAGTACCGTTACGTTTTTTCTCAGAGTGCAAACGTCCCGTGTGGAGGCGCATTTTGGACGCCGTTACGTCGTTAGTCCATTATCCGAACAAATGCGACAACAGGATCCTGGCTCCTAAGAAGATGAGGATTACCCCTCCCGCCAGCTGGGCACCGGTCTTATACTTCACTCCGAAGACATTCCCGATGAAAACTCCGGCTCCGGAGATCACAAAGGTCACGACACCGATAACCAAAGCTGCCAGCGTGATATCCACATACAAAAAGGAAAAGGTCACGCCCACGGCCAGAGCATCGATACTGGTAGCCACCGCCATGATAAAAAGTTCCTTAAAGTCTAAGGGCGGATCCATCTCCTCCACCTTGAATTCCTCACGGCGCTCCTTGATGGCATCCGCGATCATCTTTGCACCAATATAGCAAAGCAGGATAAAGGCGATCCAATGGTCCACGCTTTGGATCTTTTCCGCAAATGCACTTCCCAGAAAATACCCCAAAACCGGCATCAACGCCTGAAATCCGCCGAAGAACAGCGCGATGACAAAGCACTGACCCATATGCACTTTTCGCATGGCCAGACCCTTGCACACGGATACCGCAAAGGCATCCATGGCCAGGCCCACACCCAAGAACAATAATTCCGCTAAATTCATGTACGCATCTTAAAATGGCTGTCCGAACAGGGGCAAAAACTTCTTGATGTCCTTATCTTTGTAAAAAGCGTTTACGACGATGAAGGATGCAATACCGGCGCAAACACCCACGACGACTCCCACCAGCACATCCGTGGGGAAGTGTACAAATAGATACAAACGCGAGATGGCCACCAGTACTGCCAGTACCAGTGCCGGCACTCCCCATTTCTTATTCCTTAAAAACAATGCGGTCGCCGCTGCAAAGGATGCTCCCGTATGCCCTGAAGGGAAGGAGAAATCATCCGGGTTCTCCACCAAAAGGGGGATGGTCGTATCGATCCAACAGGGACGGTTCCGCTCAAAGAGATGCTTTAAAAGACCGTTTAAAACTAAAACATCGATCACCAGAGCACCGGCCATGGTCCATCCCAACCGCTTATCCTTGCAAAAGATCAGGATCACTAAAGACAACACGATCCAAAAGATCCCTTCCTCTCCGAAGAGGGTGATGCACTTCATGATCTTGTCCATCACGGGTGAATGCCAACTTTGAAACCAGTACAGCAGGTCAAATTCCCAGTCAAAATAAAATGTTGAGCCTTCCATTACAATACCACCTTACAGAATTTCTTCTTTCCTTTTTTCAAAACAAAATCATCGGCAAAATCCGACTTCTTGAAAGAAGCTTTTTCATCGGTGATCTTTTCATTATTTACGGAAACACCACCCTGCTGTACCGCACGACGGGCTTCGTTCCTGGATGTGGCCAGCTTTGCAGCCACCAAAAGGCTTAAGATGTCGATGGCATCCTCCTTAAAGTCCCCATCGGAAAGTTTTTCCTCCGGCATGTTCTCGGCAGACACGCCGCCGGAGAACAGCGCCTTTGCCGCTTCCTTTGCCTTGTTGGCTTCTTCCTCGCCATGTACCAAAGTGGTCAGCTCGTAAGCCAGGATCTCCTTTGCTTCGTTTAACTGGGCACCTTCCCATTTGTCCATCTCGTCGATCTGCTCCAAGGGCAGGAAGGTCAGCATACGAATGCACTTTAATACGTCGGCATCCGCCACATTTCTCCAGTACTGATAGAAATCGAAGGGGGAAGTCTTTTCAGGATCCAGCCAGACTGCGCCGGACTGGGTCTTGCCCATTTTCTTTCCCTCGGAATTTAAAAGCAGGGTAATGGTCATGGCATATGCATCCTTGCCCAGTTTACGACGGATCAGTTCCGTACCGCCCAGCATATTGGACCACTGGTCGTCGCCGCCGAACTGCATGTTGCAGCCATAATCCTGGTACAAACGGTAAAAGTCGTAGGACTGCATGATCATGTAGTTAAACTCCAGGAAGCTCAATCCCTTTTCCATACGCTGCTTGTAGCACTCCGCCGTCAGCATGCGGTTTACGGAAAAGTGCGGGCCGATATCCCGAAGCACCTCGATATAATTTAAATCCATGAGCCAGTCGGCGTTATTTACCATGCGGGCCTTCCCCTCGCCGAACTCGATGAACCGGCTCATCTGCTTTTTAAAGCACTCGATATTGTGGTTGATGGTCTCCACCGTCATCATCTGACGCATGTCCGTCCGTCCGGAAGGATCGCCGATCATACCGGTACCCCCGCCTAAAAGAGCGATGGGCTTGTTCCCTGCCATCTGCAGACGCTTCATCAGACAAAGCGCCATAAAGTGTCCCACGTGAAGGGAATCCGCCGTGGGATCAAATCCGATATAAAAGGTAGCGCCGCCGCTGTTGATCAGATCCCGGATCTCTTTTTCGTCCGTCACCTGGGCAATGAGGCCTCTGGCTACCAGTTCGTCATAAATTGTCATTTGCCTACTCTCCTTGCTAAAATTATCGGGAAACCATTTTTTAAATACGTTTCCCTTATTTACATAAATAAAAAAACTGTGCTATACTCACCATAAATCACGAGAAAGGAACGCATCCTCATGGAACGCACGGAAGTTACTCTACATTGTCAAAGCTGCGGTCGCAAATTTACGCTGGCACAGTTTGAATATGATGAAATGCTGGCCAACGACATGTCGAGGCCCATCTTTTGCTGCAACTCCTGCGCTCTCCACGGATGGGATCCCGCACAGGTCGGTTTTGCGCGCTTCCGTCACGAAAACGCGCAGAAGAATTAAACCTGTTTATCTGTTCTTACAGCTTCGGGCATCCCGCCAGTGAAGCTTTGATCTCTTCGTCTGTGGGACAATAATCGTCCATCACACCATCATTGAATTTCTGATAAGCCACCATATCGAAGTATCCGGTACCGGTCAGACCGAAGACGATATTCTTTTCTTCACCGGTCTCTTTGCACTTTAATGCCTCATCAATGGCAACCTTTATGGCGTGGGAGCTTTCCGGTGCGGGAAGGATCCCTTCGATGCGGGCAAAACGCTGTGCCGCTTCAAATACATCCGTCTGTTTAACGGAAGTAGCTTCGATCATTCCGTCGTCATAAAGCTGAGAAACGATACTGGACATACCGTGATAGCGAAGGCCGCCGGCGTGGTTCGGTGCCGGGATATAACCGCTGCCCAAGGTATACATCTTTGCCAAAGGGCAGACCTTTCCGGTATCACAGAAATCGTAAACGTAGCTTCCTCTCGTAAGAGAAGGACAGCTCATGGGCTCCACGGCGATAATGCGGTAGTTCTTTTCACCCCGGGCCATCTCGCCTGCAAAGGGGGAGATCAGTCCGCCTAAGTTGGATCCGCCGCCGGCACATCCGATGATGATGTCCGGTGTGATATCGTATTTATCCAGCGCTGCCTTTGTCTCCAGTCCGATCACCGTCTGGTGCAAAAGTACCTGGGACAAAACGCTTCCCAAAACATAACGGTA
>JAIKZU010000163.1 GCA_024681985.1 Lachnospiraceae bacterium | reverse complement strand
TTCCCGAAGAATTCTTCTGCGCAGCGGACTGTCTGCATTGCATCCTTGCAGTAGTAATCCGCGCCGATCATATCCGCATATTCCTGATTCAAAACAGCTCCCCCAACAGCCACTTTACAATCCACATGGGCTTCCCGCAAAGCTTTTATGGTCTCTTCCATACTGCTTACGGTGGTGGTCATCAAGGCACTTAAGCCGATGAAGTGGATATCTTCTTTGATGGCGCATTCCACGATGGTCTCCGGAGCTACGTCTTTTCCCAAGTCGATGACGTCAAAGGAATAGTTTTCCAAAAGAACCTTTACGATGTTTTTGCCGATGTCGTGAATATCTCCCTTTACCGTGGCCATGATGACACGGCCCTTGGGTTCGCTTTTTACGCCGGCAGAGGAAAGGGCAGTCTTGATCTCGTCAAAACATACCTGGGCAGCTTCCGCGCTCATTAATTACTGAGGGAGGAAGATGGTGTTCTTTTCAAAGCCTTTCCCAACCACATCTAAAGAGGGCACGATGTAAGAATTGATCACATCCAAAGGATCCGTGCCGGATGAGAGCATTTCCTTTGAAAGCCGGGCACAGTTTTCTTTTAAGCCCTTTATGATGGCGCTGCCGAGGGGCGTCTTTGCGATATCGCTCCTATCATCCACGGCAGGGGAAGTACCGGTATTTCCGGAGGTATCGGAAGTCACCACGCCGCTTTCTTTGATCTTTTTCAGTTCCGCCTCGGCAGATATGCTATCCGCATAGCCACCGATAAAGGAGACGCAGTTGTTGTCATATCCCCGTACTGCCAAAAAGGAATCGTATACGGACTTCATGGCTTTGGAAGAGGGATTGATGATGCCGGCGGTAAGGCCGTTCTCCAAAGCTAAGGCATAGAAGGTAGTGTTGATCAGATCCCTTCTGGGCAGGCCAAAGGAAACATTGGATACTCCTAACACCGTGCAGGCGCCGTAAGTTTGAGTGATGGCCCGCACCGTGTCCAACGTGATCTTTGCAGCGGCACTGTCGGTACTGATGGTCATGACTAAGGCATCAAAGACAATGTCCTTTCGAGGGACGCCATAGGAGTCGGCAGCGGCATAGATCTTTTCGGCGATGGCCATACGACCCTCCACCGTGGTGGGGATCCCCTCTTCGTCCAACAGAAGGGCTACCAAAACACCGCCGTATTTTTTGACCAAAGGAAAGACGGCTTTTATGACCTCCTGTTTTCCGTTGACGGAGTTGATCATGGGCTTTCCGTTATAGATCCGCATGGCGGCTTCCATGGCGATAAAATCACTGGTGTCGATCTGCAGCGGCAGGGAAGAGATCCCCTGAAGTTCGTAAACGGCCCGCTTTAAGACAGAGGGTTCGTCGATCTCCGGAAGTCCCACATTGACATCTAAGATATGGGCGCCGTTTTCTTCTTCAGTGACACCTTCGTTTAAGATATAGTTTAAGTCATCCTCCCGGAGAGCCTGTTTCATCTTTGACTTTCCGGTGGGATTGATACGCTCGCCGATGATAACGGGTTTTTCGTTTAGTACCACGTGGACAGCTCCGGAAGAGGTAACGGTGTCTTCGCATGGGATGACAGGGTTCGCCCGTATTCCCTGCATTTTATCCACCAGCGCTTTGATATGATCCGGCGTGGTGCCGCAGCAGCCGCCCAAACCGATGACGCCCGGGTTTTCCGTGGCGATCTCCTGCATGGTAGCGGCAAAATCTTTTGGTGTGATGTCATAATAGGTCACGCCACCTTCCACCCGGGGCAGGCCGGCGTTGGGATTTACAATGACGGGAACGGAAGCGGCCTTTGCAATCTCTGCTACAATGGGTTTCATTTCCTTGGGACCCAGGCCGCAGTTTACGCCCAGACCGTCTACTCCCAGGCCTTCCAAAAGGGCAACCACACCTTTTGGTTCACCGCCGGTTAAAAGTTTCCCGTTTTCGGAAAAGATCACCGTGGCAAAGACCGGCAGGTCGCAGCTTTCCTTTGCCGCCAGGACGGCAGCTTTTAATTCATAGGTATCGCTCATGGTCTCGATGAGCACACAGTCGGCACCGGCCTCGGCGCCCAGTCGGACCACCTCCGAATAGATGGAGACTGCTTCCTCGAAGTCCAACGTGCCCATGGGAGCCAAGAGCTTTCCGGTGGGACCTAAGTCCAGTGCCACGAACACATCCCGGTGGGGGTTTGCTTTTTTATAGGCATCCCGCACGGCCGCCGTGTTTTTTACGGCAGAGGTAACGATCTGATCCAGAGGGTACGTTGGGTCATCCATGGGAAATTTCAAACGGTTGGCACCAAAGGTATTGGTGTTTAACACATTGGCGCCGGCCTCAGCATAGGCCATAGCCAGCTCCTTTAATACTTCCGGCCGATCCAGGTTAAAGGTCTCCGGCAGCTGACCGGATTTTAGTCCGTTGGCCTGGAGGTAGGTTCCCATGCCACCGTCGAAATAGATGAATTCTTTGTTGTCTTGGATTTTTTTTAAGAAGTTACGCATGATTATCTCCTTTGATACCGATCACAGCGGTAACAGATTTGGTGGGGACCAGCATTTGGGACTCCCCGGAAAGGGAAATTCCCAGGTACCGTTTGGCATCCACCGCTTCCAAAAATGCAGGCTGGTATTCCGTGCCGAAATCCCCGAACCCCGGAGAAAAACGGGGACATAAGGAAAGGCCTTCCGGCTTTAATTCCTCCCGCAGCTGATCCATGATGGCATCCAAATAGGCTTCGATGTATGCGGCTGCAGAGGCCTGCATGATCACGGACTTTGTAATGGCGAGTTTGGAATAGCGGTGCAGGAGCAGGTCTATGGAAGTGGACAGAGTAGCTCCTAAAAGGATGGCAGCATGACAGCCAAAGAGGTTTTTCCCCAGGGCCTCACTTTTTACGGCAAAGTCACCGATGGAAAAATCCCCGGGGGATCGTCGGACAATGGCTTCCGTTCGGAGCACGGCTTTCGGGTCTGCCTGCTCGTCAAGTTCTGCCAGACACTCGTCTATCAGCTTTTCCACCGGCTCATCCGGAACATTTTTGCCTCGGTAGCCACTATAGATATATAACTCCCTTCGGTTTATGTCGAAAGGGATTTTTCCGATCCTTCGAAGCCCGTACTGCATGATCTACAGAACGACGATATCCGAAAGGTTATCCCGAATGGCCCGGGCGACTTCCGGCTTGTTCATGGAATACACGTGAATGTGGGTGATATCGTTTGCAATGAGGTCAATGATCTGATCCGTGGCGTAGGCGATGCCAGCCTGCATCATGGCCTTCGGGTCATCACCGAATTTGTCTACCAAAGCTAAAAATCTGGGAGGCATAATGGAGCCGGAAAGCTTGATGGAACGCTCTACCTGCTTTGCATTGGTAATGGGCATGATGCCGGCACATACCGGAACCGTGATGCCTGCTTCCCGCAGACGGTACATATAGTTAAACATCACACCGTTATCAAAAAACATCTGGGTGGTCAAAAATTCACACCCGGCTTCGATCTTCTTTTTGATATTTAATATATCCGCATCTTTGTTGGCTGCTTCCGGATGGGTTTCGGGATAGCAGGCTCCGCCGATGCAGAAGTTGGAATTTGCTTTGATAAATGCTGTCAGATCTGCGGCGTAACGGAAGTCGGCATCCGCCGGCATCTCGTCGCATCCCGTCGGCAGATCGCCCCGCAGAGCCAGGATATTTTCGATACCCTTTTCCTCATAGGCTTTTAAGGCCTCGGAAACACTCTCCTTGGAAGAAGATACGCAGGTCAAATGGGCCAGAGAAGGCACGCCGGTATTCTTTTGGATATCACCGGCGATATCCGTGGTAAAAGCTCTGGTGCCGCCGTTTGCGCCGTAGGTCACACTCATAAAGGAGGGTTTTAACTTTGCGATCTCCAAAGCGGCCGCTTCCACTGTGTCATAATTGTCCTTCACCTTCGGAGGGAACACCTCAAAAGAAAGGGTGGGGGTATTTGTCTTTAATAACTCGCTGATACTGGCCATAAAATCATCTCCTATTACATTTAAAACAATTATGTCAGAATTTTATCTGATACCCCCTGTTTTTGTAAATAGTTTTATTCTTCATATCAGAAAGTATGTGTGGTAATATGGACTTGCTTTAAAACAATCAGAGTATGTAGACAGCCGGGGATGAACAAAGACAGCGTAAGCATAGTGGCGGCTAGAAAGAGCATAAAATGAAAAAGAAAATGACAATGAAACGATTTTTGGTGTATTTCCGGGATTTTTGGATCATCATCCTGGGCAGCACCATTGTGGCTTTTGCCGTAAAATACCTCTTTGACCCTACGGGGCTGGTTACCGGAGGCGTCTCCGGTCTGGCCATCGTGATCCGCTATCTGACGGGGAGATTCTGCCCCTATGAAGTGCCCCTTTGGGTATCCAACCTGGTCTTGAACATCCCCATCTTTTTGTTTGCTTGGAAGACGGAGGGCTTTAAGCGGATCATCCGCACCGGCCTGGCCTTTGTGGTGATGACGGCAGAACTCTACATCTTCCCGGATTATGTACCCTTTGACGACAATCTGCTTCTGACCGCTGTATACGGCGGCATCGCCTTTGGCGTGGGAACCGGACTTTTACTCCTGGCAAAGGCCACCACCGGCGGCACGGATATGCTGGGGAACTCTTTGAGCAAGTATCTGCGGCATGTCAGCGTGGGACACCTCATCGAATACCTGGATGGGGCGGTGGTCATCGTGGGTGCTTTAGTGTTCTCTCTGGAGCATACCCTTTATGCCATTATCTCCGTATTTATCATGGGACGGGTCATCAACTATGTGGTGGATCACGGAAAAAAGGCAAAGATCGCGCTGATCATCTCCAAGGCACCGGAGGAGATCACTCGGGAGATCTTAAGCCAGTTGGATCGCGGTGTCACTTCCCTTCCGGGTACCGGAGAGTTTACAAAGGAAAAGCGAAAGGTGCTGGTGTGCATCTGTACCCAGCGGGATGTCCCCATGATCAAGGACATCATCAAGGAATACGATCCCAAGGCATTTTTCATCGTTGGAAATGTCAGTGAAGCTATGGGAGAAGGCTTCGTGGAAAAGTGGTTTTAGGGCTCTTTGCATAGACAAAATCCAAAAAAAGATTTATGATGATTCTGGTGTGATTTTTGAGGTCGAGGGTTCGACCTTTGACATAAGAGAGGTGACTAATCATGTGGGAAGAACTGATTGAAAAAATGAGATCCATCCGTCTGCATATGACGGCATCTGCGTTGATCTGCGTGATCCTTGGGGTGGTACTTTTGATCTGGCCCACCCAGGTGACGGCTTTGGTGGCCTATTTTATCGGAGGTCTCTTGATCGTCATTGGCGGGATCCAGGTCATCGGAAAGATCTTTAACGACAATAATCGCTCCAGCGGACTTTTGGTGGGTCTGGTGGTACTGGCCATCGGCGTATGGATCATCCTGCAGCCCACAAAAGCGGTTTCCTTTATTCCCATTGTCATCGGCGTGGTCTTAGTGGTCAGCGGCGTGCAGAATCTGTCTTTGGCCATCAGCGGAAAGCGGGCGAATGCGGATCGTTGGGGACTGATGATCGCCAGTGCGATCCTTTCCATCGTCTTCGGCGTTTTGTGCGTGGCCTGCGCCTTCGGTGTGATCAAGCTGGTTATGCGTCTGGTGGGGCTTGCATTGATTTATGACGGCATTTCTTCCATGCTCATGGTACATCATGTGAACATGGCGGAGAGGGCCGTGGATTCCGTGATCCTCCGTGAGGAAGACGTAGACGACTTTTAAGGTGCCGATCCATGCGACAGGAAGAATTTAAGATGGAACGGACCGGACTTTTGTCCGTGGGCGATGTGCTCCCGGTAAAGGAGTATGAGCTACCCAGTTCCTATTACTATATGTTAGGACATGCCTATGCCATGTCCGGGAATTATACGACTTTAGAGCGGATCAGATCTACCGAGGGCAAAGTGGTAGATGTTCGTGAGACACCCAAAGGCTTTTTTGTTACCGTAGCGTTCGATGAAGAGGATGTAACGAAATGAGATTTTTACCGGTCAACCAGCTGAGGGAGGGAATGATCCTGGGACAGGAGTTGCAGGACGCTTCCGGCCGTATGCTTCTGGAAAAGAACACCCGGCTTTCAAAAGACAATATTTCCTATATCTCCTTCCTGGAAGTGACGGGACTGTATATCGCGGATGATTTTTCAAAGGATGTAGAGATCAAAGAGATCATCAAGCCCGAAGTGAAAAAATCGGCTCTTTCCCTGATCTCCACCTTGTTCGGAAATCCTTCCGGCGAAGGCAGTCCGGAGGAGGAAGAATTAAAAGAAAACGTACATCGGGTGGTAGAAGATGTTCTCAACAACAGGGACGTGGCTTATAACCTGATGGAAGTACGTACGTATGACGACTATACGTATTTCCATTCCGTGAATGTGGGAGTCCTTTCCGGCGTACTGGGATTGCAGTGCGGTCTGACCGATGACGAGTTGGAAGAACTGGTAATGGCCGGATTCCTGCACGACATCGGAAAAGTGTTCATCGACCCTACTATCATCAATGCTCCCCGGCGACTGACGGAGGAGGAGCATGTGCGGATGATGGATCATCCTGCGGAGGGATATAATTTCCTGCGGGACAATTTCGATTTTTCCGAGAACGTTTTGATGGGCGTATACGAACATCATGAGTGGTACGACGGCGGCGGATATCCTTGCAAAAAGGAAGGGAAAGAGATCTCAAAGTTCGCCAGGATCATAAAGGCAGCGGATGTATATGATGCCATGACATCAAAGCGTTCCTACCATGAACCCTATCTTCCGTCGGATGTGTTGGAGTATATCATGGGACGGAGCGGCATGGAATTTGACCCTAAGGTGGTAAAGACCATGGTGCAGGAGCTTTGCGTATATCCCGTGGGATGCGAAGTGGAATTGTCAAACGGAGAGCGGGCTCTGGTGGTGGAGAATCACCGCGGATACTCATTGCGGCCCACTGTTAAGCTGATGTCCACCGGAGAGGTCATCGACCTGACGGGAGACAGAAGCTCATGGAATATCACCATAGTCAAGCTCTTGGTGTAATGTTTTTGGCAGAGGATATTGTGTCACTTGCCATAGGTTAGGACTTCATTTGTTGGGAGAGCGTATGTCAAATCAGAGCAAGATGGCAATCGATGTGCTTTTGGCGGAGAGTTTTAAGGAACTTGCCGAAAAGAGACCAATTGAAAAGATCACGATCAAAGAGATTACGGATAAGGCCGGAGTGATTCGGCCTACTTTTTATAACCATTTTCAGGATAAATATGAACTTCTGGAGTGGATCGTTCAAAAGGAACTCATCGACCCCATGACTCCGGTGATCGATCGGGGGGATCTGACGGGAGCTGTGACCGGTGCGCTGCAGATGATGGAACAGGAAAAGGAATTCTATATCAAAGCCGTACGGTTGGAGGGACAGAACTCCTTTAAAGATATCCTGCTGGAAAAAGTGTCGGAACTGATCCTGAATAAACTGGATGGGGAAAAGATCGAAAAAAAGTTAAGCTACCCCTGGCTGAACTCCAAGCGTGTAGCGGAGTTTTTTGCCATGACATTCTGCTATGCCATTGTGGAATGGGCCAGAGACGGCATGCAGGTTCCCATCGATGATATCGTGGCGGTATTTGTATTTTTGGCGGTCAATTCCCCGGTGGATATGATCGAGATGATCGAGTAAAGCTATGGCTGCAAAACGGACGTTGGAAATCTTAAAGCGATTGGATGAGATGTACGGTACGGACCGGGTGTGCTATCTGGAACATGAAAATGCCTGGCAGCTTTTGTTTGCGACGATCCTATCCGCCCAGTGCACGGATGCCAGGGTAAATATCGTTACCAGGGATCTGTTTCAAAAGTATCCCACGTTGGCGGACTTTGCGAAAGCGGATCTAAAGGAGATGGAGCAGGACATCCACTCCACCGGGTTTTATCACAACAAGGCAAAAAACATCATAGCCTGCGCCCGGGAGCTGTTGGATAAATACGAGGGACAGGTGCCGGATACCATAGAGGAACTGACTTCTCTTCCCGGTGTGGGTCGAAAGACCGCAAATGTCATTTTGGGAAATGTATATGGCATTGACAGTATCGTGGTGGATACCCACGTTAAGCGGATCTCAAAGAAACTGGGACTCACCAAAGAAGAGGATCCGGAAAAAGTAGAATTTGATCTCATGAAAAAACTTCCAAAGGAACACTGGATCTTGTATAACATCCAGATCATCACCTTCGGTAGACAGATTTGCTTTGCCAGGAATCCGAAATGCGCTATCTGTCCGCTGTCGGATCTGTGCAAGTATCCAGATAAGATATGATCTTTTGTTCCAAAAGCAGGTGTCGGTTTTGCACCTGCTCTTTTATCAGGGCGATCTTTTCCGGACGTCCCAGGGCAAGATAGCAATCCGCTAATAGCGTGTAGTCGGAGCTTACATCCGTACCTACGGACATACCGTATTCCAAAACTGTGGCGGCGCCGTCATAGTCATGCTTTTCCATGAGTGCTTTGGCGTAATCCACCAACAGCACCGTCAGCTCATTAAAATCCTCTCCGATGGCGCTCATGATCTCTAAGTTTACCGTGCCATATTCCAGTTTCAATTCCGTATTTGTCTTTCCTGTCAGATTCAAAAGTTTCTTTTCCGACAGGGCACGAAGGCGCTCTTCGATCATGGCGATCTCATCATCCTCCCACTTTCCCATGGGAAAGCTTTGGATGGGAACCTTTAAAAATGAAACCGTGGAAAGGTCTTTCGCCGGTGTATGGTCGGCTTCTTTTTCTTTTTCCCAGAACCTGTCGAACTTTTCTTCCCGGCGTTTGTTCAGCACCGCATAGCGGATGGACAACCCGATGATGAAGACAATAAATACGGTCAAAAAAGGAAATGCCATATGTCAACCTCTTTTCCTAAAGTCTTACGCAAAGTGAAATAAAACAAGGGTTTATATCACCTCGAAAAATATACTAAATTTCCCACGGATTTTCAATAAAGTTTGTAAAGATCATAATTTTCTAAAATCGGATACTGTGATACAATACTTTGGATAATGTGATAAAAGAAGATAGAAGAGGTTTCGATATGTCGATTAAGAAGATCATTATTTCCATATCCGCGCTGGCAGCGGTCATTTTTGCGGCAGGTGCCGGGATGACGGCCCTGGCGTCCGACGGTGATCATAAATATGCGCCGGAAGGCGTTTCCATCGAAGGCATCGATGTATCCGGATACAGTCAGACACAGATCCGCCAGGTGGTGGATGACTACCTCTCCCAATATGACGGGACGAAGTTTACACTGACTGCGGCGGATAAGTCCTTGGAAGTGGATTGCAGCCAGCTGGGCTTTTCCGCACTGAACGCCGACGTGGCGGATCGGGCCTTTAATTACGGTAACGAAGGAAACCTTTTGGAGCGGTTCGAAGCGCAAAAGAATATCGCTACAGGAAAAGGAAAGGATTTTTCCATTGCCTTGACCTGTGATGTGGGAACGGTAAAGGAATTCTTAAAGGCGCATGACAGCGAGCTTTCCACCCCCGCCATAAACGGTTCCCTAAAGCGTGAGAACGGCAGTTTTACCTATGTGGACGGACAGACCGGTACTTCTGTAAAGATCAATAAATCCGCTGTGGCGGTGGCAGAATTTGTGACCAATGACTGGGACGGAAAGGATGCCACCATCGAACTGGTGACCAAGGTGGAGGAGCCGGAAGGAAGCAAGGAGACCCTGTCCAAGGTCAAGGATCTTTTGGGCAGCTTCAGCACCGATTTCCATACTTCATCGGCGGCCAGAGCCCAGAACGTGAAAAACGGCGCCTCCAAGATCGACGGAACCGTTTTATATCCCGGAGAGGAATTCTCCGTGGCGACAGCCTTAAATCCCATGACTGCCGAGAACGGCTACGCTCTGGCGGCATCCTATGAGAACGGAACGACGGTAGAGACTTACGGCGGCGGCATCTGTCAGGTGTCCACCACTTTATATAACGCGGTGATGCGGGCGGAGCTGGAGATCGTGACCCGGTCTGCTCACTCCATGATCGTTTCTTACGTGAAGCCTTCCATGGACGCTGCCATTGCCGGGGATTCAAAGGACTTTGTATTTAAGAACAACCAGGAATATCCCGTATACATCGAAGGGTATACCAACGGCGGGATGATCTACTTTAACGTCTTTGGCGTGGAGACCAGGGATCCTTCCCGCAGCGTGGAGTTTGAGAGTGAGATCCTCTCCCAGACGGACCCCATTGCCGTTTTCGAGGCAGCAGGAGACCAGCCGGTGGGTACCGTGGTAAAGACCTCCGGCAGCGCCCATACGGGATATACTGCCCGGCTGTGGAAGGTGGTATATGAAAACGGAACGGAAGTCAGCCGTGATGTTTACAACAACAGCAAATATCGGGTGACCAATAATATCTACGCTGTAGGTACCCAGTCCGACAATCCGGATGCGGTGGCGGCCATTAATGCAGCCATTGCCACCCAGGATGAGGAGACGGTACGCGCGGCAGCGGCCCAGTGGGGCGGAGACGGCACGACAGCGGCGGAGGATACCGAAGAGAGCGCTAAGAAAAAAGAGGATTCCGAATCTTCCAAGAAGACCGAGGAGTCGGAGAAGAAGGAAGAGACCGTAAGCGAGACGCCCGCTGCGGAGGAGGTGCCGGAGGAGACGACAACCCCTGCAGAGGAGCAGATCATTCTTCCTTAACGGTACCATGAAAAAGGGAAAGATGAACTTCCCGGCAGGAGCGAAGCCGGGGATGGAGATTATAGTAACCGGTTACATCGGTTTGGAAGGTACCGGCGTTTTGGCTACACTGCTTTATGAAAAGCTTACAGAGAGATTCCCTGCAGCCATGGTCCGCCGGGCCCGGGACTTCGGCAGGGCGCTTAATATTCATAAAGAAGAAGAGATCATACAGTCTCTAAACACTTCTGCCCGGGGAGAGTGCCTTTGGCAGGAAGTAAAGGAGGGTGGTATCTTTACGGCCCTCTGGGAGATGGCGGCAGCCAGCAATGTGGGCATCCGTGTAGGAATAAAGGATATCCCGGTGCGACAGGAGACCATAGAGATCTGTGAGTATGCCGAGGTACATCCCTATCGGTTGTTATCCGGTGGTTGTGTGCTTCTGGTATGTGAGGATGCCATTGCCTGCAAAGAGGCTTTTTTGGAGCAGGGGATCCCGGCTGCAGTGGTGGGTCGGATCACGGAAGATAATAAATGCATCATATTTCGGGATGGTGAGGAAAGCTTTTTAGAGCGCCATGCCGGAGATGAACTGAAAAGTGTAAAAAAGAGATATCGGATAAAAGAGACAGGAGAGGGGAAATGAGAGAAAAGATCTTACATTACATTGAAAAAAATGCCCGTATCGATCTGAAGGATCTGGCTACCGTTCTCGGCGAGGACGAGGCAGCGGTGATGAATGAGCTGGAGGCTATGGAAGCCGAGAACATCATCGCCGGTTATCACACCATGATCAACTGGGACAAGGCCGGTGTGGAAAAAGTGACCGGTATGATCGAGGTCCGGGTGACTCCCCAGCGAGGCATGGGTTTTGACAAGGTGGCATCCCATATCTACAACTATCCGGAAGTTTCTTCCGTCTATCTGATCTCCGGCGGATTTGATTTCATGGTGATCATCGAGGGCAAGACCCTTCGGGAAGTGGCGGAGTTTGTCTCCAATAAGCTTGCTCCTTTAGAGTCGGTCTTAAGCACAAAATCCAATTTTATCCTGAAAAAATACAAAGAGGCCGGCACGGTACTTACCGATGCACCTCATGATGAAAGGATGAAGATGTCCTTATGAGAAATCCTCTTTCAAAAACCATTGTGAATATAGAGCCTTCCGGCATCCGGAAGTTTTTTGACATTGTTACGGAAATGGACGATGCCATTTCTCTGGGCGTGGGGGAACCGGATTTTGATACCCCCTGGCGCATACGTGACGAGGCCATTTATTCTCTGGAGAAGGGACGAACCTTCTACACCTCCAATGCCGGCTTAAAGGAATTAAAAGAGGAGATCTCCGCCTACCTGCACCGGAAGTACGACCTTTCCTACGATCCCGCAGGAGAGATCTTTGTGACAGTGGGCGGCAGCGAGGCCATTGACGTGGCTCTTCGCGCCATGCTGGATCCCGGAGATGAGGTGTTGATCCCCCAGCCCAGCTACGTATCCTATGAGCCCTGTACGATCCTGGCAAACGGAACGCCGGTGATCATCGATCTAAAGGAAGAAAATGAATTCCGTCTGACGGCCCGGGAACTGGAAGAGGCCATTACGGACCGAACAAAGATCCTGGTACTCCCGTTCCCCAACAATCCCACGGGAGCCATCATGGAGCGGCAGGATTTAGAGGCCATCGCCGAGGTGATCATAAAGCACGATATCTTTGTGTTGACGGATGAGATCTATTCGGAATTAAGTTATAAGAACGAGCATGTATCCATCGCCTCCCTTCCCGGTCTAAAGGAGAGGACCATCTACATCAACGGTTTTTCCAAGGCCTTTGCCATGACGGGCTGGCGTTTGGGTTATGCCTGCGGACCGAAGGAGATCATCGCCCAGATGCTAAAGATCCACCAGTTCGCCATCATGTGTGCACCCACCACCAGCCAGTACGCGGCTGTGGAGGCTTTGCGCAGCTGTGATGCGGAAGTGGCGGAGATGAAAGAGGAATACAACGGCCGCCGCAGATATCTGGTAAAGCGGTTTGCGGACATGGGAGTTAAGTGTTTTGAGCCCTTCGGCGCTTTCTATATCTTTCCCTCCATCCGTCAGTTCGGACTGACCTCGGATGAGTTTGCAACACAGCTTCTGCATCGCAAAAAAGTGGCGGTGGTGCCCGGGACGGCTTTCGGGAAGAGCGGTGAGGGATTTATCCGTATCTCCTACGCTTATTCTTTGGAACAGTTGAAGCTGGCTTTGGACCGGATCGAAGAATTTGTGACGGAGTTAAAGGCAGAAAAGGGTTTTTAAGATGGCAGCACTGAATGTGATCCTGTATGAGCCGGAGATCCCGCAGAATACAGGGAATATCGGCCGCAGCTGTGTGGCCACCGGAACCCGGCTTCATTTGATTGAGCCACTGGGCTTTTTGTTAAATGATAAGACCGTAAAACGTGCGGGGATGGATTATTGGGATCAGTTGGATGTTACCCGGTATGATGACTGGAATGACTTCAATCAAAAGAATCCAAATGCCAGCATCTACTACGCCACTACCAAGGGGCGAAATGTCTATACCCGGGTGCAGTATGAGCCGGACGCCTTTATCATGTTCGGACCGGAGAGCCGGGGCATACCGGAGGAGATCCTTGTTGCGCACCCCGATCGGTGCGTTCGGATCCCCATGGTGGGAGAGACCAGATCCTTGAATCTGGCAAATTCCGTCGCCATCGTTTTGTATGAGGCGCTTCGCCAGAATGATTTTTCACAGATGCAATTGGAGGGAAATCTGCATCGTTTGCAGTGGTAGATATGAACATTATTGACGCAAGAAAACTGGTACATGAATATTTTCGCCGGGATGAAGAAGGAAACGTGGAGGGCGTTTCCGTTGCTTTGGATGGGGTGGACTTAAAAGTAAAAGCCGGGCAGTTCATTTCCGTTTTGGGGCATAACGGCTCCGGGAAATCCACCTTGGCAAAACATATCAATGCGCTTTTGACGCCTTCCGACGGTACCATCTACGTAGATGGGAAAAATACCGCCGAGCCGGAGAACACCTACGATATCCGACAGACCGCAGGAATGGTCTTTCAGAACCCGGACAACCAGATCATCGCCAGCATCGTGGAAGAGGATGTGGGCTTTGGTCCGGAGAATATGGGCGTTCCCACGGATGAGATCTGGGAGCGGGTGGAAAATGCGTTAAAGTCCGTACAGATGTGGAAGTACCGTACCCATTCCCCCAACCGTCTCTCCGGCGGACAGAAGCAGCGGGTGGCCATCGCCGGCGTCATGGCTATGCAGCCAAAGTGTATCATCTTGGATGAACCTACGGCCATGCTGGATCCCGACGGACGAAAGGAAGTCATCCGAGTAGCCCACGAATTGAATCAAAAGAAGAACATCACCGTTATCCTCATCACCCATTACATGGAGGAAGTTGTGGATTCGGATTATGTTTACGTTATGGACAAAGGAAAGATCGTTATGGAGGGCGTTCCCAGGGACATCTTTTCCAGGGTGGATGAGTTAAAATCCCATCGTATGGATGTGCCTCAGATCACGCTTTTGGCCCATGAATTAAAGAGAAGCGGAGTCCCTGTCCCGGAGGGGATCCTGCATCGAAAGGAGCTCATCAATGTCCTTAATAGTTGATAAAGTTTCCTACAAGTACAGTACCGGGACAGCCTATGAAGTAACGGCCCTGGACGAGGTCTCCCTGGAGATCAAAGACGGAGAGTTCATCGGCATCATCGGTCATACCGGTTCCGGAAAATCCACGTTGGTGCAACATTTGAACGGCATCTTAAAGGCCACATCCGGTACGGTGTATTACAACGGGCAGGATATCTACGACAAAGATTATGACTTAAAGGATCTGCGCACCCGGGTGGGTATGGTATTCCAGTATCCGGAGCATCAGCTGTTTGAGACCACGGTGTTTGAAGATGTGGAATTCGGACCGAAGAACCAGGGTCTGGACGAAAAGGAAGTGGCGGAGCGGGCTTATGATGCCTTACAGCGTGTGGGTTTTCCCGAGGAGTATTACGACCAGTCTCCCTTTGATCTTTCCGGCGGCCAAAAGCGACGGGCTGCCATCGCAGGTGTTTTGGCCATGAAGCCTTCGGTCCTGATCCTGGACGAGCCTACTGCAGGTCTGGATCCCAAGGGGAGAAATGAGATCCTGGATATGATCCGCTCCATGCACGAAAAGTCACATATCACCATCATCCTGGTCTCTCACAGCATGGAGGATGTGGCAAACTATGTGGATCGCATCATCGTGATGAATGACGCCAAAGTGTTTTTGGACGGCACCCCGAAGGAGGTCTTTGCCCACAGCAAGGATCTAGAGGCCATCGGACTGGCGGTGCCGGAGGTGACATATCTCATGCTGGAGTTAAAGGAAATGGGATGGGATGTGGATACGACGGTTACGACCGTAGAGGAAGCGAGAAAGGAAATACTGCGGGCATATGAAGTGAAAAAGTCCGCATCGAAATAAAGGAAAAGGAATATGTTTCGAGAGATCACAATCGGCCAGTACTATCCTGCAGACTCTCTTCTGCACAGACTGGACCCCAGAGTGAAATTGTTTTTTACATTGTTTTATATGATCGGCATATTCGTGGCGGATAATATCTTTGCATTCAGTCTTTTGACTGTGGGGCTTTTTAGCGCCGTTAAATTGTCAAAGGTACCCTTCGGCTATATGGTAAAGGGACTGCAGGCCATCATCCTGCTCTTGATCATTGCCGGAGCCTTTAATATGTTTTTGACTCCCGGGCAGACCTTAGCGACTGTCGGACCTCTGACCATTACGGATGTGGGGTTAAAGAATGCGGGACTTATGACTGCTCGGATGATTTATCTTATCATCGGCACGTCCCTTATGACCCTGACCACCACCCCCAACCGGTTGACGGACGGACTGGAGACCAGCCTGGGACCCCTACAGAAGCTGAACGTTCCGGTGCATGAGATCGCGCTGATGATGTCCATCGCCCTTCGATTTATTCCGATCCTGGTGGAGGAAACGGACAAGATCATGAAGGCCCAAATGGCCCGGGGCGCGGATTTCGAGACCAAGGGCCTGGTGCGGAAAGCCAAAGCCATGGTACCCCTTTTGGTACCACTTTTCGTCTCTGCCTTTCGTCGGGCTTCGGATCTGGCCATGGCCATGGAAGCCAGGTGCTACCACGGCGGAGAGGGACGGACAAAGATGAAACCTCTGCACTACAGCAAAGAGGATCGGGTAGCGTATCTTTTGATCCTTTTGTTTTTTGCAGGAGTGGTGGTACTTAGGATTTTGTTCTGATGAGAGTTAAACTGATCGTAGCGTATGACGGCACGGCGTATCACGGGTGGCAGATCCAGAACAACGGGATCTCCGTACAGCAGGTGCTGAATGAAACCATAAGTGAATTCTTCGGACAGGAGATCAAGGTGGTGGGGGCCAGCCGTACGGATACGGGGGTCCATGCCAAGGGGAACGTGGCTGCCTTTGATGTGGATACGAAGATGCCTGCGGAAAAGATCGCATATGCCTTGAACCGATCCCTTCCGGATGATATTGTAATAACAGAATCAAGTGAAGTGCCTGCCGATTTTCACCCGCGCTTCCATAAGGGGAGAAAAACCTATGAGTACAGGATCCTGAATCGTACCTTTCCGGATCCGGTAAGAAGGCACTACTCCCTTTTTTATCATTATCCGCTGGATGAGAAGAAAATGAACGAGGCGGCACAGTACTTAGTGGGGGAACATGACTTTACTACGTTTTCCTCCATCCACTCCCAGTCCGCCACTTTCGTACGAACGGTTTATGTTTGCGAGGTCAGTCGCAGGGGAGATGAGATCCTTTTGCATATCGAGGGCAATGGATTTTTATATAACATGGTCCGTATCATCACCGGCACCCTGCTGGAAGTGGGTGGGGGAAGGATGGAGCCTTCCCATGTGGGAGAGATCCTGGAAAAAAAGGATCGTTCCTTAGCCGGCCCCACGGCGCCGCCGGAGGGATTGACGTTGATCGGCATAGAATACTTATGAGATAATACAGTAAACGATACATAAATTTTCTTCATCGTACTTCACGAGAATAGGAGATGATATGAAGTTTTTACCGCTTGCTGACTTACAACCCGGTATGAAGATCGCCCGAAGCATCATCGGACGGAAGAAATCTTTTATGCTGGCAAAAGGAAATATCTTAACACCGGAGTTCATCGAACACCTGCGGGTGGGCGGCTATTCCGGTGCTTATATATCGGATGCCTTTACGGAGGATGTGGAGGCAGAGCCGGCGATTTCCGATGAGACCTTCCAGGATGGTATCGAAGCCATTGCGGAGGCCAACATCGGTGAGATCGTTACGGTCTCGTCCACCATGGTGGATGAGATCTGTTCCAGAGAGAACGTTTTTCCGGACATGTTTGACCTTCGCACCTTTGACGATTATACCTATCACCATTCCGTCAGTGTGGCCATCTATGCCGTGACGGTGGGAAAGGCCATGGGCCTGAGCCAGGAGGACTTAAATCTCTTAGGCCTAGCCGGCCTCTGTCATGATCTCGGAAAAGAAAAGATTCCCAAAGAAGTATTAAACAAGCCCGGAAAACTGACGGATGAGGAGTTTAATGTCATAAAAGCGCATCCCAAGGCAGGCTATGATCTTTTATACGATAAGAGCGAGATCCCTGCCGTGGTGCGGCAGGCGGTGATCTGTCATCACGAAAACGAGAACGGCACCGGGTATCCCAACGGTCTTTCCGGAGACAAGATCCCCTTGTTTGCAAAGATCATTCATGTGGTGGATGTGTATGACGCACTCACCAGTCGACGGGTATACAAAGAGCCCAACACGCCGGTGGATGCGCTGGACTATCTCATGGGTGGCTGCGACACTTTGTTTGACAAGGACGTGGTGGCGGCAGCCCTTGATGTTCTGCCATCCTATCCTCCGGGGATAGAGGTATGGCTTTCCAACGGAGAATCCGGCATCGTGATCTCTCACACCACCAATTCTCTGCGGCCACGGATCAAATTGTACGAAAGCAACCGTATCGTGGATCTGGATAATGACAAGGAATACTTTACCGTCAACATCGTAAAATCCGGATACCTGACCCAGACGGCGGAGAAGGTGGAACAGCTAAACGAGAACCGTACGGGACGGTCCGATCGTCGCAAGAAGATCCTTTACGTCAGCGACCGGATGATCGAGTCCAGGCAGATGCGGAACACTTTGGAAGAAGAATTTGATTTTGATCTGGTAAACAGTGGCTCTGCTGCGATCGAATACATTCGCTCCAAACCCCGGCCGGACCTTTTGATCATCGATCTGGATATCGGCGGCGGCATCTCCGGTCTGGCTATCTTACGGACTCTGCGAAGAGACGGTTACGGTCCGGAGGATCTGACGGTGATGTTTGTGGGATCTGCCAAGGACAAGGAGACCATCATCAAATGCCAGGCCCTAAAGGCAGTGGATTATATCCTAAAGCCCATCAACCCCATGTACGTTCGTACCCGTGTGGAAATAGTATTGAACAAGAATTTCCTGTTCGCATAGTATCGGGTTTCCATAACGGCTGCAGCCAAAGGAGATCATAATGACACAGGATGAAGTGATCAAAGAACTGATCCGAAAGAAACAGACCATTGCCCTGATGGAAAGCTGCACCGGAGGACTTTTGGCATCTGCCGTTACAGACACCGAAGGGGCGTCGGAGATCTTCTTCGGAGGAGAAGTGACCTACTCCAATGAAGCAAAGATTAAAGCCGGAGTGCCGCAGGATGTGATTGAGACTTACGGTGTCTATTCCCGGGAGTGTGCGGCGGCTATGGCACAGGCAGTACAGACATCTTTTAGGACGGATATAGCCATCGGCATCACGGGAACTACCGGAAATACGGATCCGAATAATCCCGGTGGCAGTATCGGGGAAGCGTTCTTTTGCATCCGCATAGGAGATGTGTCCCACGATCATAAGATCACCTGTGATCCTTTTGGCATGACCCGGCATGAGATCAAGGCGTATTATGTAAGGGAAGTATTTGAAAAACTAAAAGAGTCGATCAGTTGAAAGATAAGAGGGTGAGTTAAAACTCACCCTCTAAAATATTGTTCATATGTTCCATTTTCTCTTCCGCCCGATAGATCAGGGAGGAGCACTCCAAAAGTTCCTTAGAAAAGTCGAAGTCATCCCCCTCATGGTAGAGGGACTTGTAGTGGATGTCATGCTCCATGGAAGCCCACATATCCATGGCCTGGGTGCGGATCTGCAGTTCCACCGGCACCATCTGTTTTTTGTTCATGAAATAGACCGGCACCCGGATGATCATATGCAGACTGCGGTAGCCGTTTTTCTTTGGTGAAGCGATGTAGTCCTTTACATCCAGGATGATGAGGTCGTCCTGGGCCATGAGCCGGTCTTTGATGAGATAGACGTCCTTGATATAGGGACAGATGATCCGCACGCCGGCGATGTCGTAAAGGTTATTGATGGCGGCCGTAAGGGAGGTGTCCAGATTCTTTTTCTGGAGCTTCTCCACAATGCTCTTGATGGATTTCAAGCGGGTATCCATGTGATGGATGGGGACTCGCAGATTCCGGTATTTAAATTCATCCTTTATGATGTCCATACGGGATGTGGTCACATTGATGGCTGCATTGTACAGACGAAGGATGGGATCCATGGTCCGGGAAAACTCCTCGCCGATGGTGGCAATATGGGCCATGTCATCCTGGATCCCCATGGTCATGGGAACCAGTTCGTGGACGGTTAAGTTTTCTTCGTCATCCACGTTGGTGGCCATGGTGCCGTCTTCGTTTACGATATGTTCGGAAAAATCCGTTTTCTTTTTCTTTTCTTCTTCGGCGGGGTGATCCTCCGCGATCTCATCCGCCTCTTCCATATAGGACTCCAACTCCTCATAATTTCCGGAATTAATGGAGTTGATGATGTCCTGTGCACTGATCTCACTCATTGGTCATTTTTTGCCTCCG
>JAIKZU010000159.1 GCA_024681985.1 Lachnospiraceae bacterium | reverse complement strand
AGATTTTTTTGTCCAAACTCCGGCAAAAATAAGTAGCGTCAGTATGGCCATATAGCCAATCCGTTGCTTTGAGTTCAAATTACCAAAGTCCATTAACTTATAGGAAACATAAATAATCCATAATCCTAATGAGAGCATAAGTATATCCGGCATAAATGTCGCTGCATATGCCATATCCGGCATCGTCAAATACAATGCCACACAAAAAAATCCCCACTTTCCATCTATCAGTTCTTTTGCCAACAAATATGTTGGAATCATCCCCACTGTTAATATGATGCTGTTTATCATCGCAATCAAAACAAACTGCACCACGCGATTGTGCATCAAAAATGCCGGTGCGATAAGAATGGAGTACAAAAAACGGTTTTCATAGTTATAAATACCATGATAAACTACGGGAAAACCATTTCCCCATGCCAGGTTTTGAGCATATGAGTAGTAAAGCAATTCATCCGGTATCACGAGGATATGCTTTTCATATCCCGCAAAGGCTGTACGCACCACTACACTTACTATAAACATCGCCACCATAATGACAGTTGTTTTATGTTGACCGTAACTCTCTCTAATTCTATTCAAAGTTTATTCTTTCCTCTTCTACCACCAGTGGTCGGTTCATAACCCTCTGGTTAATGCTTAAGATATATTCCCCTATCAGTCCCAGAAACAATAGTTGTACCGCCCCCAGGAAGAACATTCCAATCAAAACCGGAGCCATACCCGCATCAAAGCGATCCCAAAAGATCAGTTTCATCACCAGATATATGATGGCGATCACAAAGCTGATACCGCCGACACCAAGCCCTAAAAAAGTTGCCAGTCGGAGTCCGATCTTCGTGTAGGATGTGAAGGACAACATGGCCGCATCATACAGGGTGTAAAAATTATTGTGCGTTTTCCCGGCGCGGCGCTGCGGCTGTTCATATTCGATCTCTTTGCGCTTAAAGCCCAACTCCGCTACGATCCCGCGAAGGAAAGGAGTCGGATCTTTTAAGTCTCTCAGGACCTGTACGAACTCTTTATCGTATAATCCCGATCCGGTAAAGTGTTCGATCTGTTCCACATCGGAAAACTTCTTGATCATCTTATAGTAGATGCTTCGCAGGAAATACATGATGGGGTTTTCCTGACTCTTACTCTTGATCCCGATGACGATCTTATAGCCCTCTTCCCACTCTTTCAAGTATTTGGGAATCAAATCGATCGGATCCTGGAAATCACATACCATGGATATGGTGCAATCCCCCGTGGTCTGCAATATCCCGTGATAAGGTGAATTGAATTGCCCGAAATTTTTTGCATTGAAGATCGCTTTTACCTTCTTATTCTTCGCACAGATCTCCCGAAGTAGTTCTCTGGTCCGATCCGCAGAAGCGTTATCGATAAACAGCAGTTCATAATCGTACTGCGTCAATTCTTTTTCGAATAGATCCCGGATCGCCTCGCTCATGGGAACAACATTTTCTTCTTCGTTATAGCACGGGATCAATATGCTAACCTTCTTCAATCTGTGATACCTCCATCAGATCAGTCGATGCTGTAATTGGTCGGAGTAACAAAAGTTATCTCCAAATACTTTGCTATATCGTTCAGTTCTTCTGAAATTTGCTTGTTTCTCTTATTCGCATCTACCTTAAACGAGTATTCCATGCCGGAATCATAGTAATCCATGCCGTAGTATTCATCATAACCATCCATGCCGGCGATCATAACCTTCTTTACTCCGGCTTCACATAGGATTCGCAAAAGCATCAAACCCGAATTATCTGACACATCCTCTTTCTTTCCGGCGAAGCGGCTGAAAGAAACCTTTAATCCTCCTTCTGGCTCTGCCGTAACATTGGATGTCAAAATGACTCGCGCTCCACGATATCCCTTTATTTTTCGGAATCTTTTCATATTGTTACTGAATATATAGTCCACATTCCACTTTTCTGGTATGAAATTAGTAGAAACCGTGATCACGTTTGGCCTCTTTGCAAATTCGTCTATTTCCGCGGCGTGCTCTTTGATGCTGCGTCCGGGAGCGATCAAAAGCACCTCTTTTCCATCGAACACACGCTTCAGTTCAACCGTACTATCTGCATCATCATATTCGCCGAACAGATAGTTTTTGTAATAAGCTTCAGCCTTCTCTTTCGAATAATTCGCTTTCTCTTCATCGGGGATGGAAGCGAGGACACGGTCGAAATCCCAAACCGAAAGTGCATCCTTATCCTCCAGATAAACTGCATAATTCGGATGACAATTCTTTGATGCGGATAGATAAAACGGCAGTGAATATCCCCACTGTCTTTTCTTATAGATGTCGCTCAGATACTCGTCCATGATCTCGAGCATCGGCTCGATCTTATAATCGGTATCATAGTTTTCATTCATATATTCGGCAAACAGTTCCAGGTTCAGATTGCCGGCTCCTCGTCCCATGCCAAATACGCAGGCATCTATGATCAGATCTCTCTTCAGATTCATCTCCACCAGGCTTTCCGCATTCCCAAACGCCTGCTGGAGATTATTATGTGCATGATAGGCCAGAACTGTATCTTTATTCAGATTGTTGTCTGCAATATAGCACAAACGTAAAAACTGTTTTCTCTTTATAACACCAAAGCTATCCACTATGGAAACGGCAAAAGGATGCAATTTATTAAACTTTTGGATACCTTCTATGACTTCCTCATCCGAATACAGATCAGTTCCGACAAAATTCACTGAGATAAAGTACCCCAATTCCTGTATTCTCTCACAGTATCGATATGCCTCTTCGATCTTGTTTTTCTTAAATATGACTCGTATGCCGTCGATGGATGTGCCGTCACACGGGGTCAATCGTTCCAACGGGATCGGATTAGACATATCCAACATACCCACGTACTTCATATGACTGTCCTTCGGCGTGATCACGTTTTTGAAGCTCTCCACGTCCGGGAAAAGAGATGTGTTAGGATCGTAAGCATCTCCCTTTATAAAACCCACCTCACAGATCTCCACACCGGTTTTTACGATCTTTTTGCAAAAACCTCTGATCACATCTTCTCCGAACGTGAAGTTATTGATGTAGCCGCCATCACGAAGCGTGCAATCCAACAAGTATACTTTTCTCATATATCAGACCTCTTCCACCATCGGGACCAACATGATACTTTCCAACTCTTCTCGTGGCAAGAACGGCGCCAGGTCTTCCAAAGGCGGGCTTACCAGCGTGCCATCCTCCAATCGCTTTGTACTGCTCTTCGGCTCCCATACCTGCACGGTGTCCGTAAAAATCTCTGTGAACACGGGGCCCTCCGTATGGAGCGCCTGCTGCACCGCCTTTTTCATCTCTTCGTTACTCTTCGCGCTGAAATACGGATATCCGAACGACTCGGCAATCTTCTTAAACTCCGGGAATGAAAGGTCTCCGGATTCCTCGCCGATCCCCACCCGGGTGTGATCACCGAACAGATTGGTCTGGGTAATACGGATGGAATGATATCCCTGGTTATTGATCAAAAATATCTTGACAGGAAGTTTGTTGGTAATGATGGTCTGCAGTTCCTGCAGGTTCATCATGATACTGCCGTCGCCCTCTAAACAGATGGTCTCTCTCCGTCCGCCGCCGATGCAGGTTCCTACTGCTGCCGGGAGACCATATCCCATGCTGGCCACGGCAGAGTTATTCGCCATGCGGCTTCCCTTTTGGATATGATACGTCTGATTGCCTACTACGCAACAAGCGCCATTGGATACAGCGGTCAGACTGTTTTCCGGAAGCCGACTGCTCAGGTAATCGATAAATGCATATACATTGGCGGTCTGGCCATTCTCCTCCCACTGGCGGGGCTGCACCACGGGATAATCCCGCTTCCACTTCCGGCAGATTTGGATCCAGTCTTCCGCCTTGCTTACCTTGCTATCCGTTATATTACGCTTCAGAGCTGTCAGGAAATCCTTTGCATCCGCCCACACCGGCATATCTACATGCAAGGTAGGCTTTTTCATCTCTGCGGGATCGATATCCACCATAATGACTTCCGCTTCTCTGGCCCAAGTCTTCCAGTTATATCCCACCTGTCGGATGGAGATCCTGGTTC
>JAIKZU010000131.1 GCA_024681985.1 Lachnospiraceae bacterium | reverse complement strand
CCGGTGCAGTATGTCATCGTAAACGAAGCGGGAGCTTCCGTATATTCCGCCAGCAAACTGGCCACGGAAGAATTCCCCAATTTCGACGTGGGACAAAGAAGCGCCACCTCCATGGCCCGTCGTCTCCAGGATCCCCTGGCGGAACTGGTAAAGATGGATCCCAAGTCCATGGGCGTGGGACAGTACCAGCACGACGTGAATCAAAAGAAACTTTCCGATGCTCTTTCCGTCGTGGTGGAAGGCACCGTAAATCAGGTGGGCGTGGACTTAAACACAGCATCTGTTCCGCTGTTGTCCTATGTGGCAGGTGTATCGGCTCCTATTGCCAAGAACCTGGTTGCCTACCGTGAACAGAACGGTTCTTTCAAAAACCGTCGGGAGCTTTTAAAGGTCCCCAAGCTGGGACCAAAGGCCTTTGAACAGTGTGCGGGGTTTTTGCGCATCCGGGAAGGAGATAATCCCCTGGATCGCACCGGCGTCCATCCCGAGAGTTATGAAGCGGCGGAAAAACTGCTGGCTAAATATGACGAGGATGTAAAAAAGCTTCCGGAGGGAAAAGAAGGAAATTCCGAAGTGAAGGCTTTGTCCGAGGAGCTGGGCATCGGTGAACTGACCCTCATTGATATCATTAACGAATTAAAGAAACCCGGCAGGGATCCCCGTGAGGATATGCCGGCTCCCATCCTTCGCCATGATGTGATGGAGATGAAGGACTTAAAGCCCGGCATGGTATTAAAGGGTACGGTCCGGAACATCGTGGACTTCGGAGCCTTTGTGGACATCGGCGTGCACGAAGACGGATTGGTACATATTTCTCACATGACGGAAAAATATATCAAGCATCCCATGGAGGTTGTCAGCGTAGGAGATATCGTGGATGTGGAAGTGTTGGAGGTGGACCTTCAGAAAAACCGGATCGCCCTTTCCATGCGCATCGGAAAAGGTGATGTGGCCGGAGATTCCTCCGCACCGAAACGGGAGAAAAAGCCGGATGGCGGCAATCGTCCTTCGGGTAACCGGGATGAAAACAGGAATCGCCCTGCCGGAAACCGTGACAAGAATCGGGATCGCAACAGAGAGGGCCGGGACAGAAATCGGGAAGGTTCCCGAGGCGGTGATTTCGGCACCATGGCATCTTTGTTTAAGGATATCAAGCTGGATTAAATCCATTTTGAGCCCTGGGGACGGAGTCAGGGGATCATTTTCGAAAACCTGCTTGACATAATAGATAACTGTGATAAAATAAATTGCGTAAAATTTAATCAGGAAGTCTTCGGGGCAGGGTGAGATTCCCGACCGGCGGTGAAAAGCGAAAGCGAAACAGTCCGCGAGCCCATATGGGTTGAACCGGTGTGATTCCGGTACCGACAGTAAAGTCTGGATGGTAGAAGTCTTTGACAGAGTCTTTTGTATGCGATACAGAGATGATCATGAAAAGATAGCAGATCCCCGAGGTTTTATCCTCGGGGATCTTTTTCGAGACTTCCAAGCTATATGTAGGAGGTACAAAATGAGCAGTACAACAGTAGCACAGGAAAACAAAGCCGGGGCACGTATCGGTGCCCGCCAGATCGCCGTAACGGGAATGTTGGGAGCGGTAGCCATCATCTTACAGTTCTTTGAACTGGTGGTACCCATCATGCCTTCCTTTATCAAACTGGACCTTTCGGATCTGCCGGGGCTGGTGGCAGCATTTGCGTTGGGACCCTGGTATGGAGTGGCGGTATGCCTGATCAAGAATCTCTTCCATTTGGCCACATCATCGTCTGCCTTGGTGGGAGAGTTGTGCAACTTCCTTTTGGGCGCATCTTTTGTTCTGCCCGCAGGATTGATCTACAAATACAACAAGACGAAAAAGGGAGCCCTCATCGGAGCCGTGATCGGCGCCATCTGTATGGCGGCATTTTCCTTCCCGTCCAATCTCTTTATCACCTATCCCATGTACATCAATCTATATGGAATGAGTGAGGATGCCATCCTTGGGATGTATCAGGCGATCCTGCCTGCGGTAAAGACACTGCCCCAGTGCCTGCTTGTCTTTAACCTGCCCTTTACTTTTGTAAAGGCGATGATCTCGGTGGTGATCACTTTGGTCATTTACAAACCGCTGTCACCCATCCTTCACGGAAGAGATCGCTAAATTAGAACCGACTCGTGAAAAAGCGCCATCCTTTAGGGGGTGGCGTTTTGTTTTTGTTATGCTATATTTTTAGGGGTTATGCTATAATCAAAAAGAGAAACGGAGATGAGCGGATGAGATTTCAGATCACGATCGACGAGAAGGAAATGTATCGTTTTAATCTATATCATACCTACCATACTGCAAACGGGATCCTGTCTATCCTGGTGGGGATCGCGGTTTATGTGGTCACTTACCTGGTGCGCAGCCGGTTACAGCCCACGGATGTCATTTTATATCTCATTGTGGGGACGGCTTTTCTTTTGTATTATCCGATATCCTTATATATGCGGTCGAAGACGCAGATCGCTGCATCCGGTGTGCTTCAGCATCCGCTGACTTATGAGTTTAAGGAAGAGGGGATCTTTGTATCTTCCGAGATCGCTGCTAGTGAAAACGACGGAGAGACCATGGAGGGGAGCACAAACAGTGCGCTGCTTCCCTGGAAGGATGTATATAAGATCATCACAAACGGCTCCCAGCTTTTGATCTACAGCAGTCGGGTAAATGCTTACGTTCTCCCTTTGTCACAGATCGGTGAGGACTATGAAGCATTAAAAAAGATCATCACGGAGCATGTGGAGGCTTTTCGGTTGCATCTGAGATGACGGACACCACACCAAGCGGGAACAAAGAGATATGATCATAGAAACACATTCGGAAAAAGATACATTTGAACTTGGGAAAAAACTGGGAAGCGAAGCATCTCCCGGAGATGTCTATACCCTGGAAGGCGATCTTGGGGTGGGAAAGACCATCTTTACCAAAGGCTTCGCAAAGGGACTTGGTATTGAAGAGCCTGTCTCCAGCCCCACCTTTACCATTCTCCAGGAGTACGATTTGGGGCGTCTGCCGTTCTATCACTTTGATGTCTATCGCATCGGCGATGTCGAAGAGATGGATGAGGTGGGCTTTGACGATTATGTATACGGGGACGGTGTCTGTATCATAGAATGGGCGAACCTGATCCGTGAGATCCTGCCTGAAAACAGCAGAAACATCACCATAGAAAAGGATCCGGAAAAAGGATTCGACTACCGAAAGATCACGATAGAGGAATGAGATGAAGATACTGGCGATCGATTCCTCGGGGCTGGTGGCTTCCGTAGCCATCACCGAGGATGATGTATTATTAGGCGAATATACCATTGATTACAAGAAAACCCATTCCCAGACCCTTTTGCCCATGTTGGATGAGTTAAAGCGGATGCTGGAAATGGATATGGATTCCATCGATGCTATTGCGGTGGCAGCAGGTCCGGGATCTTTTACGGGGCTTCGGATCGGCTCCGCTACGGCAAAGGGACTGGGACTGGCACTTCATAAACCGCTGATAGCGGTTCCCACCGTGGATGGACTGGCTATGAACCTGTGGGGGTGTCGTACGGACATCTGCCCTCTGATGGATGCACGGCGGAATCAGACGTATACGGGGATCTACCGCTTTGACGAGGATTGTCGGCTATTCGTAGTGGAGCCGCAGTGTGCGGTGGACATTATGGACATCATCGCAAAGATCAATGCAAATAACCAAGAGGTCACATTTTTGGGAGACGGCGTCCCGGTATTTCGGGAGACCATCGAGAGAGAAGTAAAGGTTCCTTTCGTGTTTGCACCGGCGGGTATCAACCGGCAGCGGGCTTCGGCTCTGGCTTTGTTGGGTGCACAGTATTATGCCGAAGGAAGGACGGTTTCGGCAGAGGATTTCCGGCCGGATTATCTCAGATTGTCCCAGGCGGAGAGGGAACGATTGGAAAAGGAAAAAACATGTTAGATGTATGCTTATTGGGAACCGGTGGCATGATGCCTCTGCCAAAGAGGTGGCTGACGGCTCTTTATACCAGATATAACGGGAGCAATCTTTTGATCGATTGCGGAGAAGGCACGCAGATCGCCATGCGGGAGGCGGGGCTGTCCCCCCGACATATTGACGTGATCTGTTTTACCCATTATCACGGCGATCACATTGCGGGGCTTCCGGGACTTCTTTTGGGAATGGGGAATGCGGATCGGACGGAGCCTTTGACGCTGATCGGACCAAAAGGGTTGGAACGGGTGGTTTCCTCTCTTCGGGTGATCGCTCCGGAATTGCCTTTTCCCATTGTCTATAAGGAGATCACGGAAAAGGATGTCACTTTCGAGGAGAACGGTTATCTGATCCATGCATTCCGTGTGAATCATAATGTGACCTGCTACGGCTACTCTTTGGAGATCAAGCGGGCAGGTAAATTTAATGTGGAGGCGGCAAAGGAGAAGAATATTCCTTTAAAGGCATGGAACCCTTTGCAAAAGGGAAATGTGGTGACCATAGACGGCATTACCTATACGCCGGACATGGTGATGGGTGCCGAGCGAAAGGGGATCAAGGTTACCTACACCACGGATACGCGGCCCACGGAAGCCATCGTGGATGCGGCATACGAGTCGGATCTTTTTATCTGCGAAGGTATGTACGGCGATCGGGAAAAGTTTGATAATGCAAAGAAAAATAAACACATGATGTTTTATGAAGCGGCCAAACTGGCCCGGGAGGCAGAGGTGAAGGAACTGTGGCTTACACATTTCAGTCCCTCTTTGGTAAACGGAAAGCCTTATATGAAAGAGGTAAAGAGCATTTTTGCAAATGCGCATCTGGGAAAAGACGGGAAGTGGCTGACGCTGGACTTTTTGGATGAGGAGGAATGAACATGAAAAATGTGGTTCGGATGACGATCCTGGCCATCGCATTAGGAAGCCTGATCATCGGATATTATTACTATCTCTCTCATCGGGATATGGGACCCAAGGAGGCGCCGGCAGAGGAAGTGTCAGAGCTGGATAAAGTCCTGCAAAAGGATTTTGCCAACGAATATCCGGAGACCCCCCGTTCGGTGGTGAAGTGGTATAACCGCATTATTTCCTTATATTACGACGAGAACACTGAGGATGCACAGATCGAGGCGCTGTGTGACCAGGCCATGATGCTCTTTGACGCGGATCTTTTGCAGGTGAATCCAAGAGAAATGTATGTGGCAGGCGTGAAGGCGGATGTGATGGATTACAAGACCCACAACAGACGGATCGTATCCACGGATGTTTCCTCCTCCGGCGAAGTGGAATACAAGGAGGCGGGAGGCAGAAAGTATGCCTACGTGCTTTCTTATTACTTTATCAAAGAGGGCAGTGATTTCAGCAGGACCTATCAGAAGTTTGCACTGCGAAAGGACGAAAGCGGCAAATGGAAGATCCTGGCCTTTGAACTTACGGATTCCGGCGGAGATCCGGTGGGTTCACAATAAAAAAAGATTGGACAGATAAGTTGGATAGAGAGATAAAGATACTGGCAATTGAAAGTTCCTGTGATGAGACAGCGGCAGCAGTGGTGGTAAACGGAAGAGATGTGCGAAGCAATATCATCTCCACCCAGATCCCGCTCCATACCCTGTACGGCGGAGTGGTGCCGGAGATCGCATCCAGAAAGCATGTTGAACGGATCAATCAGGTGATCGAGGAGGCTCTAAAGGAAGCGGGTGAGACCTTAGAGCAGATGGATGCCATCGCAGTCACCTACGGACCGGGACTGGTGGGTCCTCTTCTGGTAGGCGTGGCGGAGGCAAAGGCTATCGCTTTTGCAAAAGATCTCCCCCTCATCGGCGTGCATCACATCGAGGGACACATTTCGGCAAATTATATTGAGAATAAGGAACTAAAGCCACCCTTCTTATGCCTGGTGGTCTCCGGCGGACATACCCATCTGGTGCGGGTGACGGATTACGGAAAGTATGAGATCTTGGGACGCACGGTGGACGATGCAGCAGGGGAGGCTTTTGATAAAGTGGCCCGGGCCATCGGACTGGGATATCCCGGAGGCCCGAAGGTGGAAAAGGCTGCTTTAGAGGGAGATGCTTATGCCATTGATCTACCCAAGGCAAAAGTGGGAGACAGTGCCTATGATTTTTCCTTCAGCGGATTGAAGTCGGCGGTGTTAAATTACATCAACGGCGCGCAGATGAAGGGGGAAGAGATCAATGCGAATGACATAGCCGCTTCCTTCCAGCGGGTGGTGGTGGAAGTCCTGACGGAGCATGCCATGCTGGCTGTGGATGAGTTTGGATGCAACGCTTTTGCCATTGCGGGCGGTGTGGCATCAAACGGTGCCTTACGGGAAGCCATGAAGAAGGCATGTGAAAAAAAGGGAGTGCCCTTTTATCACCCTTCACCGATCCTGTGTACGGACAATGCGGCCATGATCGGGGCGGCAGGATATTATGAGTTTGTGGCAGGCCGCAGAGACGGCTGGGATTTAAATGCTGTGCCGAACCTGAGATTGGGAGACAGGTAGGCAAAGAACTTGATGAAAACGTGTGGATATTTACTATGAGTGTATTTTCAGCCATCGTTTTGGCAGGCGGATCCGGAAAGCGGATGGGCGGTGCCGTTAAAAAACAGTATATGGAGCTTTTGGGTAAGCCACTCATCTTTTATGCCTTGGATGCCTTTGAAAAGAGTTCGGTGGATGAGATCGTTCTGGTGACGACCCCCACGGATGTGGAATACTGCAAAAAGGAGATCGTAGAGAGATTCGGATTTCAAAAAGTAAAGGCTGTGGTGCCGGGAGGAGCACAGCGTTACGATTCCGTCTATGAAGGACTAAAGGCCGCTGCCGGAGATTACGTTTTGATCCATGACGGAGCCCGGGCTTTTGTGACACCGGAGATCATCCGGCGATCCATGGAGGCTGTGGTAAGATATGATGCCTGTGTGGTGGGGATGCCATCAAAGGATACGGTAAAGATCGCTTCTGCAGAGGGGTTCGTAGCATCCACGCCTTCCAGGGAGAGTGTATGGGTGATCCAAACGCCCCAGTCCTTTGAGATGCAGCTGGTGAGATCTTCTTATGAAAAGGTCCTCGGAGAGCATACCCCGGGTATCACCGATGATGCCATGGTGGTGGAACTGGCTTCCGACCAAAAGGTCAAACTCATTGAGGGCTCCTATGAGAATATCAAGGTGACCACGCCGGAGGATGTGGCCATCGGAGAAGAAATACTAAAAAACAGGCATATGCAGACTTTCTAAATCCGGTGTTGACATTGTCCTTTTGCCTGTGTTACAATTCAATGCGGTTTTCGAAAGAGACCATACGTAGGGGTATCGAAGTGGTCATAACGAGGCGGTCTTGAAAACCGTTTGTCCGCAAGGGCACGTGGGTTCGAATCCCACCCCCTGCGTGATTATTTTAGCTTAATAATCATTATTTGTAAGACAGCGTTACTTGATCGAAAAAGACGTAGACTTTTTCGATAGAGGAGTGCCGATGGAGTGTTACGAAGGACGGAGCCTGCGATGTCCTGAGTAGAAACGAAATCGAGCACGACGAGGAGAAGTACCCAAGCTGGCCGAAGGGGCTCCCCTGGAAAGGGAGTAGGTCGTTAATAGCGGCGCGAGGGTTCAAATCCCTCCTTCTCCGTTAAAAGCACTTATCTGATAAGTGCTTTTTTCTTGCCAAAATATTCTCGATTTTCCTGTTGACAAGGGTAGGTCGAGATGATATTATTATGAAGCTGACCCTCTGAAGGCCTGTCCTTTCAGGCGTCAGTAAAAAAATGAAAAAAGATGTTGACATGTCGGATATAAAGTGATAATCTTTAGAAGTTGTCGCTGAGAGGCGAGTCAACAGAGGAACCTTGATAACTGAACAGTAGAAAAACCTTGAAAGTTTCGAGAAAAAGCAGATCAGAAGATCTG
>JAIKZU010000126.1 GCA_024681985.1 Lachnospiraceae bacterium | reverse complement strand
GACGGGAGAGGTCTGTCCCCATCATTTTATCCTTACGGATGAGGATATCCCCTCGGTGAAAAATACGGAATACAAGATGAACCCGCCGCTACGATCCGCTTTTGACAGGGACGCCATGAAGGAGGCCATCAGGGACGGAGTGATCACGGTGATCTCCACGGACCACGCCCCCCATGCGCCCGAGGACAAGGCGGGAGACTTTACCACTGCAGCCTTTGGAATAGTGGGGTTGGAGACTTCGGCGGCCCTGACTCATACGGAACTGGTGCTGGGGGGCTATCTGGATCCCATGGGCATGGCACGCTGCATGAGCTACAATCCCGCCCGGATACTGGGCCTGGACAGGGGAGACCTGTCGGTGGGTAAAGTGGCGGATATCACCATTTTTAATCCCGACAAGACCTATACCATAGAGGCCAAAAGCTTTGTGGGCAAGAATAAGAACATGCCCTATGAAGGCATGGAGGTCACAGGCCGGGTGGTGACCACCATCATGGGTGGCCGTGTGACCTATGAACTGAGGGAGAAAAAGACGGAGAAGAAGAGTTTTTTTGAAAAGATAAGGAGACAGAAATGATAAAAAAACTGATAACCGGGATACAAAAGAAAAACGCACCCATAGTGGTGGGACTGGATCCCACCCTGGCGATGCTGCCTTCACGGTTTATGCCAAAAGGGGGTGTCAGTGGGGAAGAATATCTGGGGGCAGTGGGTGATGGGATATTTGAATTCAACAAGGCCATAGTGGACGCCACGGCTGACCTGATACCTGCGGTGAAGCCCCAGATCGCCATGTATGAGCAGTTCGGGATCCCGGGGCTTGTAGCTTTTCAAAAGACCGTGGACTATTGCCACGAGAAGGGACTGATCGTCATCGGCGATATCAAGCGGGGAGACATCGGCTCCACCTCAGCGGCCTATGCCACGGCACATTTGGGCTCCTTGGAGATCGGTGGAGAGCGTTTTGCCGGTTTTGACGAGGATTTTGCCACGGTAAACCCCTATCTGGGTACCGACGGTGTAAAGCCTTTTGTAGATGTCTGCAATGAAAACGACAAGGGCATCTTTGTTTTGGTAAAGACCTCCAATCCCTCCAGCGGAGAGTTCCAGGACCGGCAGGTGGAGGGAAAGCCCCTGTATGAGCTGGTGGGAGCCATGGTGGAAAAATGGGGCGAAAGCTCTATGGATGGGAACTATTCCAACGTGGGCGCAGTGGTGGGAGCCACCTATCCCGAAATGGGAAAGGCCTTGCGGCAGATCATGCCCCATGCTTATATCTTGGTGCCGGGTTACGGCGCCCAGGGAGGAAAGGCCCAGGACTTAAAAGTGTTCTTTAACGAGGATGGACTCGGTGCCATCGTAAATTCTTCTCGGGGCATCATCGCAGCATATAAAAAGGAACCCTATGCCGAAAAGTACGGAGAAAAGGGCTTCGCCGATGCAGCCCGGGCAGCGGTGATCGATATGCGAGAGGATATTAACAGATACTTATGACGGAAAAAACATACGGGATGGCAAAGGTCATCTCTCAGGAAAAGATCGAACAGGATATCGTAAGCCTGTGGCTTGAGACCGAGGCTTGTCAGAGGGCCCGTTGCGGCCAGTTTGTAAATCTATATTCTAACCAGAACGGAAGACTCCTTCCCCGACCCATCAGCATCTGCGAGATCGACAAAGATGTGAAGGCACTGCGTCTGGTATACCGCATCGCAGGAGAGGGCACCCGGGAGATATCAAAACTGTCTGCCGGAGAGGAGATTAAGTTATTAGGCCCTTTGGGAAACGGTTTTCCCACGGAGGAGTTTGCGAAAAGAACCGTGCTCCTCATGGGAGGCGGTATCGGCATCCCACCCATGCTGGAGATGGCTAAAGCCTTCGGCGAAAAGGCCGTTGCAGTGTTGGGATATCGGGACAGCCATACCTTTTTGCTGGAGGATTTTCAAAAGACGGGATGCCGGATCTTACTTTCCTCCGATGATGGAAGTGTGGGTGTAAAGGGCACGGTGATCGATGCTTTAAAAGAGGCAAAAGCCACGGGAGATGTGATCTTTGCCTGTGGCCCTAAGCCCATGTTGCGGGGGATCAAAGCCTATGCATCCGACGCGAACATCAAGTGCTTTGTCTCTATGGAGGAGCGGATGGCCTGCGGCATCGGTGCATGCTTAGGCTGCGTTTGCAAAAGCACGACAAAGGATCCCCATTCTAATGTAAACAATAAGCGGGTCTGCAAAGACGGCCCGGTGTTTGATGCGAAGGAGGTAGAATTGTAATGGCATCTCTTTCGGTAAATTTTGCGGGAGTTGATTTTAAAAATCCTGTGACTACCGCGTCCGGTACCTTCGGCAGCGGTATGGAGTACGGAGAGTTCGTGGATCTAAGTCGCCTGGGAGCCGTGACCACAAAAGGGGTGGCGGACCGACCCTGGGAAGGAAATCCCACGCCGCGCATCGCAGAAGTCCGGGGCGGCATGTTAAATGCCATTGGTCTGCAGAATCCCGGCATCGACGTGTTTTTGGAGCGGGATCTGCCCTTTTTGAAAGAGCAGAACGCCCGGATCATCGTCAATGTCTGCGGGCATTCCGAAGAGGAATATCTCCATGTGGTGGAGCGTTTAAACGATGCGGCGGTGGATCTTTTGGAGATCAATATCTCCTGCCCCAATGTAAAAGAGGGAGGTATTTCCTTCGGGACGAATCCGGCAGGAGTGGAGCATATCACAAAGGTCATAAAGGAAAAGAGTGTCCATCCCGTGGTGATGAAACTGTCGCCCAACGTGACCAGCATTGCCGACATCGCCAAAGCGGCGGAGGCCGGGGGAGCCGACGGTATATCTTTGATCAATACCATTACGGGCATGAAGATCGACATCGAAAAAAGGACCTTCCTTTTAGCCAATCGGACGGGAGGCATGAGTGGTCCCGCCATTCATCCCGTGGCGGTGCGTATGGTCTATGAAGCCCATCAGGCGGTACGGATCCCCATCATTGGTATGGGGGGCGTGGAAACCTATGAAGATGCGGTGGAACTCTTACTTGCCGGCGCCACCATGGTGTCCGTGGGAACGGCCAACTTTTACAATCCTTATGCCACCACAGAGATCATTGACGGCATCGACGCTTATCTGGACCGTCAGGGCATAGGGGATGTAAATGATATCATCGGATCCGTTGGATAGAGGAATAAACTAAAGTATTAGAAAGGATCGTTATGGAAGCATACAAAGAGGAATTTATTCATTTTATGATCGACTGCGATGTGTTGAAGTTCGGTGATTTTGTCACAAAGAGCGGACGGAACACGCCCTTTTTCGTAAACACCGGGTTTTACCGCACCGGTTCCCAGTTAAAGAAGTTGGGTGAGTATTATGCCCGGGCCATCAAAGAAAAATTTGGCACGGATTTTGACGTGCTCTTTGGCCCTGCTTATAAGGGGATCCCCCTTTCCGTTACCACCTCCGTGGCTTTGTCCGACCTCTATGACGCTGATGTGCGTTACTGCGCAGATCGAAAGGAAGCAAAGGATCATGGGGAAGGTGGAAAACTCTTAGGAGGTCCGGTAGGTGACGGGGACAAAGTCATCATCATCGAGGACGTTACCACTGCAGGGACTTCTATTCGGGAGACGTATCCCCTGATCAAAGCCTGTGGCGATGTGGACATTTTGGGTCTCGTGGTATCTGTGGATCGTAGGGAAAAAGGATCCGGAGAAAAGAGCGCTTTGGCGGAGATCGAGGAGTCCTTTGGCATGAAGAGTACCGCCATCGTCACCATGGCGGAAGTGGTAGAGTGTTTGCATAACAGACCCTATCGTGATAAGGTCTACATTGACGATGCCATGAAGGCATCCATTGATGCATATTACGAGAAGTACGGAGCTTAAATGAATCAAAAAGAAATGCAGAAAATAAAGATCACGGCAAAGATCATACTGTTTGCCATTTATGCGGTGTTGCTTTTTTACATGCTCTTTGTGGCGGAGATGTTCGGTCGCGGTGGAAGCACCAATGCGGGGATCAACCTGACCCCCTTTGCGGAGATCCGCCGATATCTGACCAATATCTCTACCTTGGGCTTCCGCAATGTGGCATTAAACGTCCTTGGGAACATCGTGATCTTTATGCCCATGGGCTATGCCTTGCCCTCCCTTTTCACGAAGGGCAGCAGGTGGCCCCTAAACTATGTGATCATCAGTGCTACCTTCTCCATCACGGTGGAGGTGCTGCAGTTTGCGTCCGGTACCGGCAGTGCGGATATCGATGACGTGATCCTAAATACCTTAGGAGGATTTCTGGGCTATCTGGTATATGCCCTGACCCATCGCAGGGATACGGAAACGGAAGGAGAAGAGGGATGGCATCTCGAAGAAGACGAAGAAGATTTGAAGCCAAACGACCGAAATCTCCCATAGCCCGGGCTACCGCCATCATCGGGATCTGTGTAATCTTATTCTTTTTGTTGTTTCTGACACTTTCCATTCAGGGAGTGCCCGGGGCGGCCAAATGGATGGGGTGCTTCGGTGTGGTATTTTTGATCACCGGGTTGGTTTCTTTTTCTTACAGCATCAAGATCTTCAGAGATACGGGATTCGATACCGTAAACCGCTGGGCGGGGATGCTGCTTCCTCTGGCAGGGGCAGTGCTTTGGATCTGGGTGTATCTGGTTGGTATTTTTTTCGGATAGGTAGGAAGGCATTATGGAAGAAAGATATGAATTAATGAAGGAAAGGATCGCAAAGATCGCTAAAGAGCAGGAGCTGCCGGATAATTTCCGCTTGTTTTTTACAAGTGTGGCTTTGTTTATGGCAGATATATTCTCCTACTACGAGCGGGTCTTACAGGGACCTCTTTCCAGAGAGGAGGGAACTCTGACCCTGGGGAAACTCTACCTGTATTTTCTGGAGGACAACTACGAAGAGTCTTACAGTTGTCCCGCGTACGCCAAAGAGCAGCTGGGAGAGTCCGGTCCCTTTTTGTCAGCGCTTTTGGCGGACCTGACGGCGATGATCCGGTGGGCGGCTCAAAAAAAGACGGAGTATCTGGTGATCTTTGCGGAGCTTTTTGTGCAGATCTACGGTATTTACGTGACGGAAGCAAAGGAGGAAAAGCCGGATCTTGCGACGGCCCTGACGGAGGCAAAGGACGCGTATTACTGGTTTTTTCATGATTATACCGAGCTTTTTGCCAAAGATGCGGTGCGGTCCCAGGTGGTGCCCGAGGATAATTTCTATGTGGATATCATCATGAATTCCGACCTGTCGGACTTAAGCTATCTATACAAGTACGGTGCACACATCGGAGAGGATGAGATCGTTCTGGCAAACTACATTTTGCAGATGTCCGAGGAGGAGATCCAGTCCATGGCGGATACCTTTACGGAGGGGTATCGCATCGGATTTGAGGTCACCCGAAAGGATATCACAAAGAAAAAGAGCGTCAGCATTCACTATCCCATGGGAATGGAACGGGTGGTAAGAGCATCCATCGAAAACTTCCGAAAAATGGGACTGGAGACTACGGTGATGGACGATGCCCTGTTTTCCGCTACGGGACGAGGAAAGAACGGGCGGCAGGGAGCTTATACCAACACCCGGAATCGCCAGTATGAATATGACCACAAGGACGACAAAGCATTGTATTATGACAAGGCCTACGTAGAGCGTCGGCTGGAGGCTTTGACGGCTGCTTTTGAAGAGAATAAGGAGGCAGCTCTTGCCTACGGCGGACCGGCGGTGGTGGAAGTCTTCGGAGAAAAGGATTTTACACCCAGGAACCGTCCGGAGAACCTGACGCTTTCCGAGGAACAGAACCATTTGAACGTCTATGACCAGAATCGGGCTGCGACCATTACCAATACCTACATTCCCGGGGAGGAGAGAAGCTTTACTATCATCTCATATCCGATCCCTTCCATCGGTGAGAATTTTCGCCAGGTCTTCCAGAAGACAGTGGAGATCAATACCCTGGATTACATGAAGTATCTCGAGATCCAGCAGCATATCGTGGATGCCTTGGACAAAGGCTACGCAGTGTCCGTTTTGGGCAAGGACGGAAACGAGACGGATATGACGGTGATGCTCCACGAATTAAAGGACCCCGCAAAAGAGACGAATTTCGAGAACTGCGTAGCGGACGTAAACATTCCCGTGGGAGAGGTCTTTACATCTCCGGTTTTGGAGGGCACCCACGGTACGCTGCATGTTTCCCGGGTACATTTGGAGGATTACTCCTTTGAAAATCTAAAGCTTACTTTTGTGGATGGAAAGATTACGGAGTATACTTGCACGAATTTTGCTACCGAAGCGGAAAACAAGAAACTCATCGATGACGTGATCCTGTATCATCACAAGACCCTTCCCATCGGGGAGTTTGCCATCGGTACCAATACCACGGCTTATCGTGTGGGACGGGATTACGGGATTGCGGACAAATTTACCATTTTGATCGCAGAAAAGACGGGTCCCCACTTTGCGGTGGGTGACACCTGCTACGACCGGGCAGAGGACGTGGCAGTCTTTAATCCCGACGGCAAGGAGATCATCGCCCGGGACAACAGTTGTTCCATCCTTCGAAAGACGGAACCGGACAAAGCATATTTCAACTGTCACACGGATATCACCATTCCCTTTGAGGAATTAAAGGAGATCGCGGTGCTTCTAAAAGACGGATCCCGGATTCCCATCATCTCGGACGGAAAATTTGTCCTGCCGGGAACGGAAGAGTTAAACATCCCTCTGGAAGCAGAGGAGTTTTAATAAATAAGCAGCAGAAAGGTAGGATGTTATGGCACAGGTTAGTATTGTAATGGGCTCCGATTCCGATATGCCCATTATGGCAAAGGCGGCAGAGGTTTTGGATACCTTCGGGATCTCCTATGAGATGCGGATCATCTCCGCTCATCGGGAACCGGAGGAATTCTTTGAATATGCAAAGACGGCAGAGGAGCGGGGCATAAAGGTTATCATCGCCGGCGCCGGAAAGGCAGCCCATCTGCCGGGAATGTGCGCGGCACTGTTTCCCATGCCCGTCATCGGTATCCCCATGAAGACATCGGATTTGGGAGGGGTAGATTCCCTTTATTCCATCGTACAGATGCCCGGGGGCGTTCCCGTGGCCACGGTAGCCATCAACGGCGGTCTAAATGCCGGCATCCTGGCAGCCAAGATCCTGGCCACC
>JAIKZU010000117.1 GCA_024681985.1 Lachnospiraceae bacterium | reverse complement strand
AAATCCTGACCGATGGCAGATACTTTTTCATCCACATCCGATACTTTCCCCTCATCCATCTCTGTGAGTAGATTGGTGATCTCATTTTGCGTCTCGTAGATATCCGTCTGCAGGGTTTCCAGATTGGTGGTCTCATGATTGATATTGGATGTAGATGACATATGCTTTGCGGAATCTCTGATGGTCTCACGACTTCTTTGGATGGTGGTATTCATCTCATCCAGATTTGTCAGCATGCCGTTAAGCTGCTCCTTTGTCTCGGCGGCATTCACCTCTGTGGCATTTTTCGTCTGCAGGATCATAAAGATGATGATGGCAAAAGATGCCACCAAACCAATAGATAATAATATTCTGCTTCGTTTTGTTGCTCTAACTGCTCTGAATCCTTTCTTGTATTCCATATTTTTCCCTCTTTTGAATTCGTATTCTTATCGATAAGTGAACTCATCATAAGCCCCGTATATGGGAAAAGTCCAATAAAAAAACTCTTAATTTTTCCAAGAAAGTTAAGAGTTTATTAATAAAAAGTTTATAAATTTTTAAGAAATACAAAGGAAGCCCGTAAAATCAACAAATCTTAAAGATCTCGAGGCAGGCGTTTTACGATCTGCCCAGACAAAATGCCCACCAACACCCCTGCCATCGTCCCGGATAAGATGAGAACCGGCAGATAAAAAAGCAAGGCATGGGTTTCCATGATGAGCATGGCTACGGCGATCTGGGCAAAATTGTGCGCCACCCCGCCGGAAACACTGACTCCCACGGATCCGAACTTTTTGCTTCGGTACAGTATGACCATCACCACAAAGCTAAAAATCCCTCCGGCGAGGCTGTACAAAAAGGAATAGCCGTTTCCGAAGGTAAGGCCCACCAGTATGATCCGTACCACATTGATGAAAAGTGCATCATATACCTTCATACGATATAACGCCACCAGGACCACCAGATTGGTCAATCCCAGCTTTACGCCGGGCACACCGGTAAATACCGGCAGCAGGCTCTCCAGATAGCTTAACACAAAGGCCAACGCGATACATAATCCGTAATATGCGACTCTTTTTCCTTTTTTGTCATTTGGAAACTGCATCAAATTCCGCCTTTTCATCCGCTTCACAAACTTCTGCCACCACGCGATGGGGCAGACAGACGATACTCTCGTTCACCTGACTCTTTTGTCCCATTTTCACGCAAAGCCCATCAGGGCAGTCCGCCTCCGAAAAAGAAACCTGTCCGTTGGATATCACCATGGTATTATATCCGCCGTCATAGCCTTTGATGGTATAGGTACCCTCTGCATCCAGTGGATACACTCCCTGTAAGGCTCCGTCGACCGTCACGCGAACATAACTGCCTTCCTTAACAAAACTTTGAATTATGAAAAATCCTGCGGCAGCCAGGATCAAAAACAACGCTGCCAACAGGATATCATTTCGTTTTATCATATTCTCTCCCATCTCTACAGAGATGTTCTAACGATCTTCGGCTTATAGCCACCCTTTTCCAGGGCATCCATGATCTTTAACTTATGATCCGTACCGAAGGCCTCCAAGGTGATCCGAAGTTCCACTTCCACATTCCGGTTCGTGGTAACAAACTGGTTGTGCTCCAGCTTGATCACATTTCCCTGCACCTTGGCAATGGTCCCGGCTACTTCCGCCAGCTCACCGGGTTTGTCCGGAAGTAATACGGATACGGTAAAGATCCGGTCTCTGAAGATCAGACCCTGCTGTACCACGGAGGACATGGTGATCACATCCATATTTCCGCCGCTTAAGATGCAGACTACGTTCTTTCCTTTGCACTTTAATTTCTGGGCTGCCGCAAAGGTCAATAAACCGGAATTCTCCACCACCATTTTGTGGTTCTCCACCATATCCAGAAAAGCCACCACCAGTTCGTCGTCATCTACGGTCATGACCTCATCCAGATTCTTCTGCAGATAAGGAAAGATCTGCTTTCCGGGAGTCTTTACCGCAGTACCGTCCGCAATGGTAAGGGCCGTGGGCAAAGTCACCACTTCCCCCTTCTCCAGAGAAGCTTTCACACAGGCAGCACCCGTGGGCTCCACACCGATGACCTTGATCTTTGGATTGATGAGCTTCGCCAAAGTGGAAACACCTGTGGCAAGTCCGCCTCCGCCAATGGGTACCAGGATATAGTCCACCAGAGGCAGCTCCTTGATAATCTCCATGGCGATGGTCCCCTGTCCGGTGGCTACCGCCAGATCGTCAAAGGGATGGATAAAGGTCAAACCGTCCTTTTCCGCCAAAGACAAGGCATATTCACAGGCCTCATCATACACATCTCCGTGAAGCACCACCTCGGCACCATAGCTTTTGGTACGATTTACCTTGATCAGAGGCGTGGTGGTGGGCATCACGATGGTGGCCTTTACGCCGTACTTCTGGGCCGCATATGCCACACCCTGGGCATGATTTCCGGCGGATGCGGTGATCAGTCCCCGATTTCTTTCTTCATCGGATAAGGTGCTGATCTTGTAATAAGCACCCCGCAGCTTGTATGCACCGGTAAACTGCATGTTTTCCGGCTTTAAATATACATTTGCACCGGTCCTGTCACTTAAGAAATCACTGTAGATCAGCTTCGTCTCCAGCCGAACCTTATCCACCACGTTACAGGCTTCATCAAAATCTTTCTTCTCTAACATCCTATTCCTCCACCGTCTGGTAAAACAGAGCATCTACAAAATCGTCCGCAGAAAATTTCTCCAGATCTTCGATACTTTCTCCCACGCCGATATATTTAACGGGTATATGCAGTTCCGACTGAATGGCAACAGCAATCCCGCCCTTTGCGGTGCCGTCCATTTTTGTCAAAACAATACCCGAAAGATCCGCCACTTCAGCAAACTCCTTGGCCTGTACCAGGGCATTTTGTCCCGTGGTGGCATCCAAAACCACCAGGGTCTCCCGATAGGCTTCCGGGAATTCCTTGGATATGATCCGGTTGATCTTTCCTAGTTCATCCATCAGATTCTTTTTATTATGCAGTCTTCCGGCTGTATCCACCAAAAGGATATCGGCTCCCTTTGCCTTTGCGGAAGCCACGGCATCAAATACCACCGCAGCGGGATCACTGCCTTCCTGGCCGCCGATCATGTCCACATTGGCCCGGTTGGCCCATTCCTTTAACTGATCACCGGCTGCGGCACGGAAGGTATCCGCCGCTGCCAGCACCACTTTCTTTCCTTCTATTTTGAACTTTGCGGCCAGCTTTCCTACGGTGGTGGTCTTTCCCACACCGTTGACGCCCACTACCAAAACTACAGAGGTTTTGTTTTCAAACTCATAGGCCGCCTCACCGATATCCATGCGTTCACGGATACTGTCGATCAAAAGAGATTTACAATCTGCCGGTTCTTTTATTTTTTGCTCTTTTACCCGATCCCGAAGATCCTCCAGAATAACCTGGGTGGTCCGTACGCCGATATCTCCGGAGATCAGGATCTCTTCCAGTTCCTCATAGAACTCATCGTCGATATTCGTAAACCCACGGAAAATATAATCCATGTTTTTTACAAAGGAATCCCGGGTCTTTGTCAGACCGGCTATGAGTCTTTTAAAAAAGCCTTCTTTTTTCTGTTTTTCTTCCATGATATGCTCCCTATCAGTCATCCAGATCGCTTTCGATCAAATTAACGGAAACCAGGGTGGATACACCCTTTTCCTGCATGGTGATACCATACAGACGGTCTGCCGCCGTCATGGTACCACGTCGGTGGGTGATCACGATAAACTGGGTGTTCTTTGTCAGTTTGTTCAAATACTTGGCAAAACGATCCACGTTGGCATCGTCCAAAGCCGCCTCGATCTCGTCCAAAAGGCAAAACGGCGAGGGCTTTAGATTCTGAATGGCGAACAAAAGTGCAATGGCTGTCAGGGACTTTTCTCCACCGGAAAGTTGCATCATGTTCTGCAGTTTCTTTCCCGGAGGCTGGGCGATGATACGGATCCCCGTCTCTAAAACATCCTGCTCTTCCACCAGTTCCAAGGTACCTTTGCCGCCGCCAAAGAGCTCCTTAAAGGCTTTGTCAAACTCCTTTTGGATATCCGCAAAACCTTTGGTAAACTGCTCCCGCATACCCACATCCAGCTCTTCGATGATGCCGGTAAGTTTCTGCGCAGACTCAATGAGATCGTCATGCTGTCCTTTTAAGAAGTTATAACGCTCGGAAACATCCTTGTACTCTTCGATGGCATTGACATTGACATTGCCCATACGACGGATGTCGTCCCGAAGTCCGGAAATGCTCCTTTTCATCTCGGCAAAATCATTATAGTCCGGATTCTTAAGCTCCATGGCAGCATGCAGGGTCAGTTCATACTCTTCCCACATATAGTTATTCTGATACTCCATGGCATCCTGAGCTTTCTCCCTCTGGGAATCCAGGCGGAACAGTTCTTTTTCCAGTTTGGTGATCTCTTCAGAGATCTTTTCCTTACGATCAAAGAAGCCTTTGGAAGACTTTTGCATCTCTTCTTTTTTCTCCAAAGATGCCTTTAACTCTTCTTCCAATTGTTTGAAATTATCATCTGCGGAAGCAATGGTGGCCTTAATGGAAGAAATGTCGTTTCTCTTTCGGATGGCATCTTCCTTGGACTGCTTTGCCTGCTCTTCCAAATCCTTTAATGCATGCGCATCCTTTGCCAATTCGTTTTGGATACGGGTGAGGTTCTCCTCCACAAAGGAAACCTTCTGGCGGGCGGAAGCCTCTTCCACCTGCACCTCTGCCATATTCCGGTTGGCGGAAGACTCCATATATGTCTGCTGATCCAGTTTCTCCTGGAAGTCCAGGATCTGTTTCTTTAGGGTTTCCTCACGGGCATCGGCTTCTTCCATATCTTTCACCGTCTGCTTTTTCCCGGATTCGATGTGCAAAAGCTGCTGCTCGATCTCCGAGCCCTCTTCCCGTAAGGTCTCGGCCACCTTTAAGCTTTCTTCTTTTTGGGAGGTAGCGCGTTCCAAATTTAACTTGGCTGTATTCTGCGCCAAGGATTTTTCGGAGATCTCTTCCCGCAGTTCCGATATCTCATCTGCCAAAAGTGCCATGGCTGTCTCGATCTCTTCCTTGCGGCTTTGCGCTTCTTTTACTTCCTCATCCAGGGCTTTGATCTCCCCTTCTAATTGTTCGATCTCCCGATTCCGTGCCAAAAGATTTCCTTTTCTCTTAAAAGCACCGCCGGCAATGGAACCGCCGGGAGATAAATACTCTCCTTCCAGGGTCACGATATGAAGGGAATACTGGTTCTTTTTGGCCAGAGCGATGGCATGGTCAACAGTATCCGTCACAATGACCCGCCCCAGCAGATAGGCAGTCACTCCGTCATACTTGGAATCACACTGCACCAGTTCATTGGCCAGACCGATGACGCCGGGCTCCGATAGGGCTTCCTGCTTTTTAAAATTCCCCCTTCCGTCAACGGAAGTTAAGGGTAAAAAGGTGGCGCGGCCGTAATGATTCTCCTTTAAAAAAGCGATCATCTGTTTAGCTACGTCTTCATTTTCCGTAACAATGTTCTGGATATTGCCTCCCAAAGCGGTTTCAATGGCAGTCTCATATTTCTTTTCCACATGGATGAGATCCGCCACTACTCCCAGGATACCCTTGTTTTTGGACTTGTTTTCCATAACCATACGGATGGAATTGCCGTATCCGTCATAGCGTTCCGCGATACTCTTTAAGGATTCCAGCCGGGACTGCTTCCGTGTGAGTTCTTCCTTTTTGGATGAACATTTATCCAGTGTTTTATTCAGTTTTTCCCGCCATCCGGCTACCGTATCCTGTTTTTCTTTTTGCAATCCCGTCATGGAGTTTAATTCTTCCGTAACGGCATCGTAGTTTTTCTTCGCTTGCGCCTCCGCCTGGGTGTAGGCATCCTCTTCCGTTTTTCTGGCCAACAACCGCTGGTTCAACTGCGCCTTACGGATATTGGTCTGCTCAAACATGGTATGGAATCGCTGTTCTTCGGATTTGATGGTGGCTTTTTTATTTAAAAGCTCCATGATCTCTTTTTGATCCTGCTCGATCCCGGCGTTACAACGGTTGATCTCGTCCTGGATGTTCTGATAGTAGGCCTTTGCCTTTTCCAGGCGATCCACCGCCTCCTTTAAAAGAACCTCCAGTTCTTCTTTTTCTTTTAGGTTTTTATCCAGTTCTTCCTGGTGTTCTTCCTGCTCCGCTAAAATGGCGCCCCGACGCATCTCCATATTCTCGTCGGCATTCTCTGCCATTTCGATCTGGCCCTCCAAAAGCTGGATCTGGGTTTCCAGTTTTCCTTTGGTCAGCGTAGTCTCATTTTCCTTTTGACGGATGGCTTCAATGGAAGCATCAATGGCAGCAAGTTTTTCCTCCAGTTCGGCATACTGGGATTTGATCTTTTCGTTTTCTTCTTTGGTGAGATCCAGCTGTTCCTGGGCGATGGCGGCGTTTTTCGTAATGTCTTCCACATCCTTTGTCAGACGCTCGATCTCCAAAAGAAACATATTCACATCCAGAGTCTTTAACTCTTCTTTTTTCTTTAAATAGGCCTTGGCTGTCTCTGCCTGTCGTTCCAAGGGGCCAACCTGTCGTTCCAGTTCCCCTAAGATATCATTTACACGGACCAGGTTTTCCTGCTCCTGATCCAGCTGCTTCACGGCAGCGGCTTTTCTCTTTTTGTATTTTACGATACCTACGGCTTCGTCAAAAAGTTCCCGGCGCTCTTCCGGTTTTCCGGACAAGATCCGCTCGATCTGGCCCTGTCCGATGATAGAATACCCCTCTTTACCGATACCGGTATCATAAAACAGTTCGTTGATGTCTTTTAATCTGCAGGGGGTTCCGTTTAACAGATACTCGCTTTCTCCGGAGCGGTAGACACGACGGGCCACCGTCACTTCCTCAAAATCCACGGGAAGCAGGTGGTCGGAATTATCCATGGTAATGGCAACATAGGAAAAAGAAAGGGGTTTTCTGTTCTCCGTACCGGCAAAGATCACATCCTGCATGGATGCGCCTCTTAATTGCTTGGCAGACTGTTCTCCCAATACCCAGCGTACCGCATCTGCGATATTACTCTTTCCGGAGCCATTGGGACCCACGATGCCGGTAATTCCGTTGTGGAATTCTAAAACGATTTTATGTGCAAAGGATTTAAATCCATGTAATTCTATACTTTTAAGATACATCTTTCCCTCATTTAAGTGCGTTATAAGATCTTTTCCGAGTCTTCCATATGAAGTGCGCAAAGTGCATTGTATGCGGCGTTTTGTTCTGCCGCCTTTTTGGAATTGCCTGTACCGCGACCCAAGACCTGATCCTCCAGTAATACTTCCGTCTCGTATTGCTTGGCATGATCCGGGCCGAATTCCCGTACCAACCGATAGGTAACGGTTTTTTTATACTTTTCCTGGGTCACTTCCTGTAAAGTAGTCTTACTGTCGTAAAACAACCGTTTATGCTCGATATCCGTCAATATCCACTTCTCGATAAATGCCTTTGCCGGCTCCATGCCACCATCCAGATAAATGGCACCGATCACTGCCTCCATGGCATCGGACACAATGGACTTGCGCGCTCGACCCCCGGTGTGTTCCTCGCCTTTACCCAAACGTATATACCTGGGAAGATCGATATCCCGGGCACAATAGTCCAGTGTAGGTTCACAAACCAGACTGGCCCGAAGCTTTGTCAGATCTCCTTCCGGCAGATCCGTATAATGATGAAATAAAAACTGGGAACTTACCAGTTCCAAAACCGCATCCCCCAAAAATTCCAGTCGTTCGTTGTCCGAAAACCGTTCCATGTTCTTCTCGTTTGCATAAGAAGAGTGGGTCAATGCATGGATCAAAAGATGTTCATCTTTAAAAGCATACCCTATTCTGTTTTGAAATCCGGTCAATTCTTCCAATTAATAAAACCTTTCCATTACCACGAAAAAACCCTTGAGACAAGGGTTTTTCGAAAAGAAATGAATTTCATTCGCTTACTGTATGAACCAAGAAAAAAGGATCATCCAACGGTCTTCTTGATGAGTTCTACCGCATCACCAACGGTCACGATCTTTTCCGCGTCATCGGAATTTACTTCGATATCCAATTCCTCTTCCACGCCCATGATGATCTGAAAAACATCCAAAGAATCAGCGCCCAGATCATCAATAAATGTAGTCTCCGGCTTGATCTCATCCTCATCCACATTTAATACTTCCGCGATGATCTTTTTTAATGTTTCAAATTCCATTTCCTTCATCCTCCTGTTTTATATAATCTTAACGAATCGATTCGATGTATGCTATTCCGTTTTCAGTGCCTTTTCGATCTTTTCGGAGATGTTTTGTTCCTTGAAAGCCACACACTGTTCGATGGCAATGGAGATCTCCTTTGCACTAGCGGATCCGTGGGCTTTCACCACCAGACCGTTTAAGCCCAAAAGAGGCGCTCCGCCGTATTCCGAAGCATCAAAGGTCTTTAGTGTCTTTTTCAAAGCCGGAAGAGCCATGGCCGCACCGATCTTTGATATAAGGGTGCTAAGAAGTCCCTTTTTGATGACACGGATCAGCGTCCCTGCCAGGCCTTCGTATAATTTTAGGATCACATTCCCCACAAAGGCCTCACATACGATAACGTCCACATCCCCTTTGGGGATATCTCTGGCTTCCACGGAGCCTACGAAATTGATGTCCGGGCACTCTTTTAAAAGAGGAAACGTCTCCTTTACCAGGGCATTCCCTTTTTCCTCCTCCGCACCGATGTTGACAATGGCCACCTTCGGGTTCTTTACGCCGATGACATGCTCCATGTAAATGGAACCCATCCGGGCAAACTGCACCAGATGATCGGATCTGGCATCCACATTGGCACCACAGTCCAACAACAGGGAAACTCCCTTTTCCGTGGGAATAAGCGGTGCAAAAGGTGCGCGAGACACTCCCGGGATCCTGCCGGCCACCAACTGGCCGCCTACCAAAAGAGCACCGGAGTTTCCTGCGGAAACAAAGGCATCCGCTTCGTGGTCTTTCAGCATCTTAAGACCAACCACCATGGAAGAGTCTTTTTTCTTTTTAATGGCATTTACAGGGTGCTCCGCCGTCTCGATCACTTCGGTGGCGTCCACAAGCTGCATACGGTCTTTGGGAAAGGAATCGTATTTTAAAAGTTCCTGCTCGATGGCTTCGGTCCTGCCCACCAATATAACAAATATATTGTCGTTGCGATTTAAGACATCCACTGCTCCTCTGACGATCTCGCCGGGTGCATTGTCGCCTCCCATTGCATCTACGCAAACCTTTGTCATACCTGACATAATTTCATTTGTCCTTTCTTTGCCACTTACAGAAATATACTATATCTTTCTGCATAAATCAATAGACGTAAAAAACAAAAAAAGACTGCCGAAAACGGATGTTTCACACCCTTTCGACAGTCATTCATTCCTAAAAAAGAGAAGCAAAATCAGTCTACCGCGATAATCTCACGCTTGTTGTAAGAACCACAGTTTTTGCAGACTCTGTGCGGCATCATAAGCTCTCCGCACTTAGAACACTTCACCAATGTCGGAGCACTCATCTTCCAGTTTGCTCTTCTCTTGTCTCTTCTACCTTTAGAAGATTTGTTCTTGGGACAAATAGACATCTCTCACACCTCCTTAAACTTTTTGAAAACATCCAATGCTTCGGCCATTCTGGGATCCGGTACAAATGTATCGCAGCTGCATTCCTCCAGATTACGGTTTTTACCGCAGACAGGACAAATGCCCTTGCAATCCTCTTTACAGAGTACCTTCGAAGGCCAATTCATCAGGATCTCATTCTTTACCAGACAATCCACATCGAGGTGATTCTCCTCGATACACGCTACACCCTCTTCATCATCGTAAAGGATCTCATCATCGGCGATCTCGAATTCCTCCGAGATGTGAACCGGTACACATACTTCCGTATCCGTAAGGCATCGGTCGCAAACCGTTTGATAAGTCACTTTCGTGCTTCCGCTAACGTAAAGCTTTTTCCCTTCATCGTTATAAAAGGTAAGCACAAGAGGATCCGCTGCTAATTTTCTGACCTGTGAAGATCCGATGGTGATCTCGGAAAGATCAAAGAAAGCTTCCGCTTCCTTGGTCTGATTCTCATGTTCCAAAAGGAATGTTAAATCCAATTTCATCACAGTCTCCAATCCGCAACAAATCAATTATAATGACTGGATATCACCTTGTCAACTGTTTTTTCATACCCTGTATCGGGGACTATACCAGAGCTACCGTCTCCCGGGCGATGGCCAGTTCCTCATTGGTGGGGATCACATAAACCTTCACCTTGGAAGCAGGGGTTGAGATCAGCTTCTCATCGCCATGAACCGCATCATTGATCTGATCATCGATCTCCACGCCCATATATCCCAGATAATCGCATACCGCTTTTCTCACGGTAGGGGTATTCTCACCGATACCTGCGGTAAATGCGATGACATCCACACCGTTCATGGCGGTGATATAGGATCCCACGTATTTTGCCACACGATAGGAGAACATATCCAGTGCCAGGGCAGCCCGCTCATTTCCCTCTTCCTTTGCCTTGATCAGATCACGGAAGTCGGAGGATACACCGGAGATTCCCTCTACACCGGACTTCTTATTCAAAAGGTTCATGGCACCTGCCATATCCAGATTTTCCTTTTTCGCGATAAACTCCACTGCCGAAGGATCGATATCACCGGAACGGGTTCCCATGATGAGTCCCTCTAAGGGGGAAAGGCCCATGGATGTATCAACGGACTTGCCGTTTTCCACCGCACAGATGGAAGCACCGTTTCCAAGGTGGCAGACAATGGTCTTTGTGGCATCATAAGGAGTGCCGTTTACTTCCGCCACACGCTTTGAAACAAAGCTGTGAGATGTACCGTGGAATCCGTACTTGCGGACTTTGTAGTTTTCATAGCACTCATAAGGCACACCGTACATATATGCCTTTTTCGGCATGGTCTGATGGAAGGCTGTGTCAAATACACCCACCATGGGTACATTGGGCATCAGCGCCTGGCATGCACGGATACCAATGATATTGGCGGGATTGTGAAGAGGTGCCAGGTCGTTACACTCTTCTACGGCTTTGATCATATCTTCCGTGATCAGGGTAGAGGTTGTAAACTTCTCTCCGCCGTGTACCACACGATGACCTACGGCACCAATCTCGGAAAGATCTGAAAGTGCTCCCGTCTTTTCATTTACCAGGGCATCCAAAACCATCTGCACTGCCTCTTTATGGGTCGGCATAGGTGCGTCCGTGATCTCTTTATCCAGCCCGGCCTTCTGATATACCAACCGGCCGTCGATACCGATACGCTCGCAGAGTCCCTTTGCCAAAACCTGCTCACTGTCCGAATCGATGACCTGATACTTTAATGATGAACTTCCGCAGTTAATTACCAATACTTTCATTATCACAATCTCCTTTTTCAAGTCGTAAAATCTATAACCATTCCTATACCAGAATGACTGCCATACAGCGTCCATATTCTATCACACAAAAATGGTAAGTTCAATTATTTGTACAGATCCCCTTTGCCGCTCCTTAAGAGAATGATCTCCCGCAGCACTTCCCTGCTGTGCTTCTCCACTGCCGTGTAACTGATATCCGGAAGTAAAGTGAGGAGCTTTTTTGTAGCCACGCCCACCGTGACTGTTTTATTTTCATTTAAAAACTCCGTCATGGAAACGATGACCCGGCAGATGGTATAGGAAACCACCCAGGTATCAAACAACAGGATCCAGCGGCTCTTATCCATATCTTCTGCTTTGCCGCCGGCGGTAAAGATGTCCACCCCTTTGGCGAGGAGGAAGGCACGATGCAGCACCCCTCCCAGCTCTTCGTTTCCAACGGCAACGGACAAAAGGCACTGGGCATCAAACTGTCCCGGATGGGCCAAAAGATACTGCCGCAGGACATTGCCGGAAGCTATGATATCTTCATAGGATGAAGGGATCTCGTCAAAAGATGCGTCTTCCTCAATAAGTGCAAACCCCGGCAGCTCGTTTAAAAGCATCCCCTCATCCAATACTTCCACATCCACATCCACATCCACATCCAGATCCTCCCGGATCCTTTTATGGATGACAGCGTCCACCGGTTCATCCGTGATCAGGTAATAGGCATAATAGTAACAGGCCTGTCGAGTATATAAAAGCCGGATCAGCCGGTTGTCCACCTGATGCCGGTACTCCAAAAATGCATCGGTGACCAGGCGTCTTAAAACCGGGTCCACCTCATCATTGTAGTATTTCTCAAAAAACATCTGCTTTAATTCTTCCCGCAGATGCTTTCGATCGGCTGTCTCCTGTAAGGCAGCTCCCATGATCCTGCGGAGCTTGTTCATCTCATCTCCATAGAGCATGACAGATGCGGGATCGGATTCCAAAAGCCCTTCAAAGCTTTCATCCGTAAGTGGTGCATCCGTAGGCGAGGACGAATCCAATCCGGCCTCTGCACAAAGCATTTGGATCATCTTTTCACTGCTTACGGAAAAGATACGGGAAACGGTCTTCTCATACTCCTCACAGGATTTTTTAAAGGCACTGACCGCCGTCTTTCTGTCCGGCTTATTTAATAGCTCCTTTCCCTCAGGATCCAGCCCGGAAATGGCAAAAAAATCATTGATGACTGCTTCCGTCACATTTAAAGTCAGATGCATGCTGTCATAAAACAGTGTCCGTACCACTTCATGGATCAGAAGACCCTCCGATGACAGGATCTCTTTGATATAATCCCTAACATGCATCAGAGAAGCCACGGATTCCGCAAAGTACTTTTGACCGGCTGCCGTAGGGGGACACACGTAAAACTCTTTGCCACCGGGATAAGGGGATACAAGAGCAGGCTTTGTCCCCCTGTAGATATCCAGTGTATCTTCTGCCGTATCCCGGTTTAAATATCCTGCTTTCCGGCCGGATTTCGAAGCAGCTGAAGCGATATACATGATCCGTTTGCGCCAGTATATATCTCCTTTTTCTCTGGAACTTAATGTCTTATCCATCATCCTCTAAAACCTCACCAAGCCGTTTATGATCCTTGTACGCTGTGCATCGGGCACCAGTTTTTTTACCAAAAGACCGGTCTTATTCACCACCACGGGAACCAGCACTTTTTGCGACGGGCCATACTTTTCCATGGCCCCATGTAATGCATTCCATAACAGAGCCGGCAGCGCGACAGCATCGACGCTGAAGCCCAGTTCCGCAACGATGTAGTCATCCTGTTCGGAGAAAAGGATAACACCGCTGGGGACATCTGACTTTTTACTGATAAAAGAGATCTCCGGAACGTACATGCTCCAATCCACTTCTTCCGGAAAGGGAACGGGCCGCTCATCCAACTGCAGCAGGTTCAAAAGAGAACGCCTGCACTTTTCATCCGCCTCCAAAAGGCTGACGCAGCCCACTCTGTCTGCTGCTTTTTTAAGCGCCTCTGCTCCCTTTACTTGAGACAATGCAAATTCAAATACATTACCGTCACCGAAACGGGCTTCCATCCCGCTTAATCTTAAAGCCTCCACGGCATCGGGCCAGGCTTCGTCCTCATGCAGTTCCACAAAAGCACCCTTTAGATTCTCCTGCCGCCGTTTTTTGTCGGTTTTTACAATGTGACTGAAAAACAAAGCCTTTTCTGTGGTGGTAACGGCAGGATCCTCGATGCTTTCCCACACCAGCTCCAGCCAGCCGTCATGAATGGTGGTCACGTAGATCCCAAAGAGATCGCTTTTTCCCCCTACATCATCATATACCGCATAGGCACTCATCTGACCTCCGTCAATGGCGGCACGATAGTTTTTAGGGATCCGTCCCAGCAATTCCTTAGGGATCTCTTCTGTTATCTTTTCGTCTCTGAACAATCCTTATGCTCCTTTAACCTTAAACTGTTATTGTCGCTTTATGCACTGTCGACGGATCGATCAACTCAGTTTTCTCTTATAGCTGTAAGCCGCTATAAATCCTAAGCGATCCAGGGACTTCGTCAGGTTTTCACTGATGGCCACACCCATGACACTTACGAAGTTTTTGGGTTTCATGCTGCAGGCATCGAACATATTCTCATAAAATGCCTCGAATCGTTTGCCTGCGATACGCATTAAAATTCCTACCAGTTTTTCTTCGTAGGGAAGCATCACCAGTTTGTTCTTTTGAAATTTTGCAAACTGTGCCCGGTAGTCTTCATAAGCCTGCATCAGCTCCGGCGCCAGTTCCGGATCCGATTCCGCGGCTCTTTGCACCGCCTTATAAAAGTCTTCCTGCAGATCCTCTCTGTCCAAGTAATCCACGTAGGTTTCATTATCCGCGATCAGCTCCGACAATTTGAAAACCTTGTATTCCTCCTTAAAGGCATTTTTTGCTTCCTCTTTTACGGTAGGATCTATGGCTGCATCGTTTCTTACTGCATCATATGCTTTTGACTTTTGAATGAACCGGCCAATGATATCCGCTTTCCCGTAAAGATAATCCTTTAGTGCGTTTACCCATGCCGGAGGTGTGTCCCCTTCTCCCACCAGAGACTTAAGCTCTTTCGGATCCGCATCCTCCTTATCCTTCAGTTCCTGATATCGTTCGAAATAATAAGTCGCTATCTGTTTCAGATGGTAATAAGGGACAATCGCCGTCAAATGTTCCTGGAATGGTACAAAGAAGTCAATATTTTTCGTCAGTGCATAATCTACAGGAATATTTTCTCCCGCTCGTAAAGGCTTGATCCCGTCCACAAAGAGCGTGTTGATAAACCCGTCGATGGCTGCTTTTAATTGATCACCGTCAGTCTTATAAAATTTATCCAGTTTATTCTTTTTGATAAAGCTTCCGTCTTCGATATCCTGATCATGCATTTCAAGAGTTTCCAGATCAAAATCCTTACGGTTGATCGACACGGATCTGTTAAACTCTCGTAACATCATGTCTCTGGGTTCTTCCGGCTTATTTTCCTTTACAAGGGTTCCGCTCATAGAATCCATCATACGGATATAGAAATCCACCCCTAAAGTGTCGTCCTCCAACTTGGTCTTGTCGATCTGGCGCATGATCCTCTGTAAGTCTTCAATCTTTTTGATCATGTCATCCACTGCCGACTGCAGCCTGAGCTGACACTGTGAAAAATTAAAGATGGCGGACGGCACCTCGATCCCCAATTCCTGGGTCTTTATCAGAGCCACAGCCACTCTTTGTCCGGCGGCATTCTGATCCCCCAGGGCAAAGATCTTTTTCAGTTCACCCTTTAATATGTTCTTTTGATTATCAAAGATCTTATGGAACTCCGGCTTGATCAGATTGTATAAACCATCCATAAAGCCGTCCTCATCTCCCACTGCGGCCGCACCTACCATTCGGGTGACATTGACCTGCTGTTTGTCATCTAAGGTGGTGGCGTTACCGAAATCGATGACGGTGACACCTTCATCGTTGATCATGATATTTCCTGCATGGAGATCGCCATGATAAAAACCTTCGCCGAAAATACCCTCTGTCACCCACTTCTTGCTGAGGATGGCCATATACACCTGCCGTCTGGTAAGTTCTGCCATATCCCGGGCGATATTTTCCCGCATCAGGTTGATTCTGATTGCAAAATCGCTTTCCGTCTCATCCTCTCTTTTTATAAGTGCTTCCCGATAGGTGTTGATGTGATCCGTAGTCTCTTTTAAATACCTGTCCACCGTTTCGCCGGGAGCCATTTCCAGCATCATGGAATTGGTGGTAGCCTCTACCATATCTACCAGTTTCATGGCCTGCACGCCATCCGGTTTTTTCTCTTCATCGGTGGTTTTATCGTAAATCTTTCCTTTTACCACGTTCCGGGCTTCAATGGTGAGATCCAACTCCTCCTCGATGCGGGAAAGCTGTCCCTCATAGGTGGCCACCATTCCGGCATCCGTCTGCTTGGCGCACGCCAGCATAACGGCTTTTTCCCGCATCATACGGTTCCGCACGTCCGGCTTTAGGAGCTTGACCACCACATCCTTGCCCTTTTTGGGGATCTCCGGACCGTAGATCTTGCAAAGGAAGGTCTGACCCACGGAAGCGGCACCTAAGGCCCGGCTGATCTCGATCTTTGTGATCTTTCCTTTGGAGCGCTCCACCATACCATACAGCTGCGCCTTTACGATCTCCTCCGGTATGGGAGCTAGCTTTGACTTTACATCCTGTAGAGCATTTTGCATGTGCTCATTCATGGTGGAAGCGGGAAGGCCCTGTAAGATCTTTTGGAACAAAGGACCGGCACCCTTTAACAGACCGCCTAAATATCTGCCCATTTCCGCCTGCCGGTTCTCTTTTAACTTCGCCTTATATTTCTTTTTCAGCTCTTCGTCGGCATTCTCCGGAAGGGGATCCAAATGGGCTGCCGGAGCAGCATTACGTAAAGCTGCCGCAAACATGCTCCTGCGGTCTAAGATATCGGCCCCTTTGAAATAGTTTGCAAATATATTTTTGATGAAGAGACCCTGGCCGGATTCTCCCTTCATGGAGTTTTCCAGGATCTTTCCCAAGGCATCGGTCTGGGCCTGGATGCGTTTCTTCTTTTCTTCTTCCGGAATATTCTTTTCCAACGGATCCAAAAGGCCGGCGGTGGGATCGGCTCCTTCTGTCCCGTCTGCTCTGAAAAGTTCACCCATACTAAGGATGATCTGCTGCTGCAACCGCTCGGAAGATTGCTGCACAGACTTTTCGATATCCGCATCCATCCGTTTCAGTTCCGCCATCACATCGGCATTCTTGGAGGTCAGCACCGCACTGATCACCGTCCTGATCAGGTTGGGATTCCGCTTCATCGCTTTTACCTTTTTGTCCGTCTCTTCTTTCGACAGATTCTTGCCCAAAGCGGACTTTCCGGCACGAACGGCTTTTTCCATCTCCACGTCGATCATGGCATTGATCCGGCCGACGGCAGCCTTTACCTGCACTTTAAAATCGTCTCCCTCATCTCCTGCCAGTGCTACGGGAAGTTTTTCCAAGATCTTGTTCACCAGGGAAGGACTGGTCTGATCCTCTCTGTAATTATCCGCCACGATAAGCGCCAATGTTTCCTTGTGGGAAATAAGCATACGACGAATGCGTTCTCCCGGCTCCGTCACGGAATCATCCGCTTCCCAGGTATCCATGGAAAATACCAGATCCGAGAGCATGTTCTTGACGGCAAATTCCTCTTCTTCCCAGCCGTTTAATTCCAAAAGACGTTCTTTTTGTTTCTGCTGTTTGGTCTTTGCAACCGGCTTGTAAGTGACCTTTTTTGCCACCTCTTCCTTTTTCTGCTTCGTGGATCTGACAAGCTCCAAGGTCTCGGAGGTATTGATCATGCGCGATGTGGTCTTTGTCTTTTTTTCGATCCTCTCCAGTTCTTTTAGCACCACATCCACCTTGGCGCCGCTTGCCAGACCGTATGCCAAGGTACGCAAAAGATCCGTGCCGAAGTTGGAAAAATAGGTGGCAGGTTTTTTCGTTTTCAGCTCCAGATACCGGGCCAGACGGGCGGACACCTTCTGTACATCTCCCGCGTTTTTGGTAAGAATGTGCTTCCGGCCCCGTTTGATCATGGTCATCTCCACCGTCTGGTCGGAGAACACATCTTTCAGATCCTCGGCATTCATACGATCCTGCTCTTCGATCATCTTGTATTCCAGCATGCCCACAAGATCCGGTATGGTTTCTTTCATGGCAACGGAAGATTCGCTGTTTGTAATGGTAACGACCCCGGCTTCGTCCTGCAGGATCATCACCTGCGCATCCCCTAGTTTTACGTAGCAGGAATAAGCTTTCCCCTGCGGGAAGGCCTTTAATTCCCGGCGCAGGCCGGCCACAGAAGCGGCATATTCCGAAGCCTGCTTCTTGTCTTTTATGGCTTTTGAAGAGGGAGAAAAGAAATCCAAAACCTTTTGCAGGCTTTCGGAATCCGCACGGGAGGTTTTTTCCTTTTCTCGGCTGATCTTGTTTTCCGGTGCGGCAGCGAAGTCATAAAGCTTTGCCTGTACCAGAAGGGACCGTAAGGTAAAGGTCGTATCCTCCTTTTCTTCGTACATAAGCCGGCCGTTTAGCAGCAGTTCTCCCGCCGTTTCCATAAACTCCAGTTCCCGGATGAGACGGTTTTTGTTCTGCTCCACCAGGGCGCGGCGATCCATACCGGTCTTGCGGGTGGAGGATCGTTCGGCCAGATAGGCATCACAGCCGGCGATCGCCTTAAAATAGGTATCCCGAATGGTCTTCATGGTCGCAGAGGTAAACTCCTCCGTCCAGGGCTGATTTAAAAGCTTTTCCACCTCAAACAGATCCACTTTTACCGCCTTCATGAGCTTACTGTCGCCGAAGGTCTTTTGGCTTCTCATGAGCTTGTCATACTCCGGCTTTTCATACATCTCATCCGTAAGACGCTGCTCTAAGGTCCGTTCGTCATTTATGACAACTTCCGGCTCAAAAGTCTCTACCTCCCTGGTCTTGGGCATGATCTCTTCCGTCAGGATATCATCATCTATGTCCATGGATTCAAACAGTCTCTGCTGATCGATATTTAAGCTGTCAAGTCCCGGCACTTTGCCGCCATGATCCGCGATCTCTTTTAATGTCACCTGCTCGTCGGCAAAATAAAATTTCCCGCTCTTCGATCCCTCCGACAGATCCGTAAAAGACACATTTCTGGCATTTTGAATAAAGTCCTCAATGGGGATATCAAACTGCCCGCAGGTAGCATCCGCCACGGAAGAAAAATAGCTGCTGCTCATGGTCTGGGTGCCGTTCTCACTTTTTTGGAACGACATATTCGCGTAGGGATTTCGCAGGGTGATGTACTTTTTCCCATTGATCTCCCGGGCTCCCAGTACGGTATAGGCGTGTCCGCTGTTCATGCCGTTGGAGGTCTTTTGCTTGGTGCCCATGTGGACCACACAGTTTTTGGAGATCACATCCTTGATCTTTTCAAAGAGCAAGTCTGCATTGTTTACACTCCGTTCCATAAATACAGGCGCACCGTCCTCATCTGCGGACAAAAGCTGGTGCTGCTCCATGGCCGGCACCCCCGTCAGCATCTGGAACCAGCCTGCGCCGGTGCCATACCAGAGGCTGCCCACGCCGGTTTTAGTCTTTCCTTCTTTATCTTTCGTAAACATCCCCACATGGGCTGCCGCCATTTCAATCAGCTGCATCCAAAGGGGACCGGAGGTCAGAATGGCTCCGCCGGTGGCCCTAAGTCTGGGCACCACCTTTTTTACACGGATAAAGACGGGTTCCCCGGGACTTCTGTACAGCCGTACCGTAGCTGTGCCGTCACCGTTATCACGGATCACATGCTTGATGGCCTGGGGATCATGCTGGATCAAACTGGTGGTGGCAGCCAGCATATAACAGTTGGATACCTTTCCCTGTCTTAAGTCATTTACGGTAGGCTCATGGGGAAAGATGGGCTGATCGCTGACATCCACCCATTTTCGTATCAGATCATTGTTCATCAGTCCGTTTCTGTAATAGCCGTCATCCGAATGACTGCCGTTTTCCTTCAGCACCGTGTCGGAAAAATCCAGTTTCATTCCTTCCACGATCTTTGTATCCTCGAACAATTGCAGATTGGTGGTATCGGGGATGTCATCAAAATCCGGTATGGTGGAGTAATTCAACCTGTTTTTCAGATCATTTAATATGACAAGATGCTCCCCGTACCCGTCTTTTTCTGCGGCCGCCATAGCCTTATAGAGTTCTCCTAAAAGCTCTGCTTCTTCATCACAGCCGATGGTATAGTGGGTCTCCCGACCATAAGCCAAAGCCAGATCTTTTACTCTCTTTAATTGCGGGATATCATCCGGTAAAGACTCCGCCACCGTAAGGAACTGCTTTTTAAATACATAGTTTTGCTGATCAGTTTCGGAAGTGACCGCCTCACTTTTGGTCATGGTGGAAGCTTGTACGGGATGCGCTGTCAGGGGCATGCTTTCCTTTGCCAGACAACGCTGGATCCTGCGATAATCATCCCATGCGTCCAAAACCTCTGCCTGTGCCGCCTTGATGACAGCCGTATTCTTTTCACCGATGGCCAGTGCCAGTCTGGCCTCCGCCTCTGCCAGATTTAATCTGGATATGATCTCCAGACGCTCTCGCTTAAGATCGGTCCTTTTACTTAAAGCCCTGGGAAAATCGAATTTTTTCTGGATATTTCCCTTTTCATCCAGTGCATTTTCGATATACCGGATCTGTTCCCGCATGTCGGCTATTTCGGCAATACGAGACTCCGTCGTATCATACTTCTTCAGCAGATCCTGGTCACCATGATACCGATGCATTTTAAAACCCATGTGGCGATCTTTATGCATGGTCTCCGTCAATGCCTCGATCACAGTGTATTTGTCGGCCTTGTCATTTTCGGACAGCACCTTTTTAAGTGCTTCTTTATCAAGGGTTGCTACCTCTGTAAAATCATACTCTTCCGGCTTTTCGTATTTGAACACATCGCCTTTTAGGATCTTTCCCCGATCAAAAGAAAACGCGAAAGCTTCTTCCTTTTCTTTCATAACGGTTCCGTCCATATGGATGCGATTTTGCTCCGTATAAGCCTTCATGCGGTCATAAAAAAGCGCAAGATCCGTAAGTTTTTCTCCCAGACGTTCGGCATACGTATTATCATGGCCCCTTAATTTTTTCTGGATCTGCTCATAGCAGCGCACGATCTGCATATACTCGCCGTAATGTGCGCGGATATTGGCACTGATGAGCATCTTCGAAGTAAGATCCGTCATCATTAATAATCGAAAGGCATGATCGTCCTCCACCTTCCATTTCTTCATCTTTCTGATGGTATCATGCACCATCAGCGTATCCGCCGTCGCAAGCTTTGTAAGAGCCAGGGATCTGTCGATCATTCTATTTTTTTGTGCATCCTCTTCGCTGCGGACCCACTTTTTCTTTTCTCCCAATACCAGCACATCATCATGCAGCTGACTCTCATCATAGAGATTCATCTGCATCGTTTGATCCACAGCATCGGCCTGTATCTGTGCATCCTGTCCCAGGAGGGTCTTGATCTCCAGTTTTCTTTCCTCCTGGGCTTTTGTTTTATTCATATATTCTTCCATATTCGCATCCCCTACATATCCAATATGCTCTGTCTGCAAAAAGCCACGGTGATCGTTCCCTCATCCTCCGTGGACATGGCCTCCTCATCTTCCGTCACATATCCGATATCGTTGAAAAAAGGTGTGAAAGATGTGCGATCAAACCGATCACTGTATTCAAAGCAGATCTCTTCCAAACCGGCGGAGCGCATCTGTCGTACCGCGGATTCCACCAGGAGACTGCCGGCACCTAATCTTCTGGCCTCCGGCAAAACATAAAGGTATCTAAGCTCTCCGGCGTCATCCTTTTTCTGCCAGGCGATGGCGCCTACGGTCTGCCTCGCCATGACACATACGCCGCCCTTTAGCTCCTGCTGTTTTAAGAGCAGCATTTGTTCTCTTGTAAATAAAGATTCCAGATCCGAATCCTTCGCTTCCTCAAAACCGATAAATTTCATCTTTCCCCTTTCCGGTGACAGATCTGCCACCCGTGTCAAAAAAAATGACACATTTATCATTATATGCAAAATCCAACAAATAATCAGCCTTTGATCTGTATTTTTTTTAAACAAAACGTGTTAAGATTCAGATAGGAGGAAGTGCCATGAAAATAGTCGGTATCATAGCGGAATACAACCCTTTTCATAACGGTCATGTCTACCAGATCAACTACGCAAAAAACAAATTACATGCGGATGCGGTCATCGTGGTCATGAGCGGGGATTTCGTACAACGGGGCGAACCTGCCATGTTTGACAAATATGCCCGTGCGGATATGGCTTTAAGAAACGGTGCGGATATGGTAATCGAACTTCCTGTGGTGGCCGCTACCGGCAGCGCGGAAGTCTTTGCCCGCGGCGGTATGAGCCTGCTTTTGGCTTCGGGGATCGTAACGGATATCGTCTTCGGATGTGAGGATGAAGAACCGGAGATGTTTAA
>JAIKZU010000068.1 GCA_024681985.1 Lachnospiraceae bacterium | reverse complement strand
TATGGCGCCGGGGCATAACTCTGTTTTAAAAAACCGGGAGAATGATCATTTTCTGGTATGCCATATACGGGAAAAGAATTTCACCCCCGCACCGGAGCCCTCCACCATGCAGGTCCGTCGGCTCTTCTTTTCCGAAGACGGATGGCCTTATACGGAAGGAGAGATCTATGCGGGGAAGGAGCCGCACAATTTTTCCCCGGAGGAATTATACGGTTTTTATGAGCGGATCGATCTTGTTCCCATGCTCCCCCAGGGAATCTCCACAGCAACCCCTATGAAGTTGGGAGAAAATGCATATTACGAACATTGTTCCATTTGCGGTACATGGGAGATGACAGGAGAAAACCGCATAAAGATCGCTTACGGCCCCTATGAAGAAACAGCGACGGTGACCATGATCTTTGACAGGCAAAGAAAAAAAGAGACCGTCGCCCTTTGCGGTGTTCGCAAAGACGGGACGGCCTTTTGGGCAAAGAAAAGAGAGGATCTGTAACGGAATAGATCAATCTGCAATGGGAACGTAATGGATATCCGCCTTGATATCCTGGGCATAATTCCCGAAGGATGATCCGAAGATGGTCAGACCTCCTACATGGGCGGCGTCATCCTTAACGGCCATACGGAAAGAGATCTTGCTGCGATAGTCCAGATGAAAGGAGTCAATATTTGCATCGGAGATCTGAAGACCGTCGATATAGGTGCCGGAGGAATTGATGACCAAGAGCTTTAGTAGCCCGTATTGATTCCAGTTGTCAAACCACCAATCCGGCGTAAAGATCCCTCGCACCTCGCCGAAGTCTCCGGGAGATGTCCAGGTGCCGATCTCGGTGTCGTTAATGGAAAATGTAATGTCGGAAGGCCACACATTGTTGATCCCCGGAGCCTCTGACGAGATCTCCATGGAAAGTGTGATCTGTGTGATCTTCTGCCCTGAGGGGATGAAGTTCGGGATCTCATATTCCACATATCCTTTGGTAAACCACAGAATATCCGCATTATAACGATCCGGATGAGCAAAGTAGCGGGTATCATCCACTTCTCCTACCAAAGCTTCGCTGGTAGCTATGCCGCAGGTAGGGTATACCTGATAGGAGGAGTAGTGTCCCACCCGTATGCTGGTGGAATATACGTTTTGTGCAGCTTCCGGAGAAGAAAAATCAATGAGAATCTTGTCCAGATTCAGACTGCAGATCTTTTGGTTGCCGTGGCCGGCGGATTCTCCGGAGATCAGGATCAGACCGGCATTCTCCATTTTTTTGATGTGATTGGTGAGGGCACCGTTGGTGATTTTTAACTCCGTGGCGATCTCGTTCATATTCATCCGATGGTTTTTCAACAACAGTTTGATGATGTCAATACGTACGTCGGATCCCAGAACTTTAAACAGTTCCAGACTCTCGTCCGGAGATGTGATATAGATCATATGAAGTCTCCTTATATGCAAGTTATTGATTGAGTAAAGGGACGATTTTAACTGCCCTTAAGCTCCTTAAAACATTGTATCTTATCTGTCAATGAAATCGTATAAAATTCTTTTCGTTTTAATTAACAAAAATTAGTTAACGTTTATGTGCAAGTTCACGAAAAGCTAAAATAGTTTAATAAAACCTAAAATAATTATTGACACTCTAAAGGATTCGGTTTTAAAATGACAGTGTAATCAAACGGAGGGTTTACAGACCCGAACTATTTTCATTCTTTTATTATTACGGTTATTGTAGGAGGGAAAATAATGAAAAAGAAGATTTTGTCAATGCTATTGGCAACTGTTATGGGGATTTCCGTTCTAGCCGGCTGTGGTAATGTGACCACAACGGAAGAGGCAGGAGAGACATCCGAAGGAGATGCTGCGGCAGCAGGGGAAGCGGCAGCGGAAGTATCCACCGATTCTCTGACCGGAAACGGAGATGCTACATTAAATGTATTCTTATACATGCAGGATCATGAGAAAGCGATCTACAAAAAGGTATTGGAAGACTTCGTTTCTGCACATTCCGATGAGATCAAGGAAGTGGTATTCGAAGTAACTACCCAGGATGAGTACAACACCAAGATGACAGCCAACATGACAGCAAATGATATGCCCGACGTATTCTATGTAGGACCTGCAGCAGTTCGTTCTTATGTAGACAACGGATATATCATGGCTTTGGATGATTATGTGGACAGTAACGTGATCGCCAGCACCTGGGGTACGACACAGGAAATCTACCGCTATGACGGAAAGACTGCCGGAACCGGAAGTTTGTACGCATTGCCCAAGGATCTTTCCTGCTTTGCATTCGCATATAACAAGGACTTGTTCGACGAAGCCGGTTTAGAGTATCCGGATCCGGAGAACCCTTATACCTATGATGAGTTCATCGAAGTATGCCAGAAATTGACAAAGGATAAGGATGGCGATGGCGAGACGGATCAGTGGGGCGTTGCCAATGCAAACCAGTTTGGTATGACACCTTATCTGTATTCCAACGGTGTGAAGTTCTTAAACGAAGATATGACAAAGGTAAATGTGGCGAATAACCAGCAGTTAAAGGAAGCCCTTACTTTCTACACGGATCTGACCACAAAGTATGGTGTGACTCCTACAGTAGAGCAGGATACTGCTCTTGGCGGATACCAGAGATGGCTGGACGGACAGGTTGCCTTCTATGCATGCGGTACCTGGGATGTGGCAGCGTTTATGGATGATGCGACCTTCCCCTATGAATGGAACCTTTGCGGATGGCCCGTAGGTCCCAGCGGTGACGGCAAGAGCCATACATGGATGGGTTCCGTAGGATATGCGGTTTCTTCCAATACAGAGTATCCGGAACTGGCTGCAGAGCTTATCTCCGCACTTTCCACAGATGAAGAAGGACAGAAGGCTGTATCCGGTATTTCCACCGGAGAGTCTATCCAGCTTCCCAATATCACGGATCTGGCTTACGGTGAGTTCGTTGATGCGGTAAATGCAGGTAAACTGCCCTTCCCCTCAAATGTAAATGTGTTATTCTCATACTTTGACGGAACAGATAAGTATGCGGCCGCTTTACAGGAGACAGATTACACTTACAATGCAGAGTGGTTTGATCCTTTCTGGCAGGGCGTGACCAATATCCAGACAGGGGACATCACTGTAGAGGATTTCTTAAACGAAGTTGAGCCTGAGATGCAGAGCGCTCTTGACAATGCCATCGAGTTACAGAATTCCGCTACTAACTAATCGCTTTTTGAGATAAAGCATTCTTTATTGAGCCTCTTTTCTCTTGAAAAGGGGCTCATGTAAAAAGGGAGTTAGAGATGACAAAAACAAAGGTGAAAGTACAGATGTCAGATATGGCAAAGAGAGAGGAACGATGGGCATGGCTGTTTATCGCAGCGCCTTTTATCGGATTTCTTTGCTTTATGGCTTACCCGATCGTGTTTGCGGTGATCGCCAGCATGAGCCGATGGACAGGTATTAATTCCCTTCTCGGCAACCTGGTAGGCTTCAGAAATTATATTGAGATCTTTCAGGATGCCAAATTCTGGAAATCCATGGCCAACACCGTGATCTACATGATCGGTATTCCCATCGGCATGATCCTGGGAGTTACCATCGCCATGGGATTGAACCGAAAGCTGCCACTAAAGCGGGCGTTGACCACAATGTATTATGTGCCTGTGGTATCATCCCTGGTGGCTGTCTCCATCCTGTGGGCATGGGTATTTAATTACGACTATGGTCTTTTTAACACGATCTATAAATTTTTGACCGGCAATCACGGCCCCAACTGGTTGGGAGATGAGGTGATGGTAAAGGTCGCCATGATCATATTTATGACATGGAAAGGCTTGGGAACCTCCATTATCCTATATCTGGCAGGGCTTCAGAATATCCCCAGAGATTACTATGAAGCGGCGGAGATCGACGGTGCCAACGGGTGGCAGAAATTTAAAAACATTACCCTGCCGCTATTGTCTCCGGTGACCTTTTACATACTGATCACATCCTTGATCGGCGGATTCCAGGTCTTCGTGGAAGTGCAGGTAATGGTACCTGCAGGAGG
>JAIKZU010000041.1 GCA_024681985.1 Lachnospiraceae bacterium | reverse complement strand
ATGTCCATCATGGTATAGGTCACACCCCAGATGATGTAGAAAGCTGCCGCATAAGCTACCAGGCCGCTGCCCTGCAGAGTCGGCGGGCAGGCGAACATCAGATATAAGATGATGGCGTTTGTAATGGTACCGATCAAAAGCCAGGGACGGAACTTACCCCATTTGGTCTTTGTCTTTGCAACAAGCACACCCATGATGGGGTCGTTGAACGCGTCAAATACACGGGCAACCAGAAGGATCACACCCATAATCCATGCTTCTACCCCCAGGATATCCTGATAATAATACAGGATATAGCTTGCGGAAAGCATGTAGACCATGTCCTTTCCTACTGCTCCGAGACCGTAGCCCAACTTGGCGCTTCCGGTCAGTTTCATTTTTTCTTCTGCCATTTTTATTTCCTCCTTAAATCTTTCATAGCAGTTTCTGTCTATTTTCTATGACGATCTTTACGTCTTTACCGTTGATCCTTCATTCCCATGGCGATCTCGATCACCTTATAAGCACCGTTGTAAAGGCCGATGGAATTGTTTACATTGATGTGCTCGCACATCTCATCCAAAAGGCTGGTGTTCATGAACATATCCAGCATCTGTAAGGTATGGGGAATATCCCGGCACTCTAACGTACCGTCACCGATCTCTGCCGCATGAATAGCACCCCACATCTCATGCTTGCCCACACGTTTGATAAACAGCTTGGGGATGGGATAAAATGCCAGTTCGGAAGGCTTGGTCACCAACACATCGGCAGAGCGCATCAAAAGGTTCGTACAGTATACCGCATCAAAGATGTTCTCATGCCAAAAGCCGTGGATACCGTTTACTTCGCCGTCGATGGCGTCTTCAGCAAACTTTGTGGTAGCAACAAAATCATTAAAGTGCTCCGTGGATACTTCCTTCATGCCAGGAATTTCCGCACAAAGCTCGTCCCAAACATTTTTGTAATCTCCCACGTTTACATACAGAGCCGCTTTGCCGGATTTTATCATGGGAAGGAGATACTCGATGATCGCAGCAAAGATCTCTTTCTGCGCGCCGGCTCCACCGATGGTCAAAAGGAAACGCATGGGCTTTTGGGCGGCTTTACGGTCTGTACGACGCTTGCAGTCCGCTTCGATATTTGCCACCAGTTCATGGTCGATGTAATGTCCTGTATAGACCAGTTCGTCCTGCGGAATGGGTTTACATACCTTTTCCTTCATCATGCCGTTACAGATCCGATACCCCATATAGGCATTTAAGCACTGTACTGTATGGATGGAACCTTCTGCAAAATGAAGGGCCATGGGCCAGTTGTCGCAGACTGCGGATACCACATGCTTCATTCCCGCATGCAGTGCCGCCTGGGCCGTCCACGCGTGGGTGGATACTACCGGAATGTCCTTCGGCACATTCTTATAAACGGGAGCCATCAGTTCCGCATTGGCCTGATCGTTGGAATTATAGGTCAGTGCGCGGAACCCTTCGTAGTTCATGGGCTCCCATACGAACTTGTTAAAGATGGGATTTTTCGACAGGCGGCTTCCCATGGAATACAGATCGTTTTGTGCGCCGATGATCTTTGTACAGGTAGTCTCGTAATAGGAATTCAAATCCATCCAATAGGGGGTATATCCCATATGATGGGCACAACTGGCCATAGCCATGGACATACGATAGTGTCCGAATCCCATCCGGATGTTTCCGATGATGACGCCCTTTTTCTCGTCCCATACCGGATCCGGCAACATCCCATCGGGATGCTTTTTCTGGTCGAAATGGGCGTTTTGTTTTAGGTCACCTACCAGCACGTTTACCACTCCCAGGGAGTCGCCGATGTAAGCATTTTTCTCCAGATGTACGGGATAGTTCGCATTGGTGTCGTCACCGAATTTCTTTGCGCTTTTCGCCTTTGTCTTCATTGCTTTTTTCAGTTGTGCCTCTCCCAGGTCATTTCCGAAAATAATCCTTGATCGCTCCGACATGAATAATCCTCTCTTTCTCAGCCCTTATTTATACATCAATCCAACATGGAAATTGATCTCAACGGTTCCTGCGCTCTCACAAGTCATACGAAGGATAGCATCTCCTTCTTCAAAACGGCTCTTTACATAGACCCCGGTCATGCCGCCCCGAAGAGGTACCACATGGGGACCGATGATCTCGATGGGTCCTTCCGTTTCCAGGACCAGTGACTCCTCAAAGAAGTTTAACAGGTTAGTATGCTCATCCGTAGCAATGACACGGACCTCTGCCACATCATAGGTATTGGTCTCCAAAAGATTGGTAGAACTTACATCCACACCCAGCTGCACCTTTGTCATGGGAGCTTTCACCACGGACTTAACAACCTTTCCGTCCTTAATGGCATCAAACCGGTATTCCTTTGACTCTCCGCCCCAATCGCCGATGTATCTCTGGAAGAGATCCACCGCATCATTTGGCTTCATACCATGGAACAAAACCAGTCGTGCTGCCGCCCAAGCAACCTTTGGTGACATTTTATAGCCGTGGATGGCTGTCTCGTTCAGGCAGATCTTTACCAGATCGTTCTTGTGATCGGAATAGCCCTCGTTCTTTTTCATCTCATCTCCGATGAGGTCATCGATCATCACCGGACCGTGGGCCAGATTGGGATAGAGATCCGAATGCGTATCGTATTCCTTGATCAGAACGTTGTTTTTATACATACGGATGGAATCCGCATTGGAGATCATATAAGTGTCTCCCCGGACCGAGGCGGGATGTTCTCCGATATCCATGGAAGAGGTCACTTCCAGAACCGGTTCCTCCTCTCCCTGGGCTGCGTAGATGGAGGCAGCCATCTTGGGATTTCGGAACATATCCATCACGCCGTGATAGCAGATCCTGTCACCGGAACCAAAATCCTTGTGGGTGTTGTAATCGAACATGCACCAGCCGAAGCTTCCGGCGATATCCTCTTCCTTTGCCACATCATTTAAGACCCGGGCGTGACGCAGGGTATGCGCCATCCGGTGTTCTTCCCAGTCAAAGGTTTTTGTGGGGTACATATGTCCGTTATACTCGGATATGAAATATCCTTTTTCCATATCCGGCGTGACATTGCTCTTGGGTTCACAACCGGGGTTATCTCCGCTGTGGGAGAAATCATTGTAGGTATAGACATCCTCCAAAAGGTTCATTTTTTTATTGCAGCGCACGCCGCCGGTCTGACGGGTAGGATCCAGTTTATGGGCCACCTCATTGGTCCGCTTGTAGAATTCGTCGTCATCCGGAGATTCATTAATGCGGACACCCCAGAGGATGATGGATGTGTGATTCCTGTACTGCTCCACCATATCCTTTGTGTTATTCACGGCAATGTCTTTCCAGGCCTCTCCACCGATGTGCTGCCAGCCGGGGATCTCCGTAAATACCAGTAGTCCTAGGCGATCGCATTCATCAATAAAATAATGGGACTGAGGATAATGGGAAGTCCGGACCGCATTTAACCCCAACTCCCTTTTAAGGATCCGCGCATCATGACGCTGCATGCTCTCAGGCATGGCATAACCTACATAAGGATAACTCTGATGGCGGTTTAACCCCCGGAGTTTTAACTTGCGTCCGTTTAAGTAAAAACCGTCCTTTTTAAATACCGCACTCCGGAAACCGATCATGGTGATATTGGAATCCACCACATTTCCATCTATCAAAAGCTCTGTGGTCATCTGGTACAAAGTGGGGCTTTCCACGTCCCAGAGACGCACATCACCGGCTAGCGTTTTTGTCACTCCGTTATCCCCTAAGGGCTGTTCGGAGATCTGCTTGTCATTTAAGGTCTGGCGCACCATGAGCTTTCGCTCTGCCGCCAGTTTTTTTGCCTCATCGGAAAGGGCAATCACCGTATTTAAACTTCCCGGAACTTCCATGGCGGAGATCTCCTCCGCGCTCTTTCCACGGGTACTGATGCCCTCATCCACATGGGGCATCAAAAAAACATCCTTCATATAGACCGGATCTTTAATGTCCAGATAGACATCCCGATAGATCCCGCCGAAGGTCATATAATCGATGACAAAACCGAAAGGCGGCTGATCGATATCCTCCCGGGAATTTACCTTTACAGTCAAAAGGTTGTCTTCGCCATAGCGCAGCACTTCGGAGATATCAATGGTAAAAGCGGTATATCCGCAGAAATGCTCTTTTATTTTCTTCCCGTTTAAATAGACTTCGCTCTGATGTCCGATGGCATCAAATGTCAACAGCAGACGCTTTCCGTTCCAATCCTCGTCTGCATGGATGATCCGCTGGTATCCGCAGACCATCTGGTATTCACTTTCATCAAAATAATGAAATGGTACTTCCTTTGTGGTATGGGGCAGACATACTTCACTGCCGCCTACTACCATCCCTTGGATCATCTCCTGAGAAAAAATCTCATGAAATTTCCATCCCCTGTCAAAATAGATCCGTTTACTCAAAACCCTTCTCCTTTACTTACTCTCTCACTCTGATGCCGTCGATCAGAATATCCACCAGCTGATGTAAGGCATCCATGTATTTGATGTGATTGGTCTTTAATTCGTTTCCGTTTAAGAATCGCTCCAAAGAAGCCTCAAATATCATCTGGAATACCGTCGCATCCACCGGTTGGAAAACCCCTTCTTCGATCCCCTGGTTTAGGAGGCGTATAGTCATCTCCCATCCGCTTTCCAGTCGTTTTGTGATCATCCGGTATGCTTCCGGATATTTGTCTTTTACGGCATAGATCTGCGTAAAATCGATCCCCCTGACCTTGTCCGGCATCACTCCCAGGATCGCCCGCAGCCTTTCTTCCACGGAAAGCCCGGGACGGTTCATCACTTCCTCTTCTCCCTTTTTAATGGCGTCAAAGGTGTAATTAACCATGTCCGTAAACAGTGTCCGCTTGTCTGGAATGATGACGTAGATCGTCTTTTTACTCATGCCCAGCTCTGCTGCCAAATCATCCATGGTAAACTTTGCGCCTTTCTTTCGATAGACCTCCAGCGCACCTTCGATGATCTTTGTCTTTAACTCCTCCATCTTACTGTCCCTGCCATACCCTCTTTGCGATCAGTACACTAAAAACTGAAAAATCGTTTCCACTAAAAATCCCATATTTCGTGATGCTTTCATGGAAACTGAATTGCTTTAGGAAACTAAAAAATATATTATCAGTTTCCATCATTGTATCATCCTGCCGGCATCTGTGTAAACCGACACAACACACAAAATAAACCCGTCGGTTTTGTATGAAATGCCGAGAACGACCTTGTGGCAAAAAACGCAAAAAAAGAGACTCGCATTTCTGCGAGTCTCTCTGTAAAGATCTTTCGTAATCTGTAAGGATTACTCTGCACGAGCCATAGCCTCGTCGAAATCCTTGGTTCCTTCGAATACGTTGTTGGAATAAGGATTCTTACCCATCTTGATGGAACGGGTGATGATCACGGTGATGCAGATCACGTTGGCAACAAGTGCTGCGATGGCAACCACGCCCTGTGCCTTGGGATCAGCTGTGATGCCCATCGCCTCGATGGCCTGGTTAGCTGCAACGGTCTTACCCTGGCCTGCATTGTAAAGTGCGATGGCCTGAGAATACAGATCCATGGTGGTAACGCCGGCCTCGGAAGCTCCGCCGTATACGCTGGGCAGTGCAGCCGGTACCCAGTCAAGCTGGAACAACGGCACTACCTGTGCCCACATACACCAGATAGCCAGTGTGTTTGCACGGTTCTGGATCCATCCTCCCTTGTTCCAGAATGCATTTGCAAATGTAGGAGCAAGTAAAAGAGCAACACCACAGTACCATGTATGTGTAGGAAGATTTAAGTAAGTATACTCGAAGTTCCATACATCATAGGCAATGATGAACCAGATGGTCATGTCGGGCCAGAGCATATCTGCCTTGTCCTTGGAGGTGTAAAGCTTGATACAACCTGTCATACAGAAGATGTTGATCATACCTGCAAGGAAGTTTAAGATATTCCACCAACCACCGTAGATGAATACACCTTCGTTGGAAGCCCACCATGCACCGGAGAAGTCTCCGGTAATACCGCGAGCTGCGAAAGCGGACTCAAGGTCGGAAACGTTAGCGATCATGATGTTTGCGGCAACGATGAACCAGGGCCACCATTTGAACCACTCCTGTTTACCAAGTCCCTCTTTGTACTTGATCATCATGAAACCGACACATCCGATGTCAGCTGCATAAAGCTTGAAGTAATGGAACCATCCGTCCATGTATGCAACTGTCGGATTGTTTGCCCCACCGAATGCGCCCATATGAGCTGCGATGAAGTAAACAGTAAGAATGGCGGGAATGATCACAAAGATCAGAATACCGCCGAACTTGGTGCGACGACCGATCTCGTTCATGATAATCAGACCGGCAAACACGCACACCCATCCGATCAGGCTGGTAACAGCATGACCGTCATAAAGTTGAAACAACATATTTAACTCCTCCTCTACAAGTTTTTTAAAATATGTTTTACTTGAGAATTATATATCTCTTAAAGTAATAATTCAATTCAAATATTGTTTATTTTCCACAAAAAAAGACAATTCAACCGAATTGTCTTTTTCATATATATGACAAATATTTAACACATTTACTTTTTTATCATCACAGTGTGGCAATAAACTTTCGGAAATCCGAAAGCCCCTTTTCGGTGCACTTATAGACCCCGGCATCTTCCAACACTTCGCAGAAGACCTTCCCCACTTCTGTCCTTAGGATCTCCTCCACATTGTCCTTTGTGATGGTGTAGTTTCCTTTGAAACCGTCTACCCAGTCCGCATGCTTTGCGAGGTTTTCATCGACTCTTAGATCAGCACCGGAAAGAATAGCCTCCGCCAGATCCTCCAGTTCTGTCTTCAGGCGGGAAGGAAGCACCGCAAGACCCATGACCTCGATGAGACCGATGTTCTCCTTTTTGATGTGATGCAATTTCTCATGGGGATGATATACCCCCAGAGGGTGCTCCTCGGTGGTGATGTTATTACGAAGGGCCAGATCCAGTTCGAAGAGTTCTCCCCGCATCCGGGCAATAGGCGTGATGGTATTATGCGGTTCTCCATCCGTCTCCGCAAAGACAAAAGCCTCCTCGTCGGTGTATCCTCTCCAGGCATGCAGGATATGATCCGCCAGATCTATGATGCGCCTTTCATCCTTACACTGGAGACGGATCACGGAAAGAGGCCACTTTACGATACCGCAGGTCACGTCCTCATATCCTTTTATCGTAAAGTTTTCGATGATGGGAGCCCGTTCCATGGCAAAAGTATAGTGCCCGCCCTGGAAATGATCATGACTTAAAATGGAACCTCCCACAATAGGCAGATCCGCATTGGAGCCCAGGAAGTAATGAGGAAAGAGCTTTACAAAATCAAAGAGTTTGATAAAGGTTGCCTTTTCGATCTTCATGGGAGTGTGCTGCCCGTTAAATACGATACAGTGCTCGTTATAATATACGTAGGGGGAATACTGAAATCCCCAGGCACTGTCGTTTACGGTAATGGGGATGATCCGGTGATTCTCTCTGGCCGGATGGTTCACTCGTCCGGCATACCCTTCGTTTTCCATACAAAGAAGGCATTTCGGGTAGGCGGATTGCGGTGCATTCTTTGCTGCGGCAATGGCCTTCGGATCCTTCTCGGGCTTGGACAGATTCACCGTGATATCCAGCGTGCCATAGTCCGTATCCACCGTCCACTTTAGGTCCTTCTTTACCCGATAGGTGCGGATGTAATCGCTGGCCCGGGAGAGCTCGTAAAAATAATCGGTTGCCTCCTGTGGAGATATGGCATACTTTTCCTTAAAGACTCTCTGCACCTCCGCCGGTCGGGGCGTCAGGCAATTCATCAGCTTGGTATCAAAAAGATCCCGATAGACGATACTGTCCTCGATGATCCCTCTTTGTACCGCTTCGTCCAAAAGGTCTTTTAATACTTCTTCCAGATCGATATGCTCCGTATCACAGGGCACGTCCTCGTATTCGTCTTCTTTGAAGCACTCCAGCAACAGGTTGGTGGCGTATGTTTTTTCGCATTCCGGCATCAGACCGCTTCGCACACCATAGCAAACCAGTTTTTTGATATTTTCACTTAGCATTCTCTTTTCTCCCATTGGCATATTTTACAGCAGTTCCTTTTTTGTACATCACATAGTGGATGATGAGATAAACAGCGGAGATCAGGATCAGGACCATGGACAGGGCCATGGAGACCGGAATAAAAGTCCCCGGGATCTTTAACTGATCCGTCCGCAGGGACTCGACCCAGATCCGTCCCACACCGTACAGTGCCAGATACATAAACCAGATCTGTCCGTCGAACTTTTTATCTCTCCGAAGGAAAAACAAAATCAAAAAAACGCCCAAATTCCACAGACTTTCGTATAAAAACGTGGGATGCACGCTGATAAAGGAGATCCCGTCCATCTCAACCAGATGGTCCATCATCTCCGGCGTGACATCCGACAGATCACGCACCGCATCCACCGGGATCTGCATGGACAAAAGCCCGTCGTAATATCCGCCGAAGGCTTCCCGGTTAAAGAAATTTCCCCAGCGACCGAAAAGCTGTCCGATCAAGAGACCCATGCAGACAGAATCCGCCACGTCAAAGAAATGCATCTTTTTATATCGACAGACGATAATAGCGCCGATGATGCCGCCCAAAATGCCGCCGTAGATGGCAAGTCCTCCCTGCCGGAAATTTAAGATATCCAAAAGATGTCCCCGGTATTCTTCCCAGGAAAAGATCACATAGTAGGCCCTGGCTCCGAAGATCCCCACGATCAGCCCCCAGATCAGAACGTCCAGATAATCATCATAGACCTGCCCCTTTCGGTTGGCATCGTACAGAACGAAAGCACCGGCGATCACCATACCGCAGGCGATGACAACGCCGTAATAGGCCACGTCAATACCAAAGAGGGAAAAACTCTGTCCTACGTGACGGAAAAAAATATGTAATTTTGAAAAACAGATAGAATCTATACTCATAAGCAACGGGTATTATAGCACGAAGTACACCATCATAGCAAAAGATCGGTTTTTTCCGTACTCTCCTTTATCATCAGATTCATTTTCTTACAGGGAATACTGATCACCAGACCGATGAAAAGCGCCACAGCCACATATACCAAAAGTCCTGACAGATACATCCAATAATCGGATCGGAACATCCCCGCGATGCACTCTCTCGCTGCGTTCATTCCGTAGGCAAAGGGCATATATCCGTACATCACCTGGTAGAGCTTCGGCAAGACCTCCACCGGGAAGGTACCGCCGCTCCCCGCAACCTGCAGTACCATCAGTACCACAGCAATGGCCTCTCCCACTGCCTCAAAGGCATAGGTGAGGGCATACAAAAGCAGCGTGAAGGCAAAGCTTGTGACTGAGCAGGCCAGCCAGAATAAAAACCGATGCTGACATTGGATACCCACAAAGAACTGGGCTCCTAAAACCGTGATCAAGGTCTGTAACTGTCCCACCAAAAAGAACACCAGATATCGTCCGAAGAATTCCTCATAGGTCTTTAGGTTTGTCACTCCTTCAATGGGCTTTACCTTGGTATGGATGATGGCTACCATGATCAGCGCCCCTACCCAAATGGACAGGATGATATAAAAGGGTGCTGTAGCCGATCCGTTATTCTCAATGGCATACAAGGATTCCTGCTGCAGATCTACGGGGCTGGAAACAAAGTCCGAGATGATCTGGGGATCCGTCTCCACCAGTTTTAATAACATCTGATACTGGTCATTCTGCTGCATGTCTTCCATGTCCGCAATGAGCTTCTCCAAATCTTTTTGCATAGAAACGATCTCATCTCTGGTATTGATGAGCTGATCCTTTCCGAGGCCCAAAAGATCCGGATAACTCTCCAAAAGACCGGACAGCCGATGAATACCGCTGTTACCGTGATTTAAGAGGCTTTCCACCTCCCGCAGGGAACTCTCCACCTCTGCGAAGGTCTTATCCAACTGGGGGGATACCGCATTATGATAACTCTTCTTTAACTGCTTTATATCCTTTCGACATTCGGCCACATTGGACTTGGTGGTCTTTAAGAGTTTTTTCGTCTCCTTCGAGCTGTTTTGGGAAACATTTTCCAACTCATCCGCCGTATTGTAAAGCTCAACAAAGTAAGTCGTCACCAGATTGATCTTTTCGTCCACTTCCTTTGTGTATTTCCCTTTCATATTTCCGCTGACGTTCATGTAAGCGGTGCAGGCTGACAGAATGGCGGTCTTTAAAGTCTCGGCCTGCTTTTTCGTAAGGGCTCCGGTGTCATCCATGGCTTTTGCGGAAGCATCCAGGATCCTCTCCAAAGATACTAACAGGGAATCCAGATCCACCATGGACATATCTGCCATCTCGCCGATGGTAACGGTGGAATCTTTCGCCGCATCCGCAGCCACTTCCGCCGCATCCATCATGGCCCGGCTGTTGTCTTCGATATAATCCACTTCTTCCGTCACGCTTTTCGCTGCATCCATGAGAGACCCTGCCGCATCCATCAGGCTGATATATGAATTCATCATACTGATGCTGACGGACAGATCCGAATCTAAGGTCCGCATTCTGCCGATGGCTGAATCCGTCACTGTTCCGGAGGAATCGGTATCCGTTGCCGTCACATAGGCACTGGCCCGAAGAAGCGCCTCCGCTAAGGTGCTGACAAAGGCTTTGTTCACTTCCTCCTGCACCGTGGTCTTTACCTTTCCCGTGATCTTCGGTGCGATGGCATTCTTCTTTTCATTTTCATAATAGGAGATCCTCGGGTTATTTAAGTTCCCGCTGATAAAGGACATCATATCCTCGGTAAAGGTCACATCCACCACCAGGGCAGCATAGCAGTCTCCGCTTTCCACGGTCTTGATGGCCTCGTAGGAAGTATCGTAAAACTCCCAATGAATGCTGTCATTGCTCTTTAAGTTATCCACCACCACCTGTCCGAGATTGATCTCCATGCCTTCGATCTCCGTACCCCGGTCCGAAGTGGCCACGGCAACGGAAAGCTGGCTTGTCGCCTCTTTTTCATAGGGTGCCCAGTTGGATAAGATGTTGAACCAGGCATAGAGGCTGGGGATCACGGAGAGTCCGATGATCACCACCACCGCCACTACATTTGTCCATATTCGTTTAAAATCCGAAACGAAAATCCTCAAGATATTAGTCATTGTCCTTCTCCTTCGTTTCCGGCTTTGCTTCCGAGTCGCTGTCTATAATGCTTTCTATCTTTTCCGCCACCTTCTGACGGCTTTCCTCGATGATATCATCGATCCGATCGATCCGATGGGAGATCTGCTCCTCCGCAGCCTCCACATTGGCACCGATGAGTGCCGGCCGGATTTCATCCTTCTCTCCGTTAAAATCCGCCAGCTGCTCCTGCAATTTGTAATCCATGTACTCCACGTAAATGAGATAAGCTGCGATCCCAAACAGGGAAACGATCCACAGGATCAAAAACACCAGTTTGGAACCGTTGGTCACAAAACTTAAAAACAAGAATACCAGGGGCAAGAAAATATTCACCTTCAGACCTACCCGGATCCGCTTTTGGTTTGCTTCATGGACCCCCATCTGCATCTGTACGTATTTTTCGTATGCGTTCTTATAATCCATCGCTTTTTCCACCTGCTTTCTACATCATCTCTGTGTCTTCCATACGTTTTTCCATGTAGTGATTGACGGGTGCAAAAGGCTTCCGGATCCAGATGCCGATGGCAAGCGCTACCACGATAAACAGGGAAAGCTGTAACAGATAGATCAGATAGTCGTTCTCATATACTCCGGCTACGCATTCCCGCAGGGCATTGATGGCATAGGGGAAGGGGAAGAAGATATAGACCTTCTGGAAAAACTCCGGCAAAAGTTCGATGGGATAGGTTCCGCTGGAACCGGCGATCTGCAGTACCACGATCACCACTGCCAGCGCTTTTCCCACATCGCCAAAGGCCAAAACCAAAGCGTAGATCAACAGCGAAAAGACCAGACTGGTGGCAGCGGATGCCGCCCAGAACATAAAGGGATGGATGCACTGCACATGCAAGAGATAAAAATCACCCAGCACCGTGATCAGCGTCTGCAGCTGCCCCATGACAAAAAATATGGCGTATCGTCCGAAGAAGAGTTCATACTCTCTCGCTTCGGGAAACTTCGCCCGATTGGGATGTACCTTAATAATGGCGGTCAGAATCAGAGCACCTACCCAGATGGCCAGCACGGTATAAAACGGCGTAACGGCTGACCCGTAGTTCTCCACGGGGTAGATGGCATTGGTCTCGATCTGTACCGGCTCAGAGAAGAATTCTCCGTACAGCTCCGGATCTCCGGAAAGCATATCAAAGAGCTTTTCCATCTTTTCATCGTCCGCCACCTTATCCACTTCTTCTATAACTTCTTCCAGTTTTTCGGACAGAAGACGGATGGCTTCCTTGGTATCGCTCAAGCTTTGATTACCGGCATTCACGGACTCATGCAAAGACGAAAATACGTCATCCATGCCGTACAGTGTTTCACTCATGTTGTGCATCAGTGTCTCGGCGGAATCCACGATGCTGTTTAAGGAATCCAAGGCTGCACTGATCTCCGGTACCAGAGATCTGGTAAAGAGAGAACTCATATTATCCGTATAGGAACGGATCTCACCGATGTATTCCGATGCAGTATCCTCTGCGCTCTTAACACTGCGGTTGATCTTTGAAGCCTCATAATCCGTCTGGAGACTGACTACGGTTGTCTGCATCATAAGAGCTGTCTGCAACAGGCTGTTCACATCGTCGGAAGCTTTGGTGACGGATTCCACACCGATCTGCGCCGCAGCTTGCTCGTTCATGGATGCGTTTAGCGCCTGTAGCGTCAGCACCAACGTATTGGTATCATTCACCAGATTGGTCACCGCTGCCGTGGCCTCATCGGTACTACCGGAAAAGATCCCCTTATCCAGAGTCTTTTGAATATCCTTTAAGGATTTATCCACGATATCCATGGTGTCATCCACCTGATCGCTGTAATCCCTTAAAACGTCCTGGGTCTTTTTCATGGTCGCTTCCGTGGAAGCAAAGCTCTTCGCCCCGTTGGAAGCGTCGGAAGCCATCTCGTTTACATCACCGGAGGCAGAAGTGATAGCTGCATCCAGCGTAGAGTTTCCGGCCACTGCCACATCGATGATATCCTCATAAGCATTTAAATCCCGATGGATGTCCTTCAGGCGATCGATGAGTTTGTCGATACCGCCGTCCTCATCCACGTCTTCCATGATATCGTTGGTATCCTCGAACACCGTGGTAGTCATGACCTTTACGAATTTTTCATTGATATTGTTCTGCAGGGTCTCCACCACCGTATCGGAGATCTTGGTGGCTACGGGGTTTTTCTTCTGGTTCTGGTAAAAGATCAGCTGGGGCTTCTCCACGCCTTCCAAAAACACATTATACATGCTGTAGGAAAAGTCCTCGGCGATCACCACGGCACCGTAATACTTACCGCTTTCTACTCCTTCTTTGGCTTCCTCTTCCGTTTCCACGAACTGCCAATCGATCTTGTCGTTCTCATGCAGGTTTTCGATGATTTCGTCCCCCACATTTTCCATTTCTCCCTCATCGGTCAGATATCCTTTGTCCAGGGAAACCGCCGCCATCTTTAAATTCCCGGTGTTTCCGTAGGGATCCCAGTTGGAATAGATATTGCACCAAGCATAAAGAGCCGGCAAAAAGCAAACACCTACCGCTATGATGAGTGCAAATAAGCTTTTGAATAAATTTTTAACGTCGTTGTAGAAAATCTTTTTGATCATAGTCATAGTCAAGTCTTCCTGTTATCAGCGCAATTTTTAATGATTATACTACTTTCCCCGAAAAATGATCTCCCTTTCGTGTTTTATATCATAGGATCAGCATCGCATCCCCAAAGGAAAAGAATCTGTACCGCTCCTTTACCGCTTTCTCGTAAGCCGAAAGCACATGCTCCCTCCCCGCAAAAGCCGACACCAGCATGATCAGCGTGGACTCCGGCAGATGGAAGTTGGTGATGAGTCCATCGATCACCTTGAACTCGTACCCCGGATAGATAAAGATCTGTGTGTTTCCGCTCCCCGGTAAAAGGATCTCCTTTTCGCCATCGATCCTTTTATCTGCTGCTGCCTCTAAGGTTCTGGTACTGGTGGTCCCTACAGAGATCACCCGTCCCCCCTTTTTCTTTGTCTCATTAATGATATCACAGGCTTCTTGATTGATCTCATAAAACTCGGAGTGCATATGGTGATCCAAGATATTATCCACCTTTACGGGCCGGAAGGTTCCCAGTCCCACATGCAGTGTCACCTGGGCGATACGGACCCCCATGGCTTCCACCTCTTTTAAGAGCTCCTTTGTAAAGTGAAGCCCAGCCGTAGGAGCTGCTGCACTTCCTTCGTATTTGGCATATACGGTCTGATAACGGTTTTTATCCGCCAGCTTATGGGTGATATACGGTGGCAGAGGCATCTCTCCCAGTCGGTCCAATACCTCTTCAAATATCCCGTCATAGGAAAACCGGACCAAACGGTTTCCCTCTTCTATGATATCAATTACCTCTCCCCGTAAAAGGCCGTCACCGAACACAAAGCGGGCACCGATCCGGCATTTTTTCCCGGGTCGTACCAGAGTCTCCCACACATCTCCTTCTCGTCGTTTTAACAGAAGGATCTCCACCGCAGCGTTGGTATCTTCCTTTTTTCCCAGAAGACGGGCCGGGATCACCTTCGTGTTATTAAGCACCAGGCAGTCCCCTGCTCTTAAGTACTCCTTCACATCATAAAAGTGGCGATGGGTTACATCGCCGCTTTCTCTGTTTAAAACCATTAATCGGGATTCATCCCTTTTTTCAAGCGGATCCTGTGCGATCAGTTCCTCCGGAAGTTCGTAGTCATAATCTTCCACCCGCATTCCGATTTGTGTCATGTCAGATCCTCTATGCACGAAGTTCGATTCCAAGTTCTTTTAAGCCTTTTAGGATGCGATCCATTGCCTGGGTAATATCCTCTTCGGAAAGGTTTTTATCCTTTGCACGGAACACCAGAGAATAGGCCATGGATTTATGCCCCAGTTTCACCTGGGCTCCCTCGTAGATATCAAAAAGTTCGTAGCTCTCTAAATACGCGCCGCCCTTTTTATCGAATACTTCCTCGATGTCACCGGCCAAAACGTCCTTGGGTACCACCATGGAAAGATCCCGGGTAGCGGCAGGGAAGTTGGCAATGCCGGTATATTTCTTTTCGAAGGAAGACATCTCCACGATATAGGGCATATCCAGAACCGCTGCATAAACCTCGGCCTTCATGTCATAATTCGCACACACCAGAGGATGTACCTGTCCCAAAAATCCGATGACAACTCCGTCATATACGATATTTGCCTGACGTCCCGGATGGAGATAGTTTCTGCCGGACCGGGGATCGTAGGTGATCTTTTTCGTCATGCCTACCTGGGTCAAGAACTCCTCAATGACACCCTTCATGGTATAGAAGTCGCCATCTCCGTAAAAGCCTAAGGTAAACTGCATCCGCTCTTCGGGAAGCTCTGTGATGGGAAGTGCCTTGGGCAAATAGACATTCCCCAGTTCATAGAGGCGTACATCCTTGTTTCTCCGGTTAAAGTTCGTTGCCAGAGACGACAGGATACCGTGTAAGGAAAGGGTACGCATGATGGAAAAATCCTCTCCCAAAGGATTGGAGATCACAATGGCCTCTCTGGCCTTGTCCTCCGGATCCAAGAGTAATTTGTCAAACACCTTCGGGCTTTCAAAAGAGTAGTTATATGCCTGGGAAAAACCACAATACTCTGCCACATCTCTGGCGATTCCCTCGATGGTCATCTTATAAGAGATCTTACCTGCAGTGGCTGCGCCGCTGGGTAACGTGGTAGGGATCTTGTCATATCCGAAGAAACGTGCCACTTCCTCTGCCAGATCCGCATAGGATAACAGATCTTGACGGAAGGTGGGGATCTTTACCTCTTTTTGATCCGCACTGACTTCCAGTTCCAGACGCTTAAAGTAGGAAAGCATCTCCTCTGTGGAAACATCGGTTCCCAGCATGCGGTTATACTTTTCCGGCTCAAAAGGAAGAGTGATGGGTTCCTTTTTCACAGGGTAAACGTCCACTACGCCCCCTACCACTTCTCCTGCCCCCAGTTCTTCAATGAGCTGGCAGGCGCGATTCATTGCCTCGATGGCATTGTTGGGATCCAGGCCCTTTTCAAAGATACCGGAAGCCTCCGTACGCATTCCCAGTTTCTTTGCGGAAAGGCGGATGTTGGTTCCGTCAAAGCAGGCAGACTCAAACAGCATGGTCTTTACATCATCGGTGATCATGGAATTCTCGCCACCCATGATACCTGCGATACCCACAGCTTTTTCTCCGTCGCAGATCATCAGCATGGTCTCATCCATCTCATGCTCCTGTCCGTCCAAAGTGACGAATTTCTCGCCGGCTGAAGCATTCCGGACAATGATCTTATGATCTGCGATGGTATCTAAGTCATAGGCATGCATAGGCTGTCCGTACTCTTCCATCACGTAGTTTGTGATATCCACGATGTTGTTGATAGGGCGGATCCCCTGGGCACGGAGTCTCTGCTGCATCCACTGGGGAGAGGGAGCGATCTTAATGTTCTCCACCACACGAGCGGTGTAGCGCTTACACAGATCAGAGTTTTCGATCTCTACGGAGATAAAGTCATTGACATTCTTTGCATTACCGGTTTCCTTCACCAAGGGCGGTACAAAGTCCTTTCGGAAGGTAGCTGCCGCCTCCCGGGCGATACCCATGACGGAATAGCAGTCCACACGATTGGAAGTGATCTCATATTCCACCACCACGTCGTCTAATCCCAGGACCTTAACGGCACTTTCCCCCACGGGCGCATCCTCGCCAAACACATAGAGTCCGTCTTCCGGTGCTTCCGGAAACATATCACGGTTAGAGCCCAACTCTTCGATGGAGCACATCATACCGAAACTTTCCACGCCACGGAGTTTTCCTTTTTTGATCTTAACGCCGCCGGGGGTCTTTGTGCCGTCGTGGCCGCCTGCCACTTTACCGCCGTCTAAAACCACCGGGGTCTTCATTCCTTCCTTTACATTGGGCGCTCCGGTTACGATCTGCAGGACTTCGCTTCCCACATCCACCTGGCAGATCACCAGTTTGTCCGCATCCGGATGGGGCTTTACTTCCTTGATCTGTCCCACTACGATCCGATCCAGATCGGCATCCATTTCCTCGAAAAATTCCACCTTCGAGCCGGACAGTGTCATGGCGTCCATATATTCCTGCGGTGTCACGTCCTCCATGCCGGGCACCATCGCTTTGATCCATTTCAATGAGGTTTTCATCTTTATTCTCCTATCAATCTCAGATTCTTTTGGTATTAAAACTGGCTTAAGAAGCGCTCATCATTTTCATATAAAAGCCGCATGTCATCGATCTCATATTTTAACAGCGCGATCCTCTCAAGTCCCAGTCCGAATGCAAATCCGGAATACTCTTCCGGATCGATACCGCTCATCTTTAAAACCTTCGGATGTACGGTACCGCAACCCAAGATCTCGATCCAGCCCTCACCTTTACAGAAACGGCAGCCCTTTCCTTTGCATTTGAAACAGGTGACATCCATTTCCGCAGAGGGCTCCGTAAAAGGAAAATGGTGGGGACGGAATTTAACTTTCGTATCCTCTCCAAACATCTCTTTAGCAAATTCCTGTAGCGTACCCTTTAAGTCCGCAAAGGTGATATCTTTATCGATCACCATGCCCTCGATCTGGTGGAAGGAGGGAGAATGGGTGGCATCCACTTCATCCGACCGGAACACTCTGCCCGGAGCGATCATACGGATGGGCAGCTTGCCACGTTCCATCTGACGCACCTGTACGGGAGATGTCTGGGTACGAAGGAGGATATCCTTTGTGATATAGAAGGTATCCTGTTCATCCTTTGCGGGATGATTTGCAGGAATGTTCAATGCTTCAAAGTTATAATAATCCAGTTCCACTTCCGGGCCTTCCACTACCTCATAGCCCATACCTACGAAGATCTTTTCCACTTCTTCCAAAGCGATGGTATTGGGATGGCGATGGCCGATCTTGTTCTTTTTCGCCGGCAGGGTCACATCGATGGTCTCCGTAGCCAGTTTCAGTTCCATCTCTTTAGCTTCCAGCTTTTGCTTTGCTTCAAGCAGTTTTGCCTCGATGGCCTCTCTGGCTTCATTGACCATGGCTCCCACCTTCGGCCGCTCCTCCGGGGAAACATCCTTCATACCCTTTAATATGGCTGTCATCTCCCCCTTCTTTCCGAGGATGGCGACGCGGACGTCGTTTAAGACAGATAATTCCGCCGCATTTTCAATCTCCGAAAAAGCCTTCTTTTGAATTTCCAGAAGTTTGTCTTTCATTTTTTATGTATTCTCCTTCTATTATGATTTCGCAATTATATCTGCGCGTCGATCACCTTTTCCCTGGGCAGATAATCTCTGACGGTTCTCTCCAATTCCGTTCCGTCAATGGGCTTGTCCAGATAATCCGTAAAACCGAGTTCCACATAGTGGGCGCGGGATCCGGCCATGGCGTTGGCCGTAACGATCACCACCGGCGTGGTGCGATTCAGGTCATTCCCTAAATTCTCCATGTTCTTATATAACGTCACGCCGTCCATCTCCGGCATCAGATGATCAAACAGACAAAGGTCATACTTCCTTTGCTCCAAAAGCGCCAGTGCCTCCTTTCCGGAGGTGACTGCATCGATGACGATCTGGGTAGGTTCCAAAAGACCCTTGATGATCAGATTATTGGTAGGTACGTCGTCCACCACCAGGATCCTAGCATTAGGCGCCGTAAAGGAAGCACGATACTCTTCGTTTTGTACCTTTGATTTAAAGTGCTCAAAATGCACTTTGCCGATGGGCGTACGCTTCCGGATCTCCTGAAGCACCGTAAAGGAAAATGCACTTCCCATTCCGGGGGCACTCTCGATCCGAAGCTGACTTCCCATGAGTTTTAAGAGATTTACCACGATACTCATGCCAAGTCCTATGCCTTCGGCATTTTGATCCTCTTTGCCGGCTACGTGTTCGAAGGGAGCCAGTACCTTTTCTTTATCCTCTTCGGAAAAACCAATGCCTGTATCGTTGACTTCGATCTTTAAGTATATGTGATCGCTACCGGCTTCTTCAAAATCCATCCGCAGCTCCACTCTGCCTTTTTCGGTGTACTTCACCGCATTAGTCAAAAGGTTGATGACCACCTGACGGATCCGAAGCTCATCCCCCACCAGATAGCGCGGGATCTCGGGGTTGATATCCATCACAAAGTCCAATCCCTTTTCCGTCGCCCTGGATTCCGTCAGAAGAGACAGATTCGAGAGCATCTTCATCAGGTCATACCCGGCATCCATCAGTTCTATCTTACCATCGGAGATCTTTGAATAATCCAGGATGTCATTGATGGTGGACAAAAGCGCCTGACCGGCACTCTTGATATCCGATGCATAATACCGGGTCTTATCTTCTCTACTCTCCCGAAGGATCATCTCATCGAGACCCAAGACCGCATTGATAGGGGTTCGGATCTCCTGGGACATCTGGGATAAAAAGTCATCCTTTGCACGGTTGGCATCATCTGCTCGTTCCTTCTCATCCCGCATTTTCTCCATCAATCGGATATCGGGATTAACAATGGTGAAAAAGATAGCCAGATCCATGATGGTGGTTGCCAGACACATCATTCTCGACAGTGGATAGAAATTCTCCACCACGGCAATGATCAGCGCTACCACAAGGGCCATGGTAATGGCAAGTCCCTTTCCGATGTTCCTGTCATTTCGATGACGGAATAAGAGAAAGATACATAAGAAAACATAGAAGACCAATACGCCGTAGCAGACGTTTAAAGCCCAACCGGTAACATGGTTAAAGCCTTCGTACTTCTCGTAGGAAAGAGGAAGCGCAAAAGTGCAGATGCTACCCAGGATCAGTGGGAAATAGATCAGCACATAACTCCTGCCCTCCTCCGTAAAGAGCTTCCGCTCCATGGTCTCATTCTCCTCATCGATGATATAGATGACGTACCGCACGGAAAAAGAAAGCACTAACAAAAGGCTGAAAATATAAAGTCTCTCACTGATATCCTGCCATGTCAGGGTGGAAAAGCGGACCGCATAATTAACGAAGTACACACGCAGGACGTCGGCGATCAGATTAAATACACTGGCGGCGATCAAAAGCGTGAAAATGGTGTGCTGCAGTGTCTTTTTTCTTCGCTGGAAAAAATAGTTCGAAATGATGAAAAACAGCACCACCATGCAGGCGCTTTCCATTCGCACTGTGTTCCGAAAAAACAAATCCAAATTCATATATCTTACTCCACAATAAAACAACCCAAAATGCCAAACCTGTGATTTTGACTCCTAGCTATGGCTAGGTGGGTTACCGCAGATCACCTTCTGCCGTCCCCTGGCACTTGAGAAGCGGGGGCATGACATCCAATGAAGAATATAGGTGTCCCATTTAAAGTAAATGTAGGTTCAAAATACGACAGGTCATTATAGCACTTTGAGCTGCTCTTATTATAGCAATAGGCGCCCTATTGCACAAGGAAAAATCGTACATTTTCCCCTAATCACTCCGCATATTATGCCTCTTCTCCGGTGGTCTCATCCGTTTCATAAGCGGCCTCGACAGCATCATCCGACAGATTGACCTTAAAGATCTCGATGATCTTTTCCAGGTTCTTTGCCGAATCATCCACGCCTGCGCCCATTTCAGAAAGGGTCTCCACATTGGTATTAACACTTTCCGTAGTGGCATTTAATTCCTGAGCGGTAGCCGCATTCTCTTCGGAAATGGCAGACAGAGAGGAGATCAGATCGGATACACTGTGTACCCCGTCTCCCAGCTCTGCGTTCGCGCCGTGGAGCTCGTCTACTGCAACATTGATGGTCTCCATCTTTACAGCAATATCCTCGAAGCTTCCTGCTGTTTCCACAACCGCTTCCTGCTGTTTATTGACATAATCACGAACCAGAACGCTCTGCTCCGTCGCATCATTGGTATTCTTTTGCAAGGCATCCAGCATCTCGTTGATGGTCTCCACAGACTGAGAGGACTGATCCGACAGGTTCCGGATCTCATCCGCAACTACCGCAAATCCTCTACCGGCCTCTCCTGCCCGAGCTGCCTCAATAGAGGCATTTAAGGAAAGCAGGTTCGTCTGCTGGGCGATGGACTTGATCATATCGCTGGCCTCGCTGATCTTTTCCGTGGATTCGGAAATATTCTCGATGACACCAAAGATGTTGTTGAAGGCCTCCATGCTCTGCTGGGAAACGTTCTTTAAGTTATCCACCATCAGGATACCATTGTTAACGGTTTCCTTGATCTCGTTGGAAGTATCCGCCAGACGATTGGCATTGTCCGTATTCTGCTGCATCAGCTCATCGATATTCGCCATGTGATTTGCGATGTCAGAGATATCCGTAGCCTGGCTGGTCGCGGTATGTGCCAATTCTCCTGCCGCACTGTTGATGTTCTCCACACCGTCCGCACTGCTTTTGGTGGCTTTTGACATATTATCGGATGCCTGGGCCAGATCAGAGGATGACAGGTGCAGCTTCGACATGATATCCAAAAGGTTTGCCTGTAAAGTCTTTGCCGCATCGGAAAGCTGTCCCAGCTCGTCGGTAGTACCGAGAGAACGGACATTACTGGTAAGATCGTTTGCCGCAAGAACATTCAGTTCATTGGTGATGTATTTTAAGTTCTTTGTCAGGTAGTTGATGATGATGATGGAGATCAAGACCGTAACCGCCACCATGGAAAGGGAGAAGATCAGGATCACCAAAAGGGTGTTGTTGATCTCCTTTGCCAGACCGGCATGCTCCGATTCCGCATAAGTCTCCAAAAGCTCCTCCATATCATTGATCGGGCTTCTGACGGAGCCGAAAAGGTTCTTCGCATCCGGATAGTAACCACTGTTTGTGGCGGGATCATAAGCCGCACGCCATTTATCGTAGGCTGCATAAAACTCCTCTGCACAACTGTCGATGCTCTTTCCTTCCACCTTATATTTTTTAAGGGAAGGATATTTATCCGCCATCTCCTTTACAGTGGTCACACCGTCATAGGTCTGCTGTGCATTCTCCTCAAAATCAGCGATATATTCCTTAACGTCTCTCTCCAAGTCGGTGTCTTTGCCGTAGGCATGTAAAATCTCTGCCACATAAGCCTGGTACAGATCTCTGTCTGCATTGATCAGCGCCGCCCCACCGGCATACAGCTGATCATAAAAGATGGAAGCCGATTTGTCGCGGACGCTTTTGACCTCCTCAAAAAGCGCCACCGTAACGATGGCAGACATGACCACCGCCAAAATGATGATGGTGGAGATCTTCCACTTTACACTCAGGTTCTTAATCGCTTTCATAGAAAAATATACCCCTTTCGATTTTTTTCTTCTCCGGTCCGTTTTTCTAATTAGTTAAATTATACTCTTTTTGCTGAAAAATAAAAGGAATTTATGTATAATACACGTATCGAATCACAACATATTTATGAAAGATTGGAGTACGATTTTTATGAAGAGACATCACCTTGCAAAATCATTGTTCATGATCCTTTTATCCATGGTGCTGGTACTGACGGGATGTGCCTTTCCCATTTGGGAACAGGCTGCTTCCACCACCTATGCAGCTACCAAAAAGGTAGACGTTTCCAAACTGTCTAACTGGTCTAAGCTCGGGAACAATTACTATTACAAAAAAATGACTTCCGCAGAGAAAAAGTTTTACAAATCCCTGATGGTGGTCTGCCAGGAGTTTTTAACGGATGCTGATGTGGACGCTGCCAAAGACAAAGGGCGGGTGGAGCAGCCCAACGGCACGGAAAAACTTGAAGTGGTTTATTTTACGCCTTTCATACCCGCCACCGGGTTGTCCTATTCGGCAGCGAGCCGGGTCATCACCGTTTTCTGCTATTCCAATCCCCAGTATTACTTTTTGGATAACGGACATCTCTACAGCACAGGGTATTCCTCCTCAAATTCCACGGACTATGCCCTGACGGTGTACAAAGCCTTTGCAAAAGGCTCTTCCAGGATGAAACATACGAAAAAACTGCAATCCGTGCTTAAGAGATGGACAAAGAAGATCAACAAGCAGGATGGACAGATCGAAAAATTGCGGATGGCACAGGATCTTGTTTGCGGTCGCGTCACCTATGGAAAATCCAAATACAGCCAGTCTGCTTACAGTGTTTTCTGCGGATCGAAAAGTGTATGTGCGGGCTATTCCTCCGCATTCTCTATGCTGTCCCAGGTAGCGGGCATCAACTGCATCAACGTGACCAGCGAAGTCGTCAATAACGGAACCGATTATTCCCATCAGTGGAACATGGTTAAATTAAACGGCCACTGGTACAATGTGGATGTGACCTGGGATGATCTGGACGGGCAGAATTACGGAGGCAACACTGTCTGCTATTATTACTACTTCCTGCGGGATGATCAGAATTTCATCTACGACTTAAACTATCAGCAAAAAACAGACAGCGCCTATGACTCCTACTACTCTCACTACGCACAGGAGGAGTTCACGCATTACGGTGTGCCGAAAGCAAATTACGACACCAATCCGGCCTATCCCTACACCTCACCCGGCGCCATATAATCACGTATTTTGGTAACTACAGTTTAATCCACATACAAAACACCCTCTTTACCGAACACTCGATAAGGAGGGTGTTTTATTATCTGTGAAACTACTTCTTTTCGATATATCCTTGTGCTTTTAATAATTCCGCGCACAGGATCGCACCGCCGGCAGCGCCGCGAACGGTGTTATGGGAAAGTCCCACGAACTTCCAGTCGTAGATGGAATCCTCTCTTAACCGTCCGATGGAGATTCCCATTCCCTTTTCGTAGTTTACATCCAACTGCACCTGAGGTCGATTATCTTCCTCTAAGTACTGGATGAACTGCTTCGGAGCAGAGGGAAGATCCAACTCCTGGGGAAGTCCCTTAAACTCCGTCATGGCTTTGATCAGTTCCTCTTTGGTGGGCTTCTCATGCATCTTCACAAATACGGTAGCCGTATGTCCGTTTAAGATGGGTACACGGATGCACTGGGAGGTGATCTTGATATCATCTGCAGGAACAATCACTTTGTTCTCGATCTTTCCCCAGATCCGAAGGGGTTCCTTTTCGGACTTTTCTTCTTCACCGCCGATGTAAGGAATAATGTTTCCATTCATTTCCGGCCAATCGTTAAAAGTCTTTCCGGCTCCGGAGATCGCCTGATAGGTGGATACCACCGCCTCATAGGGAGAAAACTTCCTCCAGGCATTCAATACCGGTGCATAGGACTGAATGGAGCAGTTGGGCTTTACGGCGATAAACCCGCACTTCGTGCCTAACCGTTCCTTCTGGTATTTGATCACTTCGAAATGTTCCGGATTGATCTCAGGTACCACCATGGGCACATCCGGTGTCCAGCGATGGGCCGAGTTATTGGAAACCACAGGAGTCTCTGTTTTTGCATAGGCTTCTTCGATGGCCTTGATCTCGTCTTTTGTCATGTCTACAGCAGAAAAAACGAAATCCACTTCCGCTGCTACGGACTCCACTTCATTTACATTTTTTACCACGATGTCCTTTACGGCGTCGGGAATGGGGGTGTCCATCTTCCATCTGCCTTCCACACACTCGCTGTACTTCTTTCCGGCAGACCGGGGAGATGCTGCAATGGTAGTCACCTCAAACCAGGGATGGTTCTCCAACAGGGAGATAAATCTCTGTCCCACCATTCCGGTGCCGCCTAAGATTCCAACTTTCAGTTTATCACTCATTTCTAACTTCCTTTCCGACACTGATTGTCTTTCCCTCGCGTACAGCTGTCGCTGTCAGAAGTATAATACACGAAATTGTATATAATTTCAAGTCAATTTTTCTCCAGATACGCACGGCACTTTTTGATCTCTTCTTCCATGGCTTCTTTTCCGGGGGCTCCCGTGGTCAGTCGCTTGTCCACACAGGTCTTTAAAGAGATGGCATCAAAGATATCTTCTTCAAACTCCGGCGCAAATTCCTTTAATTCGGAAAGTTGCATCTCGTCGATGGCGATGCCTTTTTCAATACAATACAATACGATCCGTCCGATAATGCCATGTGCATCCCGGAAGGGCACGCCCTTGTTCACCAGATAGTCCGCCGCATCCGTGGCATTGGTAAAGCCCTTCATGGCAGAATCCGCCATCACTTCCTTCTTAAATTTCATAGTGGATAGCATGCCGTCAAACAAAGCAATACATCCCTTCGCCGTATCCATGGCATCGAAGGACAGTTCCTTATCTTCCTGCATGTCCTTGTTATACGCCAGGGGAATTCCTTTCATGGTGGTCAAAAGTGACGTCAGAGCACCGTATACTCTGCCTGTCTTTCCCCGGACCAATTCGGCGATATCCGGATTCTTTTTTTGAGGCATGATGGAACTTCCCGTACTGTAGGCATCATCGATCTCCACGAACCCGTACTCATTGGAATTCCAGATGATCACCTCTTCGGAAAACCGGGACAGGTGCATCATGATCACCGAAAGGGTAAACAGATACTCCAACAGATAGTCACGATCGGAAACACCGTCCATGCTGTTGGCTGTAGGACCGTAAAAATCCAGTTCCTTTGCCGTAAACTCCCGATCCAAAGGATAAGTGGTTCCGGCCAAAGCGCCGCTTCCCAAAGGGCAGTAATTCATCCGCTCATATAGGTCATGCAATCGGAGACGATCCCGTTTGAACATCTCAAAATACGCTCCCACATGGTGGGCCAGCGTAACGGGCTGTGCCTTTTGCAAATGGGTAAAACCGGGCATGTACGTATCCACATTTGCCTCCATAACAGACAATATGGTCTGCAGGAACTCCTTTAAAAGTCCATCAGTTTCCTTTACTTCCTTACGGGTAAACAACCGCATATCCAACGCCACCTGGTCATTGCGGCTGCGTCCGGTGTGAAGTTTCTTTCCCGCATCCCCGATCCGATCGATGAGGTTTGCCTCCACGAAACTATGAATATCCTCATACTCATCCGTAATGGAAAGCTTTCCGCTGTCCACATCTTTAACGATGCCATCCAGCCCGCTTAGGATCACATCTCTTTCCTCTTCGGTGATGATCCCTTGCTTCGAAAGCATTTTTACATGCGCAACGCTTCCCATCACATCCTCGTGAAAGAATTTTTGATCGAATCCGATGGACGCATTGAATGCGTATACCAATTTATCCGTTTCCTTCTGAAAACGTCCGCCCCACAACTGTGCCATTATTCTTTCCTTTCCCTTTCTCTTTCCTGTTTGGAAAATACACACCCGCAGTAATCCTGCCGATACATCCCATATTCTTTGGAGATCTCGCAGGATCGCTTGTAACCGTTATGTTTTTTAAAATCACTGGGCAAAAAGGATATTCCTTCTTCCCTTCCGATCTTTTCTCCCAAGGAGTTTAGTATCTTTGCATCTTTTAATGGGGAAATGGTCAGGGTGGTACTATAATAATCCGCTCCTGCTTTCTTTGCCCGCTTCGCCGTCTCCCTTAGGCGCAGATCAAAGCATTTCTCACACCGTTGCCCGCGCTCCGGCTCGTTTTCCAGTCCCTTTGCCACCTCTTCATAAAACCTGTCCTTCTCAAAATCCCCTTCCAAAAAACGGACGGGATATTTCGTGGGAAACGCTTCGATAAAACGTTTTTGTTCCGCTACCCGATGCATGTATTCCTCATCCGGATAGATGTTCGGATT
>JAIKZU010000010.1 GCA_024681985.1 Lachnospiraceae bacterium | reverse complement strand
GTCCTGCCTGTCGGGCATAGTTTCGCATCCGGCTCTTCCGATAGCGAAAGATCTTTTCCTTTGATACCATCCGCTTGAAGCACCGGAGTTCACTTTGGATCATATCCTCCTCCAATGCAAAAAGCACCTCGGGCAAATGGGTGTCCCTGATCCGCCGACGCATTTTTTCAAAGGCGGCAAACTCTGTGATCTCTGCTTCCGAAACCGCATCCCCTTCCCGAAAAGCGTTCATGGCAGAATCCCGGCGGATCATATAGCGATAGTCCTTTGCCGCCGTAAAAACAGTGTTCCCCTTTGCCTCCAAAAGGTAGGAAAGGATGAACAGCCGGTCTTCATTAAAGCAGATATCTTCATCAAATCGAAGGCCGACATTTTTTATGACATCCGCCCGAAACATTTTGTTCCAAATGAAGCCTTCGTAATATTTGGTGGCAAAAAGACGCTTTAACATCTCCTCCATGAATTTAACAGGCTCTTCTTCCTCCGGGCTTTCCTTGATCTTCTCATCCCTGCCATCCTCGTGGACCACCCGGGTTTCATAACCGCAGACACCCAAGGCCACATCTTCTTTCATAAGCGCCAGAAGATCTGCGATATAACTGTTCGACACCTCATCATCCGCATCGGAAAACACGATATAATCTCCTGACACAGCAGAAAGACCTTTATTCCTGGCAGCAGACACCCCCGGTTTTTCCTCCGAAAGAAAGATGATGCGCTCATCCTTTACCTGAAGGATCTGCTCCCGGGTAGCATCGGTGGATCCATTGTCCACCACGATAAGTTCCAGATTTCCATAAGTCTGGTCCAAAATGCCTTCCATGGTATGACGGATGTAGGCACCTCCGTTTTTTACCGGAACGATCACACTGACCTTAGGATCTTTTTCCATCATTAAGCTCCAGATATTCTTCCCAGAAGGAAAGGCAGGTAAATTCTTTTTTCCACGCCTTCCACTCTTTTATCTTTTCGTCAAATTCCCTATTGATCTTCTTTCGCAGGGCAAAATAGCGCTTTAAACACTTTCGGGTCTCTGCAAGAGAACGTGTGGTTAAGTACCCTTTTTTTCGATTCCTGTCATAGAGATAGATGCTCTTTGCAAAGAACCCGTAGCCTATGTCCCGTTCGCTGACAATCCGCAGTTTTTGAAAGGAAGGCAACAGATGACACAGAATCTCCAACTGAGGAACGAACTTGGGATAATCCTCATAGACCTTGTCATGCATTTTTGAAAGATCATATCCCTCGGGGTCTTTATAGGTGTAATTGTAGGAAGCGATCTCTGCATGTTTTTTTACCGGATCGATGTGCATAAAGGCTTCCGGCCCATCAAAAAAAGCCTCTATTCCCAAAAAACAGGTCTCTGCCGCACGATATTTATACCGCATCACATCCCGGGTGATGATCCGGGCCAGATGGTCGATCATCTTTGCCTTGGTGGCGTATTGATCATAGCCGCTCATGGCGATCAAAATGTTTCGCTCGTCATAGTAGTTCATGCTGACGGGCTGCTTGTTCTCCCCGTAGGGATGCCAGACGCAGATCCCGTTCATCATCAAGATCCCATTCTCCGACAGCCGCTTCCCATACTCGATGTCGTCATAATGAATGAACATGGGGATCGGCAGGTTTTGTTCGTTTACCACCGCTGTGGGTATACAGCAGTACCACCATCCGCCGTAGTTTAATTCGTTATATGACTCGTTGGCGGATACCGCTTTTTGCTCCCGGAGATCCCACTCGTGGTTATAGGACTTTAACATCACGCCTTCCCAAAAAGCGCCGCATTCAAACTGCATATAGCGCCGTTCCAGTTCCAGCATAGAGCCGCAGAGGTTCACATTTTTATATTCTTCCTTTAGCAGGGAAAGGATATGGTAGGTCCGCTCCAGTACTGCACTGTCAAAGAAAATATCATCATCCATCAGAATGAAATGGGTAAAGGGCTCTTCCTTCCGATACAGCACGGACTCGATGATGGTGCGGGTAAATCCACCGGCACCTCCGGCATTTTTATTGGGCATGATATGCACGTCGGTGCGGTTATCAAAGAGATCCAAAGGCAAGGTCTGCCCGTTGTCGGAAATATACACCTCTGCCTTCCGGTACAGGTGACTTTTGGGATTATCAATGATATCGGAAAGGATCTTTTGCACATTTCGCTTCAGTTCCTTTTCTCTTTTAAAGGTACAGATATTAAAGGAGATCCGCACATCGTTCCGCTTTGTCTCCTTGGTCTCATAAGCACCGCCGCAGAAATACAGATCTTCTTTTGCTGTGATCTCTGCAAACAGGATTCCCTCTTCATAAAGGTTCCGAAAATCTAC
>JAIKZU010000210.1 GCA_024681985.1 Lachnospiraceae bacterium | reverse complement strand
ACCATGATGGTCTTACAGCCGGCACGGACAGCAGAATACGCACCATTTGGAGAATCTTCGACAGCGATACAGTCGCCCGGAGCTTCTCCTAATTTTTTGCAGGCAAAGAGATAGGGATCCGGATGGGGTTTTCCCTCTTTTACCTGATGCGCACTGATGATATCGTCAAAGCTGTCACGAAGACCCACGTCGTCTAAGCGTTTTAAGGCCCGCTCCATAGCGGTGGCAGTGACTACGGCGGACTTGATCCCCTTTTCTTTTAAGAAGGCCAGGGTCTCATGTACCCCGGGCTTTAAAGGGACCCCATGTTCCTTTACGTAGTCATCGACCTTTTGACCCGTTAAGATATGGAGGGCATGATAGTCGATCCTTCCGTCAAAGCGCTCCTTAAGCAGAGCGTCGGAATCCTTGTGGTTCAAGCTCCGAAGCAGCAGGGCATCCTCTTTGGTAAAGAAGGTATAGCCCAGCTCGTGGGCGCTTTCGGTCCACATGACATTATAGATCCGCTCGGTATCCGTGATGGTACCGTCCATGTCAAATAATACTGCGTGAATCATACGTAACTCCTTTTAATAATCATCGATGTTGAAGTTCATTAAAGCACGGGCTTTCATTATATCACATACGCTCCGTGGTGGGGGTGTTTTTCAAGACTAGTCGCTCCGCGTCTAAGATGCTACCATCGTCGATTTAATCCGCGCTCCGGTCCGGCACGTCGTCCTCGCGCGGAATCGACTCGGTACCATCTAAGAGCTACGCTAAATCGCTTTGAAAAACACCCCACCCTAGAGCGTGAATGGTAGGATAATAATATGAACGCATATATCCCCGATATTTACGAACAATTTCATTGCCTTGCGGACAAATGTCCCACCATCTGCTGTAAGGGTTGGGTACTTCCCGTGGATGAGGACACCCTGAAGTTATACGAAGAACTTCCGGGTATCGAGGGTCGGCATGTCCGCTTCCATATTCAAAAAAAGGAACCGGTCTCCATCCGCCGGCAGTTTGGACGCTGTCCCTTTTTAAACTGTGATAAGATGTGCCAGTTTCAGGTAAACGGTACGCCGGAGCTGATGCCTGTGGTCTGCCGCACCTATCCCAGGGAGGGAGTGCGCTACGACAAGGAGGCCAGGGTGGTGTTTTCCTTATCCTGCCCTGCGGTGGCGAATCTTTTTATGGAGCATTTGGGCCGGCGGGAGTATGTAAAGACGGATCGCCCCTTGGAATTCTTTTGGTCCATCGATAACGAAGATGATGCCTTTATGGCGTTTTTGAAGCGGGACGAAGAGAAACTTTTGGATTTTTTGTGGCAGGAGGACAAGGATCTGTCGGAGATCTGGCCTGCCATGTATGCCTACCTCTACCAGGAAAACGACCGGATCATCCGGGATCAGCTGGAGAGGACCGATGAGGTGGAACTAACCTTTGATAAGGAAAAACACGGGGAGTATGTATTGCTTCGGGATCCCACCTACAGCTTTTTGAAGATCAAGACCATTGATCATATGGTCCTGGATCATATCACCTACAGTTCGCTGTCCGTAAAGGAACCGAAATTCTTTCATTTGATTCGTCGTTATGCAGATATCTTTGGACGGCAGTATCTGGACAAGGTGGATGATTATTTTGACACGCAGATGCGACAGATGATGGAGGAGTGCCCGGAGGCCAAACTTAAATTTAAGTCCTATTTTTCCTGGACCCTCCAGGAGATCTTTCCTCTTTCTTTTGAATACTATTCGGTGCTGCGCCAGTTTTTGTTTGCAGTGCTCTATACCCAGCTTTATATGATCTTTGACCTGGTGGATTATATGGAAAAAGGGAAAAACAGGAGCATGGATCGGCAGGCAGAGGTGCTCTATACCATCGAGCAGGGGATCCGGCACAATCCCCGCTTAAATCAGAATCTCATGAATGTGATCCGGGATGAATTTTTGTAGGATCCGCAAAGTTCCTTTGACAATCCTAAAATAATTGTGTACAATTCGATTGAAGGTGATTTTATAAACTACAGATTTTTTTCGTTAACCCGGAGGAGTAACCATGGCTGAAATAGACCCTTACGCATGCTTAAAACTTGAAAACCAGATCTGCTTTCCATTGTACGCCTGTTCGAAGGAAGTGGTCAGAAAATACAAACCATTTTTGGATGAACTGGACCTCACCTATACCCAGTACATCACCATGATGGTTCTTTGGGACAAAAAGCAGATGAATGTAAAGGAGATCGGAAAATGTCTCTATCTGGATTCCGGAACCTTGACACCTCTTTTGAAAAAGCTGGAATCAAAGGGTTACATTACACGTCATCGTTCCAAGGAGGACGAGCGGAATCTTTTGATCAAGATCACCCCCGAGGGAGAAGCTTTAAAGGAGAGAGCCGTAGCTGTGCCTGCGCAGATGGGAAAGTGCTTTGATCTGGATCCGAAAGAAGCGAAGCTATTGTATGATCTGATGTATAAGCTGTTGGATACATTCCACACGGAGGAATAGGATCGAAAGGGTATACCTTACATGAAAAATTGGGTTGTGATCAATAAGCGCGCGGACTTTAAAGCCCTGGGAACGTCCTACGGCATTGATCCCGTGGTGGCCCGTGTGATGATCAATCGCGGTGTAAAAGAAGAGGACTTTGGGCGCTATCTGCACCCGTCTAAAGAAGACCTGCATGACCCCTGTCTGATGAAAGACATGGATCGTGCAGTTTCTTTTATTGCCGATCATATGAATGAAAAGATCCGGGTCATCGGGGACTATGATGTGGACGGTATCAACTCCACCTATATTTTGCTTTCGGCTATCCGTAGCTGCGGCGGAAACGTGGATTACCGTATCCCCCGACGGGTCGAAGACGGCTACGGCATCAATCCCCGGATGGTGGAGGAAGCAGCAGCCGACGGAGTAAAGATCATCATCACCTGTGATAACGGCATCGCTGCCTTTCCTGCGGCGGAGCGGGCAAAGGAGCTGGGGATCATCATGCTCATCACGGATCATCACCAGATACCCTTTGAAGAAGTGGAAGGGGAAAAGCGGGAGCATATCCCCGAAGCCTATGCAGTGATAAATCCCCATCAAAAGGACTGCCCCTATCCCTTTAAGGAGATCTGCGGCGGGATGGTGGCCTGGAAGTTTATGATCCGCTTGTTTGAAAGGTTTCAAAAGCCGGTGGAAGAAGCTTTTTCTTATATAGAAAATGCAGCCTTTGCCACGGTGGGAGATATCATGCCTTTGCAGGATGAGAACCGGACGGTGGTAAAGCTTGGATTAAAGGCCATGGAGCATACGAAAAACATTGGGCTTCGTGCGCTTTTGGCACAGACCGGACTGCAGGATGCTTCCCTTACGGCGTATCATATCGGCTTTGTTTTAGGCCCCTGCTTTAATGCAACCGGACGGCTGGAGACGGCGGATATGGCTCTGTCACTTTTATGCGCCACGGATGAGGGAGAGGCTATCCGTATAGCCTCCGAGCTGGTAGCCATCAACGAAGAACGAAAATCCATGACCAAACGGGGAGATGAGGAGGCCGTAAAACAGCTGGAGGAAAGCGGACTTAAAAATGATAAGGTACTGGTCCTTTACATCCCCAAATTGCATGAAAGTCTCTGCGGACTGGTGGCGGGGCATATCAAGGAAAAGTATAACCGGCCCACCTTTGTGTTAAGCGACGGTGCGGACTGCGTAAAGGGAAGCGGCAGATCCGTCGAGGCCTATTCCATGTTTGAAAAAATGAATGCCTGTGGGGATCTTTTGGAGAAATTCGGCGGCCATCCTATGGCGGCAGGACTTTCCATAAAAAAAGAAAACATCGATGCTTTTCGACGTCGTATGAACGAAGAAGCAAACCTTTCGGAAAGTGATCTTACCCCAAAAGAAAAGATCGATGTACCCATGCCTCTTTCCTATATTTCCATGGAGCTCATTGAGCAGCTTAATATGCTGGAGCCCTACGGAAATGCCAACGAAAAGCCGGTGTTTGCGGAAAAGGATGTGGCGGTAAAAAGTATCCGCACCATCGGAAAAGAAGGGCAGTATTTAAAATTTGTGTTTCTATCCGGCGGGATCGCTATGGACGGCCTGTACTTCGGAGACGCGGAAACCCTTCGGGAGGCACTGATTTTTGCGTATGCAAAAGAGGATTGGGAGAATGCCTTAAACGGGCGAGAGAACAACCTCCGCATGTCCCTTTTATATGAGCCGCAGATCAATGAGTTCCGCGGTCGGAAAACCTTACAAATCGTGGTGAAAGACTTTCTGGTTTAGGTTGCAACTTTAAGGGAAAACAATTACAATGAAATGGTGCAAAAAGACCATAATGGCAAGGGGGAAAACCATTGAAAGAGTATTATAATTTTACTTCGGCCGACAATGAAAGCACAAAGATCCACGGTGTGAAGTGGACGCCGGAGGGCACACCCAAGGCGGTGATGCAGTTAAACCACGGTATGATCGAGTATATCGAGCGTTATGATGAGTTTGCGGAGTTCTTAAATTCCAAGGGTTTTGTGGTATTCGGACATGATCATATCGGACATGGTGATTCCGTAAAGACGGAAAGTGACTGGGGTATCATGCATACCTCCACACCGGCGGAAACCTGTGTGGAAGATATGTTTTCCAATTATAAGATCGCTAAGGAACAGTACCCCGATCTGCCTTATTTCATATTGGGACACAGCATGGGATCCTACCTGCTTCGGATGTTTTTGACAAAGAAGGCCTCCGAGTTTAAGGGAGTGAACGGTGCCATCATCATGGGTACCGGTACGGTGGATGACGGCACGGCCAATATGGGAATGACGGTACTTAAAATCGTATCCTTCTTCAGAGGATGGGATGCGAAGGTACCTTTTGTAGCCAATATGATGTACGGAGCTCCTTATAAGGAGTTTTCTACGGACGGATCCGTTCCGGAAAAGAGCTGGCTTTCCACCAACATTGAAAGCGTGAAAAAATATTACTCCGATCCCAAGGACACCTTTGCTTTTTCATTAAACGGCTATCGGCTTTTGGTGGGCTCTACCAAGTTCGACAACCAGGATGATAATATCGCGCAGATCAATAAGGACCTGCCCATCCTGTTCGTATCCGGTCAGAATGACCCGGTGGGAGACTTAGGTCCCGGGGTGGAAAAAGCCTATGAGAAGTTTAAGAAGGCG
>JAIKZU010000162.1 GCA_024681985.1 Lachnospiraceae bacterium | reverse complement strand
GTCAAATTCAGGTCCGTCCACACAGGCGAATTTCACCTGTCCGTCTACGATCAGACGGCAGGCACCACACATTCCGGTACCGTCTACCATGATGGGGTTCATGGAAACCGTAGTGGCAATATTTAATTCTTTGGTCAAAAGGCAAACAAATTTCATCATGATCATAGGACCGATGGCGATACAATGATCGTAAGTCTTTCCTTCATCCACCAGGGCCTGCAGCTGATTGGTGCCCATACCATGGAATCCGAAACTTCCGTCGTCGGTGGTCACATACACTTCCTTTGCTACGGCCTTCATCTCATCGATATAAAACAGAAGATCCTTTGTGCGGCTTCCCATGATGACGGTAGCATCCACACCATGCTCATGCAGCCACTTTACCTGCGGATATACCGGAGCCGTTCCCAATCCGCCGGCGATAAATACCAGATTCAGTTTTTTGGTCTCTTCTAAGTTTTCTTCCAGACAGAATTCGGAAGGCTTTCCCAAAGGACCCACAAAATCCAAAAAAGCGTCCCCTTCCTTTAATTCCTTCATACGCTCCGTAGAGGCGCCGATGGTCTGTACCACAATGGTAATGGTCTGTTTTTGTCTGTCATAATCACAGATCGTCAGCGGGATCCGCTCCCCCTGCTCATCAATTCGTGCGATGATAAACTGTCCGGGCAGACAGGATTTTGCCACACGCGGTGCCACTACATCCATCAGGATGATGTTAGCGGCCAGTTCTTCTTTACGTACAATCTGATACATAAATCCTCCTTTTTCGTTTCCCTTCATCTTCTTTTTATAACGGTCCCACCCGTTAGTTAAAGTATACGAGTTCGTCCTCCGGCTTTTCCCCGGGCTTTATCTCCACGGGATATAATACCGGTCCCCTTCCCCGATACTCTTTGGCAAATTCGTTTTTCACCGTAGCAGTAAGGTCGATCCAACTCTTGTGGGTGATCTTATCCGCATCCGGCGTCTTGCATTTCATACCCAGAAACTGGATATCCTCCACACAACAAGTCATGGCAAATCGGCCGGGTACGATGACGCCGGGTTTCAGTTTGCCCTTTGCATCCGTTGGGTTATACACAAGGCCCAAAAAATGAACCTTTTTACCGTCGTATTTTTTCGGATGATCCATACAGTCCATGAACCACAGTGCATAGTCCATATCGCTGATCTCGATGACATCCGCATCCAGATCGAAGGGAAGCTCCTCTTCCCGATCGTCAATGGACCCATCGGTCCGCTCATATACGATCTGGGCCGGCCGGTTGACGGACTTTACATTTGCACGGAACTTGGATTTGTTCACATCATCCGTACAGCGATTAAAAATGATGACATCCGCTTTAAAGAGGTTCTCCGTCATCATGGCCCGCATATTCTTCATGTACATCTCAAAGGTGGTGGCATCCACGGTACAAAGTGCCTGTACAATGGTCCAGTCCGCTGGTCCCTCCATTTCATAGATGGGTCCCACCTGCCAGGTGCCGTTGTACTCTAAGAATACGGCATCCGGGTGATATTCATCATCCAGTTTCACAAGGGCCTCTTCCGTGAAATCCTCTTCGTTTTCAAAGGTCACCAGATGTCCGCGGACCGTCTTTAGTTTTTCTTCGTCATATTCCACTTCCCCGTCTTCACAGCAGATCACCAACAGATTGTCGATGTCATCCGCAAAGTGATTCTGGTACAGGGTCTCCTGAATAAGGGTGGTCTTTCCGCTGTCCATGAATCCGTAAAAGACGTAAACGGGAACTTCACGTGAACTCATAATTCACCTCGTTTTACAATCCAAATAATTCTTCTACTTTGTGTGCATCAATATCCGTTCCGATGACTACCAGTCTTCCGGTGTAGTCCGGATCTCCCGTACGAAGCTCGTACTCGCCGTCCACCAGATCAAAGTAGACCCACTGGCCTTCGGTGGTATTTACCATACCCTTTGCCCGGATCACGTTTCCGCAATCTTCCGTCTCGGCAAATACCTTCATGGCATGTTCGATCACTGACTTCTCAAATACATGGGGAGTTTCCTTGCCCCAGGTATCGAAGATATCATCCGCATGATGATGGTGATGCTCATGTCCCTCATGATCATGGTGATGATGATGTTCGTGTTCTTCATGATCGTGGTCATGATGGTGTTCATGCTCCTCATGATCGTGGTCGTGATGATGTTCATGTTCCTCATGATCGTGGTCATGATGGTGCTCGTGCTCCTCATGATCGTGGTCATGGTGGTGTTCATGCTCCTCATGGTCGTGATCATGATGGTGCTCGTGATCGTGATCGTGGTGATGATGGGCATGGGCCTTTTGATCTTCTTCATGATGCATCTGGGCCAGAGCCTGCATCTCCAGGCTGTCCTGTCCTTCGATGACGCTTAAGATCTTTTCTCCGCTGATCTCTTCCCAGGGAGTGGTGATCACCGCCGCTTTGGGATTTAAATTCTGGATCTGGGTGGTACAAAACTCCATCTGTTCGGGTTTTGCATTCTGAGATCTGGAAAGAATGATGGTGGTGGCATGCTCGATCTGGTTGTTAAAGAACTCCCCAAAGGCCTTCATCTGCTTGGAAGCTTTTAAGGCATTTACCACGGTCACCAGGCCGTTTAATTTCACATCATGGGTTTTTTCCATATCGATGACAGGTGCCATCACATCGGAAAGCTTGCCCACTCCCGTAGGCTCGATGAGGATACGGTCCGGATGGAACTTTTCCAATACTTCATTTAAACTGGTGGCAAAATCTCCTGCCAGGGTGCAGCAGATACAGCCGGAATTCATCTCCGTGATCTCAATGCCGGAATCCTTTAAAAATCCGCCATCGATCCCCACTTCACCGAACTCATTCTCGATCAGGACCACCTTTTCTCCTTTAAAAGCTTCTTCGATGAGCTTACGGATCAGCGTGGTCTTTCCCGCTCCTAAAAAACCGGAAAAAATATCAATCTTTGTCATTAAAAATCCCTTCTTTCTGATAAGAATACTACTTACTGAACATATCCTTTACCGTAAATGCTACATTCTCTCCGGTGCTTCGAATCCCAAGAGATCGATGCACAAAGAAAGCACATCACGGGTCAGTTCCAATAAACGGATATAAGATCCCTTTACCTTTTCATCTTCAATGGCCAAGATCCGGGTCTCATGGTAAAAATGATTGAAAGCATTGGCCAGATCGTAGATGTAGGCACAGAGCCGATGGGGAGCGATCTCTTCATAGGCGCCCCGGATGGCTCCGGAAAACTTGGAAAGCTCTAACTGCAGCGCTTTTTCACTATCGCTTTTGGCCGGCAAAATGGAGTAAGCCGACGCATCCTGTCCGTATTTTGCGATAATGGACTTGATGCGAACGATGGTATAGAGGATATAGGGGCCGGTGTTTCCCTCGAAGGAAATGAACCGATCCATATCAAATACATAATCCTTGGAAGCCTGGTTGGACAGATCTCCGTACTTTACTGCGGAAAGTCCCACGATCTTTGCTGTGGCCTTTGCTTCTTCATCCGTCATGGTGGCATTTTCCCGGATCTTTTCGTACATTTTGTCATTAATCTCGGAAAGCAATGCGGAAAGACGCATCACACCACCCTCACGGGTCTTAAAGGGTTTGCCGTCTTTTCCGTTCATGGTGCCAAAGCCCACAAATACAAGTTCCGTATCCGCCGGTAGGATCTTTGTTTTCTTTGCACAGCGGAACACCTGGGTAAAGTAAAGCTCCTGTCGCTTATCCACCACATAGATAATGGAATCCGGATGATACTCCTGCTGGCGCATCACCATGGTGGCCAGATCCGTTGTATTGTACAAAGAGGCGCCGTCCGACTTTAAGATCATACAGGGCGGTACTTCCTTTGTGTCCGTTTCCTCCTTGACATCCACCACCAGTGCGCCTTCGGAAATATAGGCATAACCATCATCCTTCATCTTCTGCACCATATCGGGGATGAAAGGCTGGGCGTCGGACTCTCCCTTCCACAGGTCAAATTCCACATTCAGATTGTCGTAGTTTATCTTTAAGTCCGAAACGGAAACATTCAAGATATGCTTTAACAGGGCACGGTAGCCGGCTCTTCCCTGCTGCAGCTGCGCAGTGGCTTCCATAGCCTTTGCTTTAAAGTCCGCATCCGCTTTTGACTTTCCGCTTGCTGTGGGATAGATCTCCTCCAGATCGGATATGGTAAACGGCGGCTCCACAGGATACTCGCCCGCATAGGATTCATCAAAGTATACAAGATCCGGCTGTCGCTCCTGAAGCTCAGTGATGATCAGTCCCATCTGCAAGCCCCAGTCACCCAAATGCACGTCGCCGATGACCTTATCTCCGCCGAAGCGCTTGATCCGCTTGATGCTCTCGCCGATGACGGCAGAGCGGAGATGTCCCACGTGCAAAGGTTTTGCCACATTGGCTCCGCCGTAGTCGATGATCACGGTCTTTTGCTTTGGATCTTTTTCAAATCCGAAAGCCACCTTCGCCTCTGCCATACCATTTACGTACTTTGCCAGCATTTCGGAGCTTAATATCAGATTCAAAAATCCCGGCTTGCAAGCCTCTACGGATGCAAACATCTCATCCTCTTTGAGATGGGATGCGATACTCTCCGCGATCTCCATGGGATTCTTTTTATACTCCTTTGCGGCAGGCAGTGCACCGTTGCACTGATACTCGCATAGATCCGGCCGGTTGGATAAAGAAACAAAGGCATACTTTTCATCAATGCCAGCTTCTTTAAATGCCATTTCAAGTTTTTCTTTAATCAGCTGTGTGATTTCCTTCATCCTTAAAAATAACTCCTTTATAACGATTTAAAACCGTTCGTAATACGGTTCCCAATACACATACGGACAAGATCTCTCCGATGCCAACTGTCGCAAACAGATACCAGTAAGCATCTCCCAATCCATAGGCATACTTAAGTACCAATGGTACGATCACTGCGTTGGAGATCACCGGAGGCAATGTGTATAAAAACTTCGTATGTCGCAGGGTCCGGCTTCCCAAAGCTCCCAGAAGTGTGGCGATACTGCCGAAGATGATGTCCCAGATCACGCAACCCGTCAGGGTATTTGATAAAAGACACCCGATAAAAAGCCCCGGGATGGCTGCCGTCGTAAATACCGGCAGAATGGTCAGCGCCTCGGATATGCGGACCTGTATCGCTCCGTTGGCCAGGTTAAAGACATTGATAAACAAAGTCATTACAACATAAATGGCTGCGATCATGGCAGCCTGCGTGATGAACAACGCACTTCTTTTCTTTTCCATATTCTTTTTTCTCCTTAGTTTTTTTGTTTGACGGTAACCCGCCTTCGTGTGGATGGTTTCGAACACACGAATATATAATAAAGCAAGCGAAAAAATCGCTTACTGTATTATAACTTTGCGATGGTATCTATCATTGCATCGACATACTTGGCACATAGATCGTCGGTGGTCGCTTCCACCATCACCCGGATCAAAGGCTCCGTTCCGCTTTCCCGCAAAAGGATGCGGCCTTCCTCTCCCAATTCCTCAGAGATCTCTTTGCATTTTTTCTGCACATCGGGGTGATTCATCACGGCGTCCTTGCTTTCCACCTTGATATTTTTTAAAAGCTGGGGATACTTATGCATCCCTCCTGCCAGATCGTGCATGCTCTGCTTTTCTTCCATGATGACTTCCATCAGCATGATGGCGGTTAGTATTCCGTCGCCGGTGGTGGCATGCTTGGAAAAAATGATATGGCCGGACTGCTCACCGCCCAATACATAACTGTTTTTCACCATGGCTTCGTTTACATATTTATCCCCCACGGTGGTGACTTCCGTTTCGATCCCCACCTTTTCAAAGGCTCTGAACAACCCCAGATTGGACATCACGGTGGCTACCACATGGTTGCCGTCCAGACGGTCGTGACGTTTTAAGTATTTACCGCAGATGTATAAGATATAATCTCCGTCGATGACTTCTCCTTCGTTGTCCACGGCGATACAGCGATCCGCGTCTCCGTCAAAGGCAAAACCGGCATCCAGTTCCTTTTCTTTTACCAGCTTTTGCATGGCCTCGATATGGGTGGAGCCACAGTCTTTATTGATGTTTAAGCCATTGGGTTCATTACCGATGACATAGGTCTTTGCTCCCAAGGCGTCAAATACGGACTTTGCGATGGTAAAGCTGGCACCGTTGGACGAATCCAGACCAATGCGCTTTCCGGAATAGGAACGGGTGGCTAAAGAGATCAGATATCCCACATAGCGGTTCCGGCCGATGGCATAATCGGTGGCGATCCCCACTTCATCTCCCACTGCAAAAGGCAGTTCCTCTGTTTCTCCGTCGATGTATTTTTCGATGGCCTCTTCCACGGAGGCAGCCATCTTATGACCGTTTCCGTCAATGAGTTTAATGCCGTTGTCATAAAAGGGATTATGGCTGGCGGATACCATGACGCCACAGTCGAAATCTTCTGTACGTACAACGTAAGCTACGCTGGGCGTAGTAGTGACGTGTAAAAGATAAGCATTGGCTCCGCTGGCGATGATGCCGGCCACCAGGGAATATTCAAACATATAACTGGAACGCCTGGTATCCTTTCCGATGACGATGCGTCCCTTGTGCTCCCTGTTATAGTACCAACCGATGTATCTTCCGATCTTATAGGCATGGTCGGCTGTCAGTACCTTTCCTGCCTCCCCGCGAAATCCGTCTGTTCCAAAATATTTCATGAGATTTACCTCTTCTCTATTCTTTACGCTTTCGGACGTGTATGTGTTTCAAGACTAGTCGCTTGATTTCACACTCGAACGCATAAAATTATATCATTTTTTTAAAGAATTATATATAATAAATTGCATAAAAAATCGGAGGAAAAACCCATGAAATTCATATCCTGGAACGTGAATGGCATCCGTGCCTGTGTTCAAAAAGGCTTCTATGATTATTTTAAAGCGGCGGATGCCGACATCTTCTGTCTGCAGGAGACCAAGATGCAGGAAGGACAGCTTCTGATGGACACCCCGGGATACCACCAGTATTTCAATTACGCGGAGAAAAAAGGCTATTCCGGCACTGCGATCTTTACCAAAGAGGAGCCCCTGCAGGTTACCTATGGCATTGGCATCGAGGAACATGATCACGAGGGCAGGGTCATCACTTTGGAATTTGCGGACTATTATTTCATTACCTGCTACACGCCCAATTCCCAGCAGGAACTGGCTCGCTTAGACTACCGTATGCAGTGGGAAGATGACTTTTTAGCCTATATTAAAAAACTGGATGAGAAAAAACCTGTGATCTTCTGCGGCGACTTGAACGTGGCCCATGAAGAGATCGATCTGAAAAACCCGAAGACCAATCACAAAAACGCCGGCTTTACCGATGAAGAGCGGGAAAAGATGTCCGTCCTTCTGTCTTCCGGATTTACGGATACCTTCCGCTACTTCTACCCCAAGCAGACCGACATCTACTCCTGGTGGTCCTATCGTTTTCACGCCAGAGAAAAGAACTCCGGATGGAGGATCGACTACTTTATCTGCTCGGAACGTTTAAACAACAAACTAAAAGATGCAAAGATCCATACGGATGTCATGGGAAGCGATCACTGTCCCGTGGAATTGGATATCGATCTGTAAAAAAAAGAGCGGCCACATGTTGGGTCGCTCTTTTCATATCCGATTATTTGGCTGCAGGAGCTGCGGGCGCTGCGCCTGCCGGTGCCTCCGCCGCTTTTTTCTTTGCGGCCAAGATCTGGTCTTTCAAGTCCAGGCATTTATCCTTGATACGTCCGTTGGTATTGGGGGACGTGATCAGACGGCTTACCATCTGGAATGCCTTGTCATAATCCTTGAAATACATGGCCATATTCGCCAGCATAAACTCCATGGTGTTGGAATCCATGCCGTAGTACGGCGGCGATTCCTTTGACATGGACTGCATGAATCCGTCATATGCCTGCTTGTAGAAGGCCAGCATCTCTTCTTTTGCTTCCTTCTTGTAAGCTTTCTCTTCTTCCGTTTCTTCCGGAAGAGTCTTTAACTCCGCACGATGGAGCCAGGAGATCTTTAAACAGATATAGGCCTTTTCGGAAAGCTTTGCGCGCTTTACCATAGCTGACATCAACGCCAGTTTATAGCGGTCGATGGCTTCCTCATAACAATACGTTTCCTTATTATCCAGAGCATCCGCAGAATGGAAATTCTCACCGATCTGCTCACGGATCCATTTGATCTGGGTGTTGGAAAGAGGGGCAAAAGTCTTTGTCATGGCAGCATATCCGCAATGGGGACAGGCGATGACATCATACTTAATGGTATCCACTCCCTCATGGCGGGGGCGAAGGTCGAATTCCTGACCGATGCGCTTTGCTTTTCCGGTCTTTACCAACAAAACCTTGAACTTGCTGTCACAAACGGGACACTCCATTTCCTTTTCCAGAAGATAATCCGCTTCCGTCATCTCCTTGGTTTCTTCTGCGGAAGCCGTCTGCGTCTTTTTCTTTTTCTTTTCATCTTTGGTGATATCAAAGCCCGCATCGGCTTTCAAACCAAATTTTTCCAATCCTGCCAATAAATTCATGACAATCCTCTTAATTCTATATTAATTATTTACTTGCTATCCGGAAGCTTAAAGGAACTCTTTAAGGAAACGATCCGGTTGAATACCGGCTCGCCCGGCTTCGAGTCACGGCTATCTACCGTAAAAAATCCGTTTCTTACAAACTGAAAACTGTCGTATACTTTAGCGTCTGCCACGGAAGGCTCCACCAAAGCCTCTTTTACCACCGTAAGGGAGTTGGGGTTTAAGTTCAGACTGCCGTCTTCATTATATACCCCCAGTTCTTCATCCACAATATTTTCATACAGACGAACTTCCACATTTTTTGCGGTAGAAGCTTCCACCCAATGGATGGTGCCCTTTACCTTTCGACCGTCAGGTGCATTTCCGCCCCGGGTCTCCGGATCATAGGTGCAGTGGATCTCCGTCACATTTCCCTCGCTGTCGGTCTCGTACCCTGTACAGGTGACAAAATAAGCATTCATGAGACGGACTTCATTTCCGGGGAAAAGTCTGAAGTACTTCTTCGGAGGTTCGATCATAAAGTCATCCCGCTCGATGTAGAGTTCTCTTGAGAAGGGAACCTCCCGCTCACCCATAGATTCGTTTTCCAGATTGTTGGCGACGGAAAGCATCTCCGTCTGTCCTTCGGGATAATTATCGATGATGAGCTTCACCGGATGCAGCACCGCAAAGATACGGGGGCGTTTTACCTTCAGATCCTCACGGATACAGTACTCCAGCATGGCATAATCTGCGGAAGCCTGGGATTTGGATACACCGCAGAGGGTCACGAATTTTTGAATGGACTCCGGCGTAAAGCCCCTTCTCCGAAGGCCTGCGATGGATACCAGACGGGGATCGTCCCAGCCGTCCACGATACCATCCTCCACCAGTTTTTTGATATAACGCTTACCTGTTACCACATTGGTCAGATACATCTTTGCAAACTCGATCTGCCGCGGCGGTCTCTCATATTCCAGTTCTCTTACCACCCAGTCATAGAGAGGTCTGTGATCCTCAAACTCCAGGGTGCAGATGGAATGGGTGATGCCTTCGATGGCATCCTCGATAGGATGTGCAAAATCATACATGGGATAGATGCACCACTTATCTCCTGTATTGTGATGATGCATATGGGCTACACGATAGATGATGGGATCCCGCATGTTGATATTGGGGGAAGCCATATCGATCTTTGCCCTAAGCACCATCTGTCCGTCTTCGTATTTGCCATCCTTCATATCAGAAAAGATCTGCAGGTTCTCCTCAATACTCCGATCGGAATTGGGATCTTTTTTCCCGGGTTCGGTAAGGGTGCCTCGATACTCCCGGATCTCATCCGCAGACAGATCGGAGCAATAGGCTTTGCCCTTTTTGATCAGTTTCACCGCGCCTTCGTACATCTGGTCAAAGTAATCCGAAGCGAAGTACAGATGCTCGCCCCAGTCGGCGCCCAGCCACTGGATATCCTCTTTGATGGAATCCACAAACTCCGTCTTTTCCTTCGTCGGATTGGTATCGTCAAATCGCATATGGAAGGTGCCGTTGTATTCCTTTGCGAGACCGTAGTTCAACAGGATGCTCTTGGCGTGTCCGATATGGAGATAGCCGTTGGGTTCCGGAGGGAAGCGGGTGCAGACGGTGTCGTACTTGCCTTCCGCTAAGTCCTTGTCGATTTCGTTTTCAATGAAGTTTCGTGAGATTGTTTCTTCTGACATGATTTCTACCTTTTATGATTATTCTATATACGTTACGCCACGAAATGCACCAAAACGCTTAGGCTACGCTATCGCCCTGTCCTCACGCAGCGGTACTAAATTCGCTTCGCTCATTAAGTGCCGACGTTGCGGAGGGCCTTTCGCTGTTTTGTGCATTTGTGGCTTACATTCTGCTTAATTGAATTGCATGATTATTGCACATGGGTATGTGTAAATAAATGATCGTTGCAATATTCGTAGTTTCCGTTGCACTTGGAACAGAAACGGAAGGTGAGTTCCGGGTTGGTGATGTCGGTGCGGCCACAGATGGCGCATTTGTGGCGATACATCTTTTCTTCGGATCGAGCTGTCGGACGTGGTCCGCTGTTGGGACGGGATTCATACCGAAAGCCTTCGGTGGCCCGGCGATAGTCCGCTTTGCGTTTCATGTTTTTAACGGTGATCCCTTTCATCCGCTGGGTTGCGAAGAAGAAGATCACAAAGTTTAACAGAGAACTGATGATGGCTACTCTGCCTCCCCAGCCCACGGAGATCAGTTCAATGAAGATAAATACTCCGTAGAGGATGGCCATCCACTTCATCTTGATGGGGATCAGAAAGTACAGCATCACCTGCATGTCCGGGTAACAAAGGGCAAACGCCAGGAAAATGGACAGGTTGATATAGTGGGTGGAGATGCTGCCTCCGATGGATACCAGATTCCCCAGAGCAAAAAAGTTTACGATGTAATACAAAAATGCACCGATGATGGTAAAGAGCATCCCGCCGAAGATATAAACGTTAAACCAAAAAGTACCGATGGTCTGCTCTAAAATCCTGCCCAACTGATAATAGAAAAAGATCATGATGGCGGCAAAGAAAATGGAAAACATCCCCGTTCCGATGGGCGGTGGGATCAACACCCAGGTAAAGATCCGCCAGATCTGAAAATTATGAATGATGTAATGGGGTTCCAAAGTCATATAAGAGATCAGGTTAAATGTGCCGCCGGAAATGGCATACATTGCCTCCAGCATATACCCGATGACGTACCCGCCGATCAAATAGATAATGAGGTTCTTAATGGCGTATTTTCCCCATTTCCGTTCCCATTGACTCAGCATAAAAAGCTCCTTTTTTACATAAAAAATCAGTAAACAGTATATGTTTACGAGCCGCTTTTGTCAAGGAAGACCGGTTGGTTCTTGTGATGTGATTTCCTCGCAGGGACCTGAAACGGATTCCGATTTTTGATCACGCAAAGGGTTCGACTCATTCGAAAGTCCGGAAAGGGTTTTTACGTTATCCCTGGGGAGTGAAATCCGTGGCTTTGTAACAGTATTTAGATCTGACTGTTGATTTTGCACATTCAGTTCCTCGATTGCCTGTTCAAGTTCTGTTATTTCTTCATTTTCCGTATCGTCGGAAGTTTGTCCGAAAGACTCCGCCAAAAGAGCATAATCCTCCTCCGGGATTTGCTGCAACTGCTCTTCAACAGCTTTTATGTTTTCTTCATCAGAGAATTCTACAGTTGTCTCCGGCATAGTCCGGTCCGGATCCTCCATGTTGTCCGGTGGCACCGTATCATCATATCGTCCGGCATCCAGCCAGCGTTTTCTCCAGGCAGCCATGTCCGCTACAATCTCTTCCGTAGTCGCATAAACAATCGCGTCAGCTTCCGTGCCGGAATAGTTTTCCTCATAATATGCAAGAAAGCCATCATATCGCGTAGTTTCACTACAAACGTCGCATGGAGTATCGGAAATGCTTTCGGGAGTAACCATGTATTTTATCTTCTCATTCTGTGACACCGATACCTTCTCATCTGCTGTACACATATGAACAGTCTCAGCATCCACATTTGCGCTCTTCTCCCAATTGCGCAATTCTTCGATGTCCTGCATTTCCTCTGTTGTAAGTTCTCGATCCGGCAGGAACAGAGTATTTGTGCTCAGATCATAGCAGACACGATCCGTATCAACATCCTTCACATCTTCGACAAAACATATGCTTGTAAGAGAAGGCAATGCTCTTTCTTCCGCCAACAGAGGTGCTGTATCCTCACTTTCCGATAAGTCTTGACATAACTCTTCCTTGACAGATACGTCTTCATCGTTTGCATTAACGCTTTCTGTCTTCGGCTTTGCAACCGGTTTCCCTATCTCGCTTTGATCCTCCATTTCCGGGTCGACAACCGACTCCTGCAAAAACGTATCCTCGTAAAACACATTCTCATCTCTTTGCGTAACTACGGGGAAGCAGGCCAGATAAAAGATCATTGAGATGCACATTACGGAAGCGGAAAGGATCTTCTTCAATTCTCTTCTTGCACGATAAAGTCGAGACTTTACGGTACCTTCCGACACGAAAAGAAGACCAGCGATCTCGCTTACCGATCTTCCTTCAAAGTAATACATACGGACCACATCTCCGTATCGGGGATCCATGCTTCCAACGGCTGCGGCGATCGTCTCGCCCTCAACAAGCGCCATAGCCACGTTTTCTGGATCTTTTTCGGCATTACACTCTTCCGCTAATGCAAAGAGAGACTCCTGTTCTATAGGAACTGATTTTTTCCGATTTGTATACATCCTTTTTGAGATATTATAAAGAATGCGAAAGATCCAGGAGGATAAAGCGCTGTCCTCTTTTAGCCCATCATATTTTTCATAGGCTTTTATGACCGTTTCTCCTACTGCATCTTCCGCATCCGCATGATTTTTAAGTACGCTAAAAGCCGCCCGATACAAGGACGGTTTTAGCTTTAGTATTTCATTTGTCAGTATCTCTTGTGTCATCGTTTAGCCGGGTCTAGCTGGTTTTTTCCGCGTTCTTTCTCCCTTCCATATAAGATCTCCAAAGTTCCTTTCCGTCTTCGATCATGGAAAGATCAATGGAATACCATCCGCCTGCAGACTTTACCGCATCATATATGGATGCGTTAAACTTATCATAAAAGGCAGATCCGTCCTTTGCAATCAAAAGAGGATTTCCTTCGTCATCCTTTCCTTTTTGATCCGGGTCATATGTATGCCACTTGTTGACGCGATCTGCGATCTCCTTTGCCAGCTTGTCCGCATATTCCTTATCCGCTTTACGTCTGTCTTCCGATAAATTTGTAGGCTTGACATTCTCGTAATTCTCGACCGCATCGAAAATGATACCGCTCACTGTTTCTTTATCGTGCCACTTATCTTTATCGGACAAAAGTTCATAAAATGAAGCGGTGCCCTCTTTCAGTTGTTCTGTTCGGATCTCTTTTCTTTCTTCAAATCCGATCCATTCGGAAAGTCTCTCCTGCAGATAATCCTGATCCTTGGCGGATATTTTTAATCCGTTTTCAAAAAGATCATCCGGCTGCAACTGATGGAACTTCTCATCAAAAATATCTTTGATAGGATTTAAGATGTTGGATTCAAACGCACTTTCATATACTTCATCCAGAGCACCTTTCAAGACCTCCAAGACATCACCGGAATAGTGTGCTTCAAGATCCGCTTTTAAACCATCATATGCATCCGCCATATTTTCTATGGTATCATACGCGATATCTTCATTCGTAAGTTCTGTCTGATTCGCGTACATTGTACCCTTATTCTTTAAGGCCTCTTTAAAATCACCGGAAACATCATTAAAAGCATCCGCAAAACGTTGCTTTTCAGTTCGGTAATCCTCCCCCATGAGCTCGCGGGTAGCTTTTAGCGTGTTTTCATGCACCGCAGTAAGTTCAACCTGCCGTTCTTCCTCTGTCTGAGCAAAATGCTTACCCGCATTCTGTGACTTAAGTTCTGCTTTCTTTTTGGCATCCTCAGACAGCCACACCTCATATGCCGGGCTTTCACACCACTCCTTAAAACGCGATAGAGCTTCGCTGTTTGACGCCTGAGAACCTCCGGCAACTTCGTTTACATGCTTAACACCATCCAAGCGTTTCGCATTTGCCCGCATCTCGTCCGTAAAAATATTTTTGATGATCATGGTCTTTTCCTCCTTGAAAATAAGTGCAATCCTTTGCATTCAATAACTACTACCGAAAATGCTTTCCCGTTTTGTTTTCTACATATAAGATACCCCAGGAGTCATTTCGGTTCCCGGGGTATGCAATAATCTTCCTCATTATGAATTACACTTAATTAACCTTCTGTAAGATCACTGTTAAGATCACTTCACCATCCCCCTGCTCAAAGGAAATGTTTCCACCGTATTTTTTAGCGATCTTTTTCATGTTCAAAAGACCTATACCGTGTCCCGCTGTATTATCCAATCTCTTAGGCAGATCGGTGTCAGGATCAAAACTCAGATTTCCAGAGAAGGTGTTTCTCATCTCTATCAGGTATACATTCCCTTTGATCACAGAACGCACGCTGATCTTCGGGCACATCGGAGCTCCGACTTTACAGGCCGCAAAAGCATTGGAGAATGCATTCCCTAGAATCCCGGAGATATCAAAAAGGTCAAAGCCAAAATCTTTAGGATAGGCAAAATCAGAATTAAAACCGATCCCCTCCTTCTGCGCTTCCACTGCTTTTTCCGACAGGATGATGTCCGTCACCGGATTTCCCGTCACCACAGCCGGTCGGCTTTCCTTTACAGAATCCTTCAGGGAATGCAGATACGCACCGGCCTCCTCATTTTTTCCTTCTTCCAAAAGCATGGATAAAACCTGTGTATGATGGTTCATATCATGTCGAATGGAACGGATCTGTCCGTACATCTCATCCATTTTTTCCACGTGCTTTTTCAACGCCCGGGTCTGCTCCTCCAGAACCGCAGTGCCAATCTTTTCACGGGTCAACCGCTTGATATCAAAGAAGCACCAGAGAAAAGTCATTATAAACAAATAGAAAACCACATAGGTGAACAGTCGGGGAAAACTGTTATGGGAAAGATCCTCCAGCGCCTTCGTATCTCCCATATCGTTTAACACGGTGTAATATCCGGAATACACAGCATAATATTCCACATACACTAAAGATTCCGCAAAAACCATGAGAAAAGGAAGGGTTAAAGCCAAAAGATCCCGGGAAGAGATCTCCTCATCATATCCGCAGATAAACCGAAGCGACAGCTTCACTCCCAACGCCAGTAGTAATGCATAGACTGCAACATCCTCCATCAGCAGCACATAAAAAAGCACTATGGTGCGTATTGGCGTGGTATTTAGGCCGGGAAGTCCGAACAAAAAGTCATTTACATACAGTCCCTGTTCGGAAGCGATCCGCAAGCTTAATGTGACCACGGTATAGTACAAAAGAGAAACAAAAACTTTTTGTCTTGGACGATTTCGATCCTGTATATATAAAAACAAAAATCCGGCTCCGATGCGTAGTAAAGAGCCGGTGCCGGGTGGGAGATCATTTGGGATGTAAATGTTAAATAACATCATGACGGCATACAATACCCCTGCGATCCCTGCTTTTTTACGATTTCTATCCAGAAATGCAAAAGAAAACCGCCCGAAAAACAATCCCATAAACAGAGAATAAAAAATATACTCCAGATCTGTTCCGATATCTGCCATGCGATCCGCAAGGATCACCCATTCTTCTCCACTCATTTTCTATACTCCTGTTCTCTTGATAAACCTTGCGTAGGTTCTGACGAATTCTGCATATTTCTTTTTTGACAAAATAGCCGTATACCCTCCCTGCAGTCGGATCTCATGTGCGGTGTATCCCTCCACATAATTCAAATTGATCAGGTAGGAACGGTGCGGGCTGTAGAAATCTTCTCCCACCTGTTTTTGCAACTCCATCATCTTTCCGTAATAATCGTATGCGCCATTCTTCGTGTGGAGGGTGATCTTTCGATTATAGATCTCGGCATAGATGATATCTGCCGTGTGTATTCGTGTCATGGTACCGCTGAATTGAATATAGATACAGTCATCCGTTTTCAGAGGTGTCTCCCGTAGTTTTTTCCCGGCGGCATCCATGGCTTCAAAGAGTTTTTCCTCGTCCAAAGGTTTCGTCAGATAACGAAACGCATCCACCTTAAAGGCTTCAAAAACAAGATGCTCATCTCCTGTCAAAAATATGATAAGAGAATCATCTTTTTCATCACGCAACCGCTTTGCCACGGAAAATCCATCGATCCCGGGCAGCTTTACATCCAATAGGATCACATCGGAAAATGTCGTCCTTTGATTGCGCAACGAAGCGGAGGACGACATCTGCCGTTCTCCGCTGTCACTTTGAAAATCTTTGATCAGTTCCTCGCCCGTTGCGTAGATTCGGATATCCAGGTCCTGATACCTGTCTCTCAGTTTTTCTTTGATGGTCTGGGCCACCACAGCTTCATCTTCACAAATAATGACTCGCATGCGCTACTCTTCTACCTTTACGCCCTTGGACTCGTAATACTCTTTGAACAAGGCATTGGCTGCGTCCTGGGTTTGCTGTCCGATGGATGGCAGACCTCCC
>JAIKZU010000146.1 GCA_024681985.1 Lachnospiraceae bacterium | reverse complement strand
TAATCAATACGAACAGCAGATTTCTGAATCAGGAAATGATGCCCTTAGGTTAGAGAGGATAGAAAGTCTCGGTGAGTTTATCAAGATGGAGGCTTTTGATCCGAGAGCAAAAATACCGGAAATATTGATTGATGCATTTGTGGATCGAATTATCTACGATAAGGGAACATTTTCATGGTATTTGAATCCAAAGCTGGGTAATGAGAGGTTTGATATTGATACTTCCACATGGAAAAAGTCCATGTTGAAAAAAACGAATGCCAGTGTCGTATCCAGCACAGGCAGCTATCGCTCAGAAGTAATCATTTCATAAACATGACGAAAAGGCAGGGACTTATGGTTCCCTGCCTTTTTTTTGTTGGAAAAATGTTGTAGGATGAAAGTGTTATGAATGAACGATCCATACAATTATTAGACAGATTAAATACCACCCATTCCCTTTCCCTGGAGGAATATACCTATCTTTTAGATCACAGGGATGAAGAACTGATGCGCTCTGCTGCGGAATACGCCGTGGCGTATCAGAAAAAGTATTACGGGAATCGTGTTTTTATCCGGGGACTGGTGGAGTTTACCAACTACTGCAAAAACAACTGCCTGTATTGCGGGATCCGCAGAGGAAATCGAAACTGCAAGCGGTATCGGCTTTCTCCGGAGGAGATCGTATACTGCGCAAACAAGGGATATGACCTGGGATTTCGCACTGTGGTGCTCCAGGGAGGGGAGGATCCCTACTTCAGCGACGAGATGATCTGTGATATCCTTCGACGGATCAAAAAGGAACACCCGGATATGATGATCACTCTATCCATCGGTGAACGGACAAAGGAAAGCTATGAGGCATATTTTAAAGCCGGCGCCGGCAGATATCTGCTACGGCACGAAACGGCGGATCCGACACTCTACGGACATCTGCATCCGGCGGAAATGTCCTGGGAGAATCGTATGCGGTGCCTGCGGGATCTAAGAGATATCGGTTATCAGGTAGGTGCGGGATTTATGGTGGAGTCTCCCGGTCAGACCCATAGGCAATTGGCCATGGATCTAAAATTTATAGAGGAATTCTTGCCGGATATGTGCGGTATCGGACCTTATATCAGCCATAGAGATACTCCTTTTGCGGAGGAAGAAAGCGGTACTCTGCCTACGACGCTGTTTTGCCTTTCCCTCATCCGCATGATCCATCCGAGGGTACTGCTTCCGGCGACCACGGCGTTGGGTACCGTGGATATTAAGGGGCGTGAAAGAGGGATCCTTTCCGGGGCAAATGTAGTCATGCCCAATCTGTCTCCCCGGGATGTCCGAGAAAAATATACCCTCTACGACGGAAAGATCTGCACCGGCGAAGAGGCGGCGGAGTGTATTCGGTGTTTGAAGGAGCGGGTGCGTTTTGTGGGATACGAGATCGTTACGGATGTGGGAAATCCGGCAGGATATTTGGCTCCATAAGCACACTGTCGGGTCAAAATATTATTGTGGATGAAAGTCTGTTTTGATATACTTGTATATGTAGGTTACTCTTGTTTTGTTATGTTTTGTGAGTAAACGAAAGGTTGAGTTAATTATGAGAGAGGAACAGATTTTCAGAACAAATAAACTGGCGATTTTAGGCGGAGTGGTGACATCGCTCTTTATGATCATCGGGCTGTTTTCACAGTATAAGCTGGCTGCCGATATGGCGCCTTATATGTCCATCGTACCAATGGTTTTTTGTGTGATCGTGATCATTTGCTCCGTTGTTGTTTATTTTAAGGACAGACGATCGGAAAAGACCTATCAGATTATTTCCATCCTGGTGTTTGTGGCTTATTTCCTCGGACTGATCATGTCCACCTCTAATACAACTTATCCTTACTATGTACCATTCTTGATCATGCAGGTCATTTCCCTGAATAGAAAATTCGTAAAGACCATGTCCATCGCTTTTATGGTGGTAAACGTACTAAAGGCGGCGCAGATGGTCATGACCGGCGGTGCGGATGCCGCGGAATATGTGATGATCGAGCTGATCGTATCCGTGCTGATCATCCTTTGCACCATCCCGGGCGTAAAGATCATTACGAACTTCTTTGATGCATCCATGAAGTCCATCGAAGAGGAGACTGCAGCAAACGCCGAAGTGTCCAAGCGGATCATGGAAGTGGCCGGCGAGGTCTCCAATGATGTGGTGGAGGCTTCCGATATCCTGACGGAGATCAGTGATTCCGCTTCTAGGACCCATGAGTCTTTAGAGGGAGTCTCCGAAGGTATCACCAGCAATACGGACGCCATTATCGAGCAGACCTCTGAGACCCAGGCGATCCAGGCTATGATCGCAGACACTTCCGAGAAGACGGATGTGATCATGGAGACTTCCAATGAAGTGTTAAGCGCCGTTACGGAAGGAACCAACGCCATGCTTGAGCTTGCTAACCGAGTAGAGCAGGCGCTTGCCTCCGGTGGTCTGATGAAAGAATCCGCAGGAAATCTGCAGGAGCGTTCTGTGGAAGTGCGTAAGATCACGGATATGATCTTAAATATCTCTTCCCAGACCAATCTGTTGGCATTGAATGCTTCCATCGAGGCAGCCCGTGCCGGTGAAGCCGGAAGAGGATTCGCGGTAGTGGCGGATGAGATCCGTCAGTTGGCAGAACAGACCAAATCCGCAACAGAAAGCATCACTGCCATTTTGGATGAGCTGGCAGTGGATGCAGACGATGTAGTGGGCAAGGTAGAGGATAATGTTTCCATCTCCAATGCCCAGAAGGAATATGCGGAAGATGCAAAAGAAAAATTCGAAGTTGTGGAATCCCGTATGCATGCTTTGCATGATGAGATCGCCGATGTATCGGATCTCATGATAAAGATCAAGGCATCCAATAATGTCATTGTGGATTCCGTCAGCACCATTTCAGCCACCAGTGAGGAAATGTCCGCATCGGCCACAGAGATCACCACATTGAGCGAACGTAACGTGGATCTGGTAGAGAAGTTTACCGAGATCATGGATGATATTTCAAATAATCTCTTAAAGCTGAAGCAGGAGTAGAGGCTAATCATACAAGGGGGATCAGATGAAAGGTAGGAGATGGACGGCGATTTTTTTGTCTGCCGTACTGATACTGGGGCTGTTCACCGGATGCGTCGGCAGTGGCAGAGGTGACAAGGTGGGGACTACGCCAAAGGATGAGCATATCATTCTAAATATGGCGATCCAGCCTTCCATGGCTTTTTTACCCTTATACGAGGCAAAAGAGCAGGGGTGGATCGAGGAGGCGCTGCAAAACGCCGGATACGATGTGGAAGTAAACTGGACGGAGTTTTCCTCAGGCCCCCCTATGAACGAAGCTTTCGCTGCAGGGCAGCAGGATATCGGTGTCTGCGGAGATGTACCTCTGTGTCAGGCGGTTGCCGAAGGCCAGGATAACAGATTCATCGGCGTGGCGGCCGAGGGAGGACCGGCGTATGCCGTTTTGGTTCCTTCCGAATCCGATATTTACGGACCGGCAGATCTAAAAGGAAAGACCATCGGCGTGACTTTAGGTTCCACCGCCCAGTATATGATATCCAAATACCTTTCCCTAAACGGATTGGATGTCAATCAGGATGTGGCGCTGATCCCTATTGAGGGAGGAGATGCCCAGAGCTTTTTAACCCAGGGCGGAGCGGACGCGGTGGTCCTCTGGGAGCCCAATGTATCCCGTTTGGAAGGCACGGGAGAGGCGCGGATCCTGGCAACCGGTGATATGTGTGATCTTTTGGCTGTGAACGGCGTTTTTGCCCGTACAGAGTACGTGGAGATGTATCCGGAGATCGCCCAGATCGTACTGGCACAGTACTATCGGGGAGCAAGAGCCTACGAGAAGGACAAAGAAAAAGTGGCTTTGGAGTTGGCGGACTACTTCGATCTTCCACCGGAGTTGGTGGTAAATGCCGCCGACAAATATGCATACAATGTGGTCTGGCGAAACGAAGATGTGGAAGCGCTTCAGGAGACAGCAGATTTCTTATACGAGATCGGCGCTTTGGATAAGGAAGTGGATGTCAGCAAGTATACGTATTATCCGGAGTTGGCGAAAAAAGCGGTAGAGAGTGTGAAGGATTGAGCAAGCGATCATTCCATACAATACATTTATGACAAAAGGAGAAGGACATATGAGCAGACGATTGGTAACGAGAAGTGATTTTGACGGTTTGGTTTGTGCCATGTTATTAAAAGAACTGGACATGGTGGACGAGATCAAATTTGTGCACCCCAAGGATGTACAGGACGGAAAAGTGGAACTGACCGGTGACGATATCACCACGAATCTTCCTTTTGATCCCCGTGTAAAACTTGCATTTGATCATCATGAGTCGGAGCTTTCCAGATTAAATGCAGAGGAAGTAAAGGACAAGTTCATCATTGAAGGTGAGGCGAAATCGGCAGCCCGGGTGGTTTATAACTATTACGGCGGAGCAAAGACCTTTAAACGCATCTCCGAAGAGATCATGACGGCGGTGGATAAGGGCGACAGCGCAGACTTTACGGTGGATGAGATCCTGCATCCCACGGACTGGGTGTTAATGAACTATCTGATGGATCCCCGTACAGGTTTGGGTAGATTCCGACAGTTTCGGATCTCGAACTATGATCTGATGATGGAACTGATCGATTACTGCGTGGAGCATCCCATCGAGGACGTGCTGAAGCTTCCTGACGTTAAGGAGAGAGTGGACTTATACTTTGAGCAGCAGGAGCTTTTCAAAAAGCAATTGGAACAGATCGTTCGGGTGGAAGGAAAGGTAGTGGTCATTGACCTGCGAAACGAGGAGACCATCTACGCAGGTAACCGCTTTATGGTATATGCGCTTCACCCGGAAGCGGAAATATCCGTGCACGTGGCCTGGGGCTTCCAGAAGCAGAACACCGCGGTAATGATCGGAAAATCCATCGTGAACAAGAACTCCAAGGTCAATATCGGTGAACTTTGTTTAAAATACGGCGGTGGAGGTCATGCCAATGCCGGAACCTGTCAGTTGGACAATGATGCAGTGGATCGAGAACTGCCGAACATCATAGCTGCATTGCAGGGCTAGTAGCGGGGGCAGAGTATGTATTTAGCAGCGGTACCTTATAACAGTTTTTATTTTGAGTGGGAGATCGCTCTGGAGGAGTGGATCCAGGCCGTATTTCCCGCCACACTCATCGAGATCCTGCAGAATCTCTCCCTCTTTGGTGAGGAACTTCTTCTCATTGTGGTGATGGGATTCTTATACTGGGGCTATAATAAAGAGATCGGTAAGTTCGTGGGAGTGAACATGCTGGTGGTGGGCGTGTTGAATCCCATGATCAAAAATGTTTTTATCCGGCGCCGTCCGTATTTCGAAAGCGAAAAGATCGATCTGTTACGTCTCATCGATACAGATGCGGACAAATATGATATCGTGGCCCAGGGGTATTCCTTTCCCAGTGGGCATTCTTCTAGTTCCGCTACGGTATACGGCTCCGTGGCCCGAAGTTTTAAGAAACGCATCTTTACCATTCTGGCAATCCTTTTGCCGCTGTGTGTGGGTATTTCCCGCATAGTGGTGGGGGCACATTATCCCACGGATGTGCTGTGCGGATGGGCATTGGGTATCTTTGTGATCTTTTTTGTTCCCTGGCTTCAGCAAAAGATCCACAATGACACCGTTTTTTATCTGGTGCTTTTGATCGCCACATTACCCGGTATCTTTTATTGTTCCAGCTCTGATTATTTTTCCGGCTACGGTATGCTGCTGGGTTACTGCCTGGCGGATCCCTTCGAACGGAGATTCGTTAATTTTGAAAATACCAAGAGTATACCCCGTTGTATCCTACGGGTCATAGGAGGCGGTGCGATCTATTTCGCTCTAAATACTCTTTTGAAGCTTCCTTTTTCCGCGGACTTCTTGAATTCCGCAACACCTGCCGCATTTGCGGTAAGGACAATCCGATATGCCATTGTTGTTTTTGTGGTGATCGCCCTTTACCCGGCTTTGTTTAGACGGGATAAAAAAGATAAATAACAGACTGGAGATTATGACCGGATGAAAGCTGTTTATGCTGTTATATTTTTTCTGATCGCAGTACTCTTGTCCATGTGTGCCAGCGGCGCCCGACGCAGTACCAAAAAGATCGCGAAGACAGTGGAGCGACTGATGTTCGTTTCTGCCTTTACGGTTTTGATGCAGGTACTGATCGTGGGCATCGGTGAAATGTGGACGTGCAGAGTCGCATATAATCTGTTTTACATCGGCATCGATTGGATGCTGTATTTTGTGTTGCATTTTTGCTATGAATATACCCATCAGACCTTTGATGAGAAGTGGTGGGATATTTTGATCCGGATGATCCTGGGGATGGATTCCCTTTCCCTTTTCATAAATATTTTTGTACAGCATGTGACCCAGATTGAGATGAGCGTCACCCGATACGGCGAGATCTACTATCACATGTCGTACAAGAACCTGTATCAGGTACATCTGTTTATTTCCTACGCCATTTTTATGGTGGCGATTCTGGCCCTGATCCGAAAGATATTCAATACTTCCAATGTTTACTGGATCTCCTATTTTGTGGTGTTGGGAAGCCTTTTGGTGGTGGTGATCTGGGATCTGATCTATGTGGTTTCCGGCAGCGTGATCGACTATTCCATCATCGGTTATGCCATCGGCGGTTTTTTGATCTACTATTTCTCCATACGTCATGATTCCGTTCTGGTCATCAATAATATGCTGGCAAAGATCGTTTCGGATATCGATGACGGATTTGTCTTTTTTGATATGGATGGTGATTGTATTTATGCAAATGACCGTGCCATGCAGCTTTTGGCTGTCAGGGATGGGGATATGCACAAATGCGAAGAAGAACTTAAAGAGTGGGTATCCGATGAGTATCTGTTCCAGACCAACGATGAGTTTTTGATGGACACTTATACCAGAAATATTGACGGGAAAAGTGTCACCTTAAAGATCTCTTCCCAGACCATGAAGCGGGGACGAAACAAGATCGGTACCTATTATCGGCTGGACAATTATACCAACCAGATCGCAGCGCATCGGAGAGAACGCTATCTGGCGTATCATGATGAATTGACGGGCCTTTACAACAAGACCGCCCTTTTTGAGATCATCGAACAGAGGATACGTGAGAACCCGGAGAAGCGCTATTACCTGTTGGCTTTGGACGTACGAGATTTTAAGGGCGTAAATGAAGTGCTGGGGCGTCAGGTGGGAGATGACCTTTTGGTCCGCATCGCCCAGCAGCTGACGAATCTGGACAAACTGGATGCGGTTTACGGCAGACTGGTGGCAGACAAGTTCGGTGTTCTTTTGGAACAGGAATACTTCCATGCCCGAAAGATCTCCAAGATGTTGAACAATCTGAAATTCGTAGACAGTGATACATCCTACATGGTAGTGATCCACATGGGAATCTACGAGATGCAGCCCAATGACAGCACCCCCATCGATGTGATGTTTGACCGGGCCATCTTTGCCATTTCAAAGATCAAGAACAGCTACGAAGAGCGGGTAGTATTTTATGATGAGTCCTCCCGCCGGGATATGCTCTGGGAGCAGACCATTTCCAGCGATTTGACCAATGCGCTTGAATACCGGCAGTTTAAGCCCTTTTTGCAGCCCCAGGTGGATGCAAACGAAAAGGCCCGGGGAGCTGAAGTGCTGGTACGTTGGGAACATCCCACGGAGGGATTGCTTTCCCCCAATCGTTTCATTGGGATCTTTGAAAAGAACGGCATGATCTTAAGTCTGGACAAGTATATGTGGGAGATGGCCTGCCAGATCCTAAAGGAGTGGAAGAAAAAGGGATATGAGGGATATTATCTGTCCGTTAATATATCTCCTCGTGACATTTATCTGGCGGATGTATATCAGATCATTACCGGACTGGTAGAGCAGTATGACATCGATCCCGGCAATCTCAAGTTAGAGATCACGGAGACCATGGTATCGGATACCAGACGTTGTATCGAACTGATTGAGAAGCTGCAGTCCTATGGCTTTATCATAGAGATGGACGATTTCGGAAGTGGATATTCGTCTCTGAACACGTTAAAGAATATCCCGGTAGATGTGATCAAGATGGACCTTGGCTTTTTACGGGAGACCACGGATCTGGCAAAATCCCAGACCATCCTGGAGGTGATCATCGAGCTTTCCAAGCGTCTGCATATGGAGTCCGTTGCGGAGGGTATCGAGTCCAAAGAGCAGTTCGAATTCCTAAAGAAATGCGGCTGTCCGATCTTCCAGGGATATTACTTCTCCCAGCCTTTGCCTCTGTATGAATTTGAAAAGAGATATTTAAAGAAATAGTCCTTGACTTTCTTTTGGGCATATAGTATATTGTTCAGGTCGGTAATCGCGACGGAGCATTCCGTCGCGATGACAGATAAGCTGATGTGGCACAGTCGGTAGCGCACCTCATTGGTAGTGAGGAGGTCACCGGTTCGATTCCGGTCATCAGCTTTTTTTAATACCCAGATTTACCCGTTTACCCTTTTTACTAAATGTACAGTGACAGATTTCCACCGGGGTAAGAAAAAGAAGAATTCCAAAAGAGGAAATGGAAATATGGTCACAAAAACATATGATGTCCTGTCAACAGAACTGCAGGACAAACTGGACAAACTGGAAGATTATATAAAAGAACTGGATTCTCTGGCCGTGGGATTTTCCGGTGGAGTGGACTCCGCCTTTCTCTTGACGGTGGCTCATAACGTATTGGGCGAAAAGGCGATAGCCGTCACAAATGCGGATGCTTCCGTTCCGGAGAGGGAATTGAAAGAGGCGGCAGCGTTTTGCAAAGAGAGAGGGATCCGGCAGATTGTTTCAAAGGCGAATCCCTTTGAAAATGAAGCGTACCGTCACAACAGTCCCGACAGGTGTTATTTCTGTAAGCATGGAATTTTTTCGGAGATCAAAAGGATTGCCGGGGAAAATGGCATTGCACATATTGCAGAGGGTTCCAACATGGATGACCTGGGAGACTATCGACCGGGACTGAAGGCTGTGGAGGAACTGTCCGTAAAAAGTCCTCTTCGCAAAGCAGGTCTTTACAAAGAGGATATACGCCTTATTTCAAAGGCCATGGGGCTTCCCACCTGGAGCAAACCTGCCTATGCCTGTCTGGCATCACGGTTTGTTTACGGAGAGGAGATCACGGAAGAAAAGCTCCACAGGATCGATATGGCCGAGCAGTATCTTATCGAACTTGGCTTTTTTGAGGAACGGGTACGGCTCCACGGGAATATGGTTCGGATCGAAGTGCCTGAAAAAGATATCGAGCGTTTGGCATCGGAGAAGATCCGGAAAGCGGTATATGAGAGATTTAAAGAAATTGGTTTTTCCTTTGTGACCATAGACATGCGGGGTTATTGCATGGGAAGCATGAATTCCACCATAAAAAAAACGGAGTCCCTGTCCTAGGGATTCCGTTTTTGTTATGAGACAAACCCCTTAACCGTGGGTAGCGTCATTAAAGGAACTGTCGGCGATCACCGCCTTGTGCAGCAGTTCGATCTCTCCTTTTTTGGTCTTTTTTACTTTGTACAAGGCATTGTCTGCGGCATAGAGATAGTCCCATACCCTGTTTTCTTCCACGGGAACGGAGTTTCGAATCCCCTGGGAGATGGTGATGCGGTCTGCCACATCGTTTTTGCCGTGCTTAAGATTCAATCGATATACTTCCTGCCGCATCTCATTGGCGATACGGATCACTTCTTCGTCGGAATAGCCAAGATAGATGATCACAAATTCATCGCCTCCGTAACGGGCAGTCAACACTTCTCTTTCTTTTTCGGAGGGATCCCAGTAGGTTTCGGTGATCCGGCGGATCACATCCGCTACGGCTACAAGCGCCGCATCTCCGGCCTGATGACCATAGGTGTCATTGTATTCCTTGAAATAATCTACATCCAGGATCTCAATGGCCAGGGTTTTTTGTTCTTCACAGGCCCGGGCAAAGATGCGATCCATTTCATCGTTCAGTTTAAAACGGTTGGAAAGACCCGTCAGGGCGTCCGTAACCGCCTGCTTTTGCAGACGCAGGTTTTCTTCTTCTATGGCTTTCATCTTTTGGCGCAGGCTTAGGGCGTAGATGTAAGCGGTGTTGCTCTCCTCGTCATGTTTTTTTGACGCTTGGAAATATACCTCCAGCATTTCATCGTATTTTTCCCTGTCGCCGATAATACTATAGTACTCCAACATGGTTTTTGCATAGGACATGGTGATATAACCGGAGTCGGAATCGCGGGCAAAGGGTTCGCATAACTCGATCAAACGGGCTTGCCGCTCGGGAAGACCTGCCTCAGCTAAAAACTTTCCTACGATGTTGATCTCGGAGATAGCGTCTGTCTGGAATTCTCCTTTCTCCAAAATAGAAAAGAAAATGTCCAAAAGAGCGTCACGGTCTTCGTATTCTTTTCGCAGATGGGACATACGGATTCCGAAGGAAAGGGCATAGAGGTTCTGCCTGGGAGCTGTAAAATCCGGATGGACGGTCATCAGTCGCTGAATGTCTTCGGCACAGCGGTTTGCCGCCTTTTCCCGTCCCAGATCCAGACATACGGAGCCTTCGGCACAGACCATGTGCATATAGAGAAATAGGTTTTTCCTGATACCCACCTTTTTTGCCAGTTTTTTTCCTTCCCGGAAATAGGAAAGTGCGGTCTTTTTATTTCCCAATAGATCATAAATCTGACCGATATTATAAAGGATCATAGCCTTTAAGTCCGGTCGGTCATCTTCCACAAAGTCTAATCCGTTTAAAAAGAAGTCCAGACCCAGCTGAAAATTCCCGTTGTTTAAGGCATTGATCCCCAAAAGATTGTAGCTTCGAGCCAGAAGCTCGGAATTTTCCACCTCTTTTAAGAAAGGGATGGCTTTCGTCACAAGTTCGGTGTATTCCCGGCCGGATCTGCCCTTTAAAAAACAGATGTCTGCCAGATAGTAATAGGCAAATCCCAAGAGATAGGGATCCTCAGTAGTTTTAACAAGACGAAGGAATTCCCGGGTTCTCTTCAACTGTCCGGGACTGCGATTT
>JAIKZU010000120.1 GCA_024681985.1 Lachnospiraceae bacterium | reverse complement strand
GGCCGCTACCGTAGGATCCGCTCATGATGCGGCCATAATCGTCCTCATCCATGTCTGCCTCGCAGACGTATTCTTCGTAGTCTTCGTCATACGCAAAGTATGCGCATTCTTCACAAATATTACTTATCGTCCTCGCCTCGCAATTTCTTTAGATCATGTTCCAGGTCCTTTACGTCTCCGATTTTTACGCCGGATTTTGACACCTTCTCTTCGGCTTCTTTTACGATGCCACGGGAAGTCTGGGCCCGTTGGATATAGTCCCGTAGGCCGTCGGGTTCGTGTTCCAGTTTGCAGCCGATGACCACCTGTTTCCCTAAGCGCGCCTGCTGCCGTACCACCACGCCTTCCAACTCATACTTGGTGGAAACCCTGGCTTTCCCCGGATCCGAGGAGATCTCCTCCGTCCAGGTCAGATGACAGATCTCGTTTACTGAAGGGATGATCTTGGGGTTGTCAAAGATCACAGCGAATCCGCCGTGGCTGACATCCTTTACCATACAGGGATGGGGCTCGTTCTTGAAATGAAGCGCACCGTACTGATTAACCGAGATCCGAAAGGATTCCCGACGGTTAAAGGGCCTGGCATTTGTAGAGGACGCGATCACCGTTCCCACAGATGCGGAATTGGCGTTCGCCCGTACAAAACTGATGGCCACATCCGTCCAGCGGTATACCTTACCGTTTTCCTGGATGTAATACAGGGTGTGGCGCACTTTCTCCGACATGAAGTCCACGCTGCGGTCGTCATGGGTCGCGTTTTGAACAACGATGTAATGAGCAACCTTTCGCTTGGCGAGGATTCCCTTTACCATAGACAGAATATTCTCATCCGAAAGCAGCTCCACGTCGAAATCCATCTGCTGATTCAGGTCCTCATCCTCAGTGGAAATGCGGATGGTACCGCCCTCTTTACCTTTTATTTCATCTAAATACATAAAACTATGAAAGGAGACGTATTATAAAACGTCCCTGTCTCCTATTCTTCCACTGTTTCCGGCTGAACCGCCACAGGCTCCTGGGCAGGCAGACCGGCATCCGTGGTCTTGTCTACCAACGTCTCGTAAAAGGTTGCAGTGGCAGATACGGTAACCGCTCCGCTAAGCGCCGCCCCGCTGTCTACAGAGGAACAGCTTGCATCCTTTACCAGAACGCGGTATTTGCAGTTCACTAATCTTGAAAAAATATCCATGGCCTCGGCATAACTGGCACTGGTGTAAGTAATGGTAAAGTCACGTCGTACCTGATTTCCGCTAACTGTAACCGGTGAAAAGCCAACGGAATAATTTGCCGTATTGGCTAAAAGATCGTTTAGGAAATTGATCTCGTTGGTACGGTTGTTATAGCTTTCCATGGAAGGGGTATCCGCAGGCATGTTTTCGATCTCCTGCTTCATCCGCCGATATTCGGCCACTTTCGTTTCCAAAGCTTCCGCTTCTACCGTAAGGGATGCCTTTTGGGAATTCAGATTTTGTTCCTGGTTCCGAAGGGGCATATCCACTGCGTAGAAGTAAACCACCAGTATCAAAAGTACTGCAAGAATCCCCAGCAAGATCTTTTCGGTGGTGGTAAATTCTCTGCTCAATCTTCCGTCCAGTTTCATTTACTGCACCTCCGTTTCCGCTGTCGCATCCGCATCTTGTTCACTTACCACATCCTTTAAGTAGATGGTCACCTGCGCCGTGGCGTCCTGATTGCCGGTAAACTGAATGCTTTCACCCTCTGTCGCACTGTAGACGATACCGGAGTCATCCGTGGCAGCTGCCACCACTTCACAGTATTCAACCATATCGTCTTCTTCCAGGTCTGCCACGATCTCTCCGATCTCCTGGAAGGTCACGCCGGTAATGGGAAGGGAAACGATATTCTCCGAAACGTTCCAGGAACCCACCAGAGCCCGGTTTAATACATACTTGCTGATGAGTCGTGCCACGTCCTCCCGATCTTGCAGTCTTAATTCGTCCTCGGTCATATCGGTATAGGTATAATGGGCAAACTCTTTTTCCAATTCGCCGTAGCTTGCGATCTCTTCCTTTGCCGTATCGATCCGGGTTTGCAGTTCGTTTACCTCACCGTTCAGTCGGCTAACCTTTACGAACCGGTCTGCCACAAATATTTTCCCGAAGACTCCCGCCGCCAGTACGATCAAAACAATAGCCGGGATCATAATGGTCAGCTTCATCTGCTCTACTCCGATGATGGCAAAATTGATCCGGTCCTGGGTCGGGTAATTCTTTTTCGCCACGCCGATCTTCTTTTTCTTCGGCTGTGTTGCTTCCGTGGTCTCTACTTCGGCCGCGGTGGTCTGATTCATGTTATCCATAGTTTATCCCTTTACGCTTTCAAGTCTTCCAAGATACCTGCTGCCAATACAAACGCTGCGCCTTCCGAAGGGGACAGGCCGCCCTTATCCTCAAACAGATCCCATGCAAAATGCACTTCCATATCCATGCTTTCTTCAATGGCGGCTCTCAAGGGATCGATGCTGCCGCCACCGCCACAGAGATAGATCTTTTCAAAGGATGCATCCGGGTTGGAGTAACGCAAAAAGTTCATGGTCCGCATCAAAGATACTGCCATGTTTTCATATGCGTTCTTACATACATCGGAATTCTGACAATCCTGGTGATTGGACATCAGATAGGTATGGGCGATGTGCTCGTCCACCGACATCATCTCCGCTATGGCGGTTATGATCCCCCTTGTTCCGATCTCGATCTCGTTGGTGGTCCGATAGGATACTCCGTGAAATACATCCATACGGGTGTGGGTATATCCCAGATCCAGGATACAGTAATCTCCCGGCGCGTCCTTTAATTTCTCATGCTGTCGCAGGACACCCTGATAACAACTTAACATCGGGGCAGCTTTTTTCATTTTCAGTCCCGCTTTTCGAAGGATCGTACGGTAGTTTTCCACCATTTCCTTCGGTACGGCTGCTGCAAACATATCCATGGTACCTTCCTCTTCATGAATAGACTCCATGGCATAATCAAACATATAATCTTTTAACTCTTCCGTAATGTAATCGCGGAATTCAAAGGGCAGATTGTAAATAAGCTGCGGAGTGGTCATGATAGGAAGGGTCACGTTCTTTAGATAGATCCGTTCTCCGTGTAAAACCACCGCCGCGTCGGAAGCGGAAACACGATTTGCCTTCATGGTCTCTCGAAGGAATTCTCCCATGGATTCTAAGGAAACCACTTCCCCTTCCTTCACCAGATTCTCCGGCATATCCGCCGAAACGACTTTTTTGATCTTTTTTCCATTGGAGACCACCAACTTCAGCCGGTTGGTTCCGATATCAATTCCTACGATGTTTCCCATAAGCCACCTCAACTTCAAGTATGTGTATGTGTTATTTCTCACGTGAAAGTATAATTCATCAACTACAGGATCAGAAAAGTAAACCCAGGTACCAGTTTACCAGCGGCTCGCCCGCCAAAAGCATGCATACACAAGCTACTGACAAAAAAGGCCCGAAGGGAATGGGAAGACTTTTTCCCTTTTCCCGATTGTGGATACACGCTACAACAAGCCCTGTAATACAGGCCATGATCATCATAAATAAAGTTCCGACCAATCCGAAGTATAAGCCGGCCACTCCCATGAGCTTGATATCTCCTCCTCCTAAACTGTCCCGCTTTAATATACGGTCCATCAGAAGGGACAAAAGCAAAAACCCCACAAGATAAACCGCACCGGCCAACAGTCGAAGAAGAACCTGCCGGAGATCATATCCGGAAAAAGGCAGATACAACACCCAGGCCATGAGGCTGATAAAAAGTGTCCCGTTGGGGATCTCATAGATCTCTAAGTCCACGAGACTTAAGCAAAACAAACAGCAGATAAAAGCAAAGTCCCTTATGAAAAGAGGCGTAAGCCCCCCGTGGATAAAGGTGAGTACCGTAAGGGTCCCCAAGATCAGCTCCGTCAAAGGATAACGGACAGAAATCTTATCTCCACAGTAACGGCATCTGCCCCGGGTCATAAAAAAGCTTACGATGGGGATCAGATCCACTGCGGAAAGTACGTGTTTGCACTTCGGACAGATACTGCGTCCCCTCACAAAGGACATATGGTGGGCGATCCTCCAGGCGGCACAGTTTAAAAAGGATCCGAATACCGTCCCTAAAGCAAAGGCTACCACACTGAAATATATTTGCAAAAATAAGCCCAGTTCCGAAAATGTCATTACATGGCTCCGTACATGGAAAACATGGCGATATAGATGGCACAGACCACATATCCCGCAAAGCCGGCGATGATCACCAGCATAGTGGGCTCCAGCTTCGCCAATACACTTGCAATGGCGGTATTCAGTTCATCATCATAATACTGTGCGATGGTGGTCAAGGTGCCGGATAACTCGCCGGTTTCTTCTCCCACTGCCGTCATATCCGTTAAAATATCCGGCAGGCAGCCGCTTTCCCGCATGGAATCTCCCAGCGAACGGCCCTCTTCAATCTGGCCCGTCATCTTACCCACTTCCTGACTGATGTAGTAATTGTCCATGGCTTTTGCCGTGATGCTGACAGCCTTTGTTAAGGGAAGACCCGCATCGATCATGGTCACCAGCGTATTGGCAAACTGGGAGGCGGCATTTAACTGCTGTACCTCTCCCAAAACCGGCATCTTAAGGGCGTTTTGCGCCAGCTTTAACCGTCCCGTCTCAGTGTTGGAGTAGATCTTGTAAGCGATAATGCCGACGATGACGATGATGGCCATCAAAAGCCAGTACTTCTGGAAAAACTGGGATACCACGATGAGGGATACCGTGATGGCGGGAAGTTCCGCATCCATCCCATCAAATATATCGATAAAAGTAGGGATAACCTTTACCATCATAACAGCGATAACGATCACACCCAGGACCAGTACGAACATGGGATAGGCCAAAGCCCCCCGCACTTTTGCATTGATCTTTGTCTGCTTGTCAAAGTGTTCGTGCATGGTCTCAAAAGCTTTGTCCACATTTCCGGATTCCTCTCCGGCGCGGATGGATTCAATAAAGGTCTGAGGCAAAAAGTCTCTGCCGTTCTCCTCAAAGCTG
>JAIKZU010000092.1 GCA_024681985.1 Lachnospiraceae bacterium | reverse complement strand
CTGTCCACATTGATGGCACCGAAGTCATTTTCCAAAATGCAGATCCGCTGTCCTGCATCCAAAAGACACTTCACATACCGCCGTATAAATGTAGTTTTACCGGATCCCAAAAACCCGGTGATCAGATCGATCTTGATCATTGTGCACCTCATGCAAGCTAATAATATACGCTTTTTCCTTCGTCACTGCTCCTATTATAGCACTCTCGCTTTATTTCTCTACCATACTTCACCCTATGCACAAAGTGCGCAAACAGATATAATGATTGTAGTTTTGTGGAAGGAATACGCCAACAGTAAAAAAGAGGAAATAGGTATGCAGTTGGAAGTAATGTTTGACAAAATTCTAAAGAAAGCCGGGGAAGATACTGCTTTTAAGGATCGACTATTGGATTCCTGTAAAAGCGACCATGCGCTCGTTACCTTTTGCAAGGAATGCAATGCGGTCGACATCCCCCTCTACCCCATGGATCTGGCGGATGCGGACGAAAGCGTTTATGCCGCCATGCGGCGCAGCACCAACGGCGGAGGTGAAAATTCTCCCCATTTAAACTGGGAAGAAGAGATTTTCGGTGCTCTGGTGGACGAACTTAAAAAACTGTAAGCATTTGGGACGGATTTAAAAATATGAGCGACAAAAAGGCAAAAGACGCACAAAAGGCAAAAGTATACGAGATCCACTGCCCCTCCTGTGGGGCCCCGGCTCGTTACGACATCAAAAGAAAGATATATGTCTGCCGTTTCTGCCGGGGAACGGTAGGTATCAATCAGGCATTGGCGGCTCATAAGGGCTTTCGCAAGATCCAACACCAAAAGATGAACGAATCTTTAAAGAACTTTACCCTACAAAGGGCGAAGTGTACGGGATGCGGAGCGGAAGTTGTCTTTGAGAAGAACGAAGCCATTGCAAACTGTGCTTTTTGCAGGAAATCCCTTGTTCGAAAAAACTTTGTAAACGCGGATACGATCCCGGAACTGGTGATCCCTTTTTCCATTACGGAAAAAGAAGCTAAGGATCTCTTATCCTCCTGGTGCAAAAAAAACGCGCGAAAAGAGGAAGCAAAGGCCATCTCGGAAAAGATTGAGGAACTAAGGGGCTTTTACCTTCCCTATGAACTGGTACGCGGTCCCGTAACCGGCTCCGTGTTCCGCGAAGAAAACGGCGGCATCTACGATTGCGGCGGGTTTGTAGACGAAGTCTTTGTGAACTGCTCCAAAAACCTGGACAATCTCCTATTGGATGCTATGGAACCCTTTGACTTAGAGGAACTAAAGGAATTTGACTTTGCCTATGTGGCGGGGCACCAGGTAAAAACCCCCGACATCACAGGGGATGAACTGGAGCAACGCATTGATGCGGAGGTAGCTGAGAACTACCGTCCCATCGTACAAAAGACGCTGGAAGCCAAAGCGGTGAACGTAAGCATCGATTCCGACAAGGTACTTCGGATGCCGGTGCTGCTTCCCGTGTATTATCTGACATTTGACGGCTTTATGGCGGTGGTAAATGGGCAAACCGGCAAGGTCAGTGTTCGCGGCTTAAAAGAAGCCCACTATATCCTTCTGCCCTGGTGGCTAAAGGCCATCGGCTCTTCCATTCTTTCCGTGGGAGCGATCGTCCTTGGCATGTATCTTTTCGGCGCGGAACCGGACCTGATCAAAACGGCCGCCGGCTGTCTGGGGCTAATCCTTACCATTGTATTTTTCGCGGCATACAGCTATGAAAGAAGTGAAGGAAAGATCGTAAGCGGAGAAAAGAAGATCTTTACCACGAAAGGCGGACCCTATGTTCGTGAGAGAGGCCTTTTGGTGCAATCCAAAAAAGAACTCAAAAAGCCTGTCACAACCCCTCTGTTTTTTATGAACATAAATGGGCGGTGGGAAACCGTCGAGATCAAATTTACAAGTTTCCTTCGTGTGGCTCGGATGTTTTTGATCGCCTTTGTGGTGATGTTTTTGCCGGTGATCATCGCCCTTTTCCTAAACGGCTTCCATTTCTCACAGATCAATCTGGCCGGCTCTGCTGTCTGGTTTTGTTTGGCTGTGCCATTGACGCCGATATTATTGATAAAATACGGCAGAATAGAACTTTACTATAACCCCTGGATCTATATCGTGGGCGAAAATGGGAAAAAGACTCGCTACAAGCCGAAAAAAGAGAAGCTGTTTTCATCTGATGAGATCAAGGAGATCATCGTGGCTTGCTTAACGCCGCCCGCACTGTTTTTAACACTGTTTGTGGTCTTTGTATTCATTTCCATGTGTTATCTGACAGCATTCGGATTTATGGAGTAAGGGCTTTACAGTGAACTTTTATCATCCTATGTACAAAAAAGGACATCCTTTCGGATGTCCTTTCGAAATGCCTATTTTTTTATAGTTTCCATTATATGGTCGAATTAAACATGCTGTTTACCACATCCTCGGTAGATGTATAGGTTCCCTGCGGCGTATAGGCGTTTTTCGTATTATCCACCGCTACAGCAGTCGCTGCTGCTTCATTTGACGCATCGGTATTGGTGGTGTCGGTGGTGGTCTTCTTTGTCACAGAACCGTCTTCCGTAGACGCCTTGGCTGTCGAGGTATCCACCGTAGCGTTATCCGATGTGGAGCTCACACGATTCAAACGGCTGGCGATCTCCGAGCCATAACTTAAGGCTTTGTTTCCATCGAATAAATCTTTTACTTTGTCCAGATCCGCATTTTGGAATTTTTTCTCATCAAAGGAAAGCTTCCCTTTGTTATCTACGGTGATGCCGATCTCCTTTAATGCATCCCGATCCGCCGTGGTGGCCTTCACTGCTCCCGCCACATTGGAGGATACGCTGGACATGGAACTCTTCTTGGAAGAGTCCACGGCATCATTGTATGAAGAAACATAATCCTTTAATGCTTCCTTTACCTTATCCCGTGCGGTAACGCCACCCTCAGTGTCCTTATAGGATGTGGCATTCTGCAGAGTGGAAAGGGAACTCTTCATTCCGCTGACGGAGGAAGAAAGCTTGGAATTTGCACTGCTTACCTCTTTGGAAACGGATGGATTCCTCCGCTCCTGCAAGATCCGGTCTAAAACGTTACTTTTCGACTGAGATTTTACCGAGGATTTCGTAGACTCCGTTGCGGTAGACTCCCCATAATACTTTCTAAGAAGTTTCCCGTAACTGCCGTTTCGAATAGAATTGTAATCTCCCAACATGCCGGAAAGACCGCTTGTCTT
>JAIKZU010000140.1 GCA_024681985.1 Lachnospiraceae bacterium | reverse complement strand
ACATTTACCATGAGGTAAGAAGGTTTTTTCCCGGCTTTTTTATTTTCTTCCAACTGTCCGTAGATCGGCTCTTCGCCTCCCAGTTCCGGATTGATGGTAAAAAACTCGATATAAAAGGATTTCTCCTCACCGGTCTCTTCGTTCTGTCCGGTAAAAGAGTGCCACCACCAGTCATAGCCCTCTTTTGCCAGGGCACCTTTTAGCATGAAGGCGTCACGAAAGTCATCTTGCTTGTTAAAGGAAAAGTCCAGTTCGTCAATGGTCTCTCCCACCTTTTCCGATACGACGCCGGCTGCGCCTTTTACCATATCTGAAACGTCACCGGCTGCACCTTTTACTTTTTCTGTAACATCTCCCGCTGCCTTCATGATGGCTTCTTTTTGTTTTTCCAGATCGATCTCCGGTAACTTCGGCATATAATGTCATCTCCTCTACATAATCTCTTTGTCCGAAAGCTTCGCTTCCCCGACCAGATACTTCGGTCGGTTCTTTGTCTCCAGGTAAGTCTTTGCCATATACTGTCCCAGCACACCGATGCCCAAAAGCTGGACCCCGCTGACAAGGATTACGATACAGGCCATGGAGGGCCACCCGCTGGTGGGGTCCCCAAAGATCAGGGTACGCACGATGATAAAGATGATGGCCAGAAAAGCAATGATGCAAAAAACTATGCCCATCACAGAAGATAGCACCAGGGGCGCCGTGGAAAAAGCCACGATCCCGTCCATGGCATACATCACCAGCTGCCAGAAGGACCACTTGGTCTCTCCTGCCGCGCGCTCTATATTTTCATATTCCAGCCACTTTTTACGAAATCCCACCCAGCCGAAGATACCTTTGGAAAAGCGATTATACTCTCCCATGGAAAGGATGGCGTTTACCACCTTTTTGTTCATCATCTGGTAGTCTCTGGCGCCGTCCACGATCTCGGCCTGGGAGATCTTTGCCATGAGTTTATAAAACTGGCGTGCAAAAAAAGAACGGATGGGCGGCTCCCCTTTGCGGGATACCCGACGGGATCCAACGCAATCATACGCGCCCGATGCGATCGCTTCATACATCTGTGGCAAAAGTGCCGGAGGATCCTGCAGATCCGCATCCATGATCACCACATAATCCCCTGCAGCATTTTCCATGCCGGCATAGATGGCGGCTTCCTTCCCAAAGTTTCGGGAAAAGGAAACATAATGCACCCGGTCGTCACTTTCGTTCAGCTTTCGGATCTCCGACAGCGTGTTGTCCCCGGATCCGTCATCGATAAAGAGGACCTCTATATCCAGTTTTTCTTTTAGGGATCCCTCGTAAATCCGCATCAGCTCCCGATAAAATGACGGGACGGCTTCTTCTTCGTTATACGCGGGAACCACTACCGTTAAACTCTTTTTACTCATTTTATTCCGCAGATCGCCGGTGGCAGATAAGCTGTCTTATGCCCCCATAAAGGTCATCAGGTTCTGCTTTAAAGCCTCCAGTTTTTCTTCACTGTCCTTCAGATCCGTTCCCTTTACACCGAAGTAAAATTTGATCTTCGGTTCCGTACCGGAGGGACGGATGCAGCACCAGGAGTTATTCTCCAGTTCGTAATAGATCACGTTGGAGTTGGGAAGACCCGTGGGCTTTACCTCACCGGTCAAAAGATCCCTGCGCTCGTCCTTGGTGTAATCCCGCACCGCCAAAACCCGCAGGTCACCGAATTTTATGGGCGGATTGTTCCGGGCTTTCTCCATCATGGCCTTGATCTCATTGGCTCCGTCCATACCCTTTAAAGTGATGGTGTGGAGGCCCTCCTTAAAGTATCCGTACTTCTCATACATAGAAAGCATGGCGTCCCAAAGGGTCTTGCCCTGCTTCTTATAAAAAGCCGCCACTTCGCAAAGCAGCATCACTGCCACGCAGGCGTCCTTGTCTCTGGCATAGGTACCTGCCAGGCAGCCGTAGCTTTCCTCCAGACCGAACACATAGTGGAAGCTCTGGTTCTCCTCAAAGAGCTTGATCTGTTCTCCGATGAACTTAAAGCCCGTCAACACCTCAATGAGATTCACGTTATAATCCGCCGCAATGACCTTTGCCATATCCGTGGTGACAATGGTCTCCACCAGGGCGGGATGAGGGGGCATGGTCTTTTCCAGGGTACGCTCCCTCAGGATGTACTCGGCGATGAGCATGCCGGACATATTCCCCGTAAAGGAAACGTACTCGTTTGTCTTTGTATCTTTGCAATATACGCCCAGACGATCCGCATCCGGATCTGTGGCCAGGATGATATCCGCATCCACTTCTTTTGCCAGCTCAAGAGCCAGCTTGTAGGCATTGGGATCCTCAGGGTTCGGGTAAGGCAGCGTAGGGAAGTTTCCGTCCGGCGCTTCCTGCTCCCGCACCACATAGACCTTTTCAAAGCCCAGCTCCTTTAAGACGCGGCGCACCGGCTTGTTCCCGGTTCCGTTTAAGGGCGTATATACAATGGTAAAGTCCTTTGCCATTTCCCGGATCACATCCGGATGAATGGACTGTTTTTTCATTTCACGCATGTAGGCATCGTCGATCTTTTCTCCGATGTCCTTGTACAATCCGGCGGCCCTTGCCTCATCCCGGCTCATGGTCTTTACCTGATCAAAACCGGAGACCTTTGCCACCTCCGCCAAAATATTCTTATCGTGGGGCGGGGTGATCTGGGCGCCGTCCTCCCAATATACCTTATAGCCGTTGTACTCTCTGGGATTATGACTGGCAGTCACAACGATGCCGGCAATACAGTGCAGCTCCCGCACCGCAAAAGAAAGCTCCGGTGTGGGGCGAAGGGATTCAAAACGATAGGTCTTGATACCGTTGGCATTTAAGCAAAGTGCCGCTTCCCGGGAGAATTCCGGGGACATGATACGGGAGTCATAGGCAATGGCTACACCTTTGTCCTGACCGCCCTGAGAAATGATATAATTCGCCAGTCCCTGGGTCGCCTTCCTGACGGTGTAGATATTCATACGGTTGGTTCCGGCACCGATGACGCCCCGGAGTCCGCCGGTACCGAATTCCAGTTCCCGATAGAAGCGATCCTGGATCTCCTTTTCGTCCGTTAAGGCTTTTAATTCCTCTCTGGTCTTTTCATCGAAATAGGTGTCGGTGCACCACTGTTTGTATATCTCTTTATAGTCCATAAAACTCTCCTTTCATCCTTTGAAAAAAGGCACAGCGTCAAAAACCGCCACTTCACTATTATAGCCGAAAACGGTCTATGGATAAAGAGTCATGTTTGGTTGACTATTGCTTTACGCCCAAAAAAATGACATTATTTAGATGAAGACTTGAATTCACTGAAGCATACGGATTGAGCAGGTGGAATATGATACAGGAAAAGAAAAACAATAACCTACTGGTACTGGCGTTTTTTGCCGCCATGTTTTTAATGTACTTTATGCGTTATTTCACCCATGAGATATCGCTGGATACGCCGGGATACCGGGGCATCGCCCTGGCTGCAACGGGGGCTTTCATGGCCGGGATCTTTATCTTCTTTTTTGTGCTTTTAAAAAAGACAGCCTCGGAAAACCGGCTCATCGTATTGCTCTGGATGGGGCTTTACGCCGGGGTGAATTTCGGCACCTTTGTTCCAAAGCACATTTTGGGAAGCGTGTATCTGTACATCGCCATGGTTTATTTTTTGATGACGGTATGTATGCTGTCTCAAAAATGCATCTGGCTTTTGCCCTTCCTGTATGTTTTCGGGATCTATCTGTATCCCGGGTTTTATCTTTTGGCCATGCCGCCCTTTTTAGGGCTTACGTCTTTAGATGTGCCGGAGGAAAAACAAACTTTTCTAAAAAGATTTCAGATCGTCTCGCTGTTGTCTCTGCTCGCAGGCACGGCGTGCTGCATCTTCAGGGCCTTTGGAAACCTGCCCTTTGAGGATCCCTACGGCGTGCTGATGGCCACAAAGGATTACGGATACACTTTGGGTCTCTTCGACAACATCTGGACCCGTATCATCGAGGCGGCAGTGTTCTTTTTGTTCATGCTGCCCATCCTGATCCTTTTGCGCAAAGGCAGAAAAACCCGAAAGTTTCTCATTCCCTTTTTCCCCATTTTGGTGGAGGCGGTGGTACAGGTGCATCTGGGGATCTGTGTGTACTATCTTTTCGCAGGGGGATTGCTGTTTTACCTGTATAAGGTATTTCACGAAGAATACTATGCGGAAGCCATCCGCTATCGCTGGAGGACTTTAAAGGAAAAGCCGGGGATATACATCCTCTACCTTTATCCCTTTGCCCTGACTCCTTTTTACATCAATCACATCTGTCGTGCCACCCAGTGGATCGCAGAACATATCACAGCCCTCTTTGGGTGATGCCTTTTTATGATGGAAGAAAAAGAACGATACATCTTAGTGGCAGTGGCCACGGAAAATGAAGAAGACGCCTGGGCTTCCTTAGACGAACTTGCCGACCTTTTGGATACGGCAGGGGGTGAAGCCGCCGAATCAGTGGTCCAGAACCTGGCGCATCCGGATCCGGCTACCTATGTGGGCTCCGGAAAGGCCCGCCAACTGGGCGAACTGGTGGATGCTTACGAAGCAGCAGGTATCATATGTGACGATGAGCTTTCTCCGGTGCAGATGAAAAACTTATCGGAGCTGGCCGACTGCAAGGTACTGGATCGTACCATGCTGATCCTGGATATCTTTGCCGCCCATGCGGTGACAAAAGAGGGAAAGATCCAGGTGGAGATGGCGCAGTTGAAATACCGCTCGGCCCATCTTCGGGGAATCGGCACCGCCCTTTCCCGACTAGGAGGCGGCATCGGCACCCGAGGACCCGGCGAGACCAAGCTGGAGACCGATCGGCGGGCCATCGGACGTCGGATCTCATCTCTGTCCGCGGAGATCAAGCAGATGAAGGGAGTCCGGGAGACCACCAGAAAATCCCGGCAAAAAAGTGCCCTGCCCACCTTTGCCATCGTCGGCTATACCAATGCAGGGAAATCCACTCTTTTAAATGCTCTGACAAATGCAGATATCTTAGCGGAGGACAAACTCTTTGCCACCTTGGATCCCACCACCCGGGTCTGCCAACTACCGGACGGGCAGGAGATCCTCTTTACGGATACGGTGGGTTTTATCAACAAGCTGCCCCATCACCTCATCGATGCCTTTCGCAGCACCTTAGAGGAGGCCCGGTATGCGGACTACATCGTCCATGTCATCGACTCCTCCGATGAACATGCGGCTGAGCACACACGGGTGGTCTACCGCACGCTAAATGATCTGGAGATCACAGGGAAACCCATCCTGACGGTCTACAACAAGATCGACAAGCCCACTTCGGATCCGCAGCTCTTTGATGACCGGGCGGAAAAGATCCTCCGGATCTCCGCAAAGAGCGGGCAGGGGCTGGATGCGTTTTTGCAAGGAGTGACCGACCTTTTGAAGGAAAGCCGGGTGTTTGTGGATGAGCTGATCCCTTATAAGGATACGGCAAAGATCGCCGTGATCCGAAAATACGGGCAGCTTTTGACGGAAGAATACGAACCGGAAGGGATACACATCACCGCATATGTGCCACCGATGTACCAATGAGCCCTGGACGCTGTCGGTTTGAGCCCCGGGGACGGTTCCTGGGGCTCATTTTTTCATATCACCACGTACATACAAAATACCGTCTCGGTTTTCCGTGCTACACCGTTTGGCTACATCTCGTAGGAATATGAGCCCTAGGAACCGTCCCCAGGGCTCACATAAAGTGCACGAATACATTGATCCAGTCGCTGATGCGCTTTAGGGCCTGGCACATATAGACATCCCAGAAGGGAGAAAACAGGAGCATGTAGGGAAGCAGCAATACCAGTCCGGGATAGCGTCGGCGAATACTAGCCACCTCCCGGATACTTTCTTCTATCACCGCATCCTTCATGGCCAGAAGTGCCAGGATGACCAGGGTATAGTACGTAAATACCGCAAAAGTCCACCGGGCGTAGTCCACCTTCAGGATATAGCTGGGAAGTAGGGTCAGGGGACCAAAGCAGACAAAGAAGTATTTGATCTTATCCGAAACAGTCCTGGCACGGCTCATGATGCCTTTGATCAGGCGACAGAGCATCCAGACCAGCGGGGACAGCAGCACCAGGTAGATGGGAAACTGGACAAAGTTTTCTTTGTGAAAATCCCACTCCTCCGCCGCCAGATCGATTCCCAGGATCTCGTGATCGATGAGGGTCTCATGATAATCTCCCTTGTAGGAAAGCTTCGTTGCATTGGCGATGATCTCTTCCACAAAGGCCTCGCCGTTTGTCCGGCTGAAAAATTCGAAGTATAAAAACAGGGCAGAACCCGCCAGAAAGCAGACGGCAAAAAGAAAACCCGCGCGAAAAAAATGAGCCCTTGACTCCGTCCCCGGGGTGCAAAAACTGTAGATCAACAACACCAGGATGATGTTAAAGAACATGAACACATAGCCCTGGTGGATACATACACAGGCCATCACAATGGGGATCAAAAGCCACCGCGCCCGGCGGCTTACGATGAGCATCACTCCCAACAGGGAAAGCCCCACCAGATAGATATCCACCCGTCCGAAGTTCTTTCGGCAGGCAAACATGGGAACCGCGAAAATGACGTAAGCCGTAAGGATCAACTCTCCGTATTTCACCGTCTCCCGAGGAAGCCGCTTTAAGATGAACCGGAAAAAGATAAACAAAAGCACATAAAATAACGCCGTCACGATCCGGGTGTAGAGCAGGGAATGCTCGTAGGAGATCATATCCCAGGGCACCAGGCGGTCAATGGCATGATAGAGGGAGCCGATGAAGGCACGGGAAATAAATCCGTACTTATACGTAAAGGCATACAGCGTGGTATTATAAGCCGTCACCTTGTCGTCGTAGCTGTAAAAGAACAGCACCACCGACAAAAACAACAGCAGTCCCATAAACTTTTTTCTTCTTTTTATCAATTCATCCGTCATGATCTAGATCCAATGAAATATCGCTCGTCTCAATTCCCACCAGTTGGAAAAAGTCTCGTTTACTATCCCTCTTTGGGCGCCGGCCAAAAGCGCCAGGTTCACATATACAAAAAACAGGATGCAGATAACATAGATGCCGGTATACACCCTTTTTTCCATCCCGCTCTTCTGCCGGATCCAATAGTCCAGGCAGGCCATAAAGGCTCCCAGGGACAGAGCCATAAATGGCAGGATATCCAAAAATACCCGGATGCTATAGACACCTCCCAGCCACCAGCACCACCAGGTGGAGGTAATGCAAAGGATGTAGAAAAACAAAAGGGGCACCCCGAAACGGAAGCTCTTCGCCTTTGTCCGCCGCATGAAAAACCATCCCAGGACAGCCAATATCATCAAGGGGGTAAAGATGAAATACCCCTTGGCATCGGAGAAGAGTACTTCCAAGATCTTCGGCTCCCCCAGATAAGCAAACCGCTCATCGGCGTAGGTGTTTAACAAAAAGCTTCCCGTGGTCCGCTTCCAGTAGAGACACTGGGGCAGCACCAGCACCAGGCCGCCGATGATGTGGAAAGGCAGGCGCCGTAGGGAAAAGACCTTTGCCAAATGGTCCGTCCACCGTCTGCCGGATCCAAAGTCGTACAGCAGATAAATCAAAAGAAAGACAATGTTTACGTTTCGGAGGATAAAGATCCATCCGGCCACCAAGCCGGTGAGAAAGGCGTAGCCCATCTCACGTTTGGGATCCGCATCCATCCGCAGGATAAAAAACAAAAGAGCCGATCCCATGGCAAAGGTATACACATGGGAAAAAGAAGCGTACTTTGTGGCATACAGTCCTAGGGGCGTCCCCACTATGAGAAGCAGCATGGTAAACAGTGCATTCTTGGATTCGAACAACTCCCGCAGCACTTTAAACAGCAGCACACAACCCACCAGGAAAAAGAAAATACCGCAAAAGCCCACCGCATATTCATAGAAACCGCCGTATCCCGTCACATTCCCGGGGGAAAGCCAAAGGGTCAAAAGGTGAGCCACTAGGAAAAACGGCAACTCACAAAGTGCCGTTCCCATAGGGAATTTGACATAAAAGGAAAAGTTCCGCTCAATGAAAAACTCCGGCAGATACTGGTAATAGTACTTCCCGTCCATGTAGCCGATGAAGTGGTCACAGTAAAACAGCTCATAGAGCACCATGGCGGCTGCCACAGTCACCAACGCCAATTTGAAATAAAAATAATATCGATCATTCGTTTTCATAAATATCGATCTCTCCGACTTCCCAGCGCTGTCCTTCCTCACTCTTTGTCACCTCGATCTTTATCCGATCCGTTTCCATGGGCTTAAAAGACGCTTCGCAGTTATTGGGGGTCTTTTCCCTGACAGCCAGCAACTGCCACTTTTCTCCCGTCCAGCCGTAAAAGGAAAGTTCCGACGGGAAGGTCCCCAGCATCCAGATCCCCCGGACGGGCCGGACACTGTCCAGATATACCGTAAGGGTGGTGTCCTCCGGCACCGTATCCTCTCCCCAAAAGGAAAGGTCTCCCCAGACCGTAGCCGCATTGTCATCCGTCATGGCGTAGAGATTCTCCTGATCCCGGTCACTCTCGAAATTTCGGATATGATTCCGATGGGAAGGATCCAAAACGCCGTCAAATTTCAACAGCAAAAAGATCGCAAACCCCAAAAGGATCGCGGGCACCATATAATTAAAAACCGATTTGTCCTGTTGTATCTGTTTTTCTTTCATAAGGTCATTTTCCCAAAAAGTCATGCATCCTTCTTATTATAGCACATCCGCCCAGTACGAAAGCCGTTCGATTCGTTCTATTGGCCGACCCCCACAATATAGGCATCGCTTCTTCCGATTTCGCTAAGTCCGCAGGCGTGAAAATCCTTCTCAGCATCCAACGAAAAAATATACAGAGTATCTGCCGCCGGCGCTGCCAAAGCCTCTTCCAACCGCGTTTCATACGCCTCGTCATCCGGTCGGGCCAGGTAAAAATGATTGACGGAAAGTCCACGGTCGATCCCCCAGCAGGAGACGAAGAGGGCCGGTATGCCATCTACGCTCTGATCCATCACCACGTGGCGTACGCTGCCGTCCTCGATCCGTTCCTTCACCTCCGGAATGCCGTCAAAATAGGAGATCACGATATCCTCCGGATAGCACTTTTCATATTTGGTCCGCAGCAAAGGGGAAAGATCCGCCACCTGCAGCGCCAGACAGACAAAAAGCAAAAGAGGCAACGCCTTTTTCCATCCCATCTCCTCCATCCGTCGGATCACGGAGCCCGTCACAAAGAGCATCACGCCGTAGGAGAGCACCCAGGCCGCACGACCGCAGCAGCGAAAGATCGACATCAGCCGATCCACGATCCCAGGCAGCTTCGTATGGAACAGGATCCTGTCATTTGCGGAAACAAAGGGATAGGTAGCAAAGAAGAACACCAGTACAAATACCACCAAAAGACCCGCCAGAAGCGGTGCATGTTCCCGGAACCATTCCTTTTTGTCCTTCCTTCCCAAAAACAAAAGCAGCGCCACGAAAAAAAGCACAAAGAATCCCAGCCCCAGATAGGCGCTTCCGTCATCCTGTCCCTGATGGGTCAGGGGCAGTCCCCCAAAAAACTTCGAATAGGTCAGGGGATTCCACAGGGTATTTAGGTTTGCCATGTTCCCGAAGTCAAAGGCTTCATTTACGATGTCCGACACCGTGGAAAATCCGCCGAAGATATACACCGTCAGCACCGCAGAAAAAAGATATACAAACAGAGTAAGCAGCGGCCGCAGGAGCCGACGGCTCTGAAACGCATCCATACAGACCCATCCCAGAAGGATCATGCCGCACATGGGCAGAAAATAGATATGGGTCCCTGCTGCCAAAAAGCCCAACAACCCGGTTTTTGCCAGGAGCCGACCATCCGGCCGGCTATCCCAAACATCCAAAAAGATATCCCAGGCTAACAGCAATATCCACTGGCCTCCCAGGGCCTCATGGGCAAACTGACGGATGATCACCGTAGGCACAAAGAGAAACAACAGCGCTCCCAACACAGACGGCACGGGATCTTTGGAAAGCCGGCGCAGGATCTTTAAAGCCAGCGTGCCCTGAAGCACATAACAGCCCAAGGCCCAAATGCCGAAATACTGAAAGTCATGAGGCAATACGCCGGAGATCAGTTTAAAGAAACAAGCCAGAAGGGGAAGGGAATCCGTAAAGATGATGGACGTGGCATCCGGATACGTCGCCCCGTCAAAGAGTCCCAAAGGAAACTGCCAGGAACTGTTTCGAAAGGCCACCCATCCGAAGTAATGCTGCATCCCGTCTCCCCACTGGTGATAGAGAAAAAGGCTGCTCGGTCGTAAAACCAAAAAGCCGAAGGTGCCGACACAGGCCACCACTGCTGCAGCCGCCACGAAAAGATATGAAATTACAGTTGTTAAGGTTTTATTTTCTTTGCTGCCCATTTCCAAATCCAAAGCAGAATACTGTATAAAAGGATCTTTCCCACAAAGATCCAAAAGATCTCTCCGAAACAATAGGTATCGAACCGACGGATGATCCAGTCCCAGGAGTTTAGCGCATCATCCACTGTATGCACACACAAAAGGAACAGGGTGCCCTGCCCCATCCATGCCAGGTAATCCGACACCAAGGGGAGGCGCTGCAAAGCAAGGTGGGAAAACAGGATCACCGCCACCACGCCGAAAGCCGGACCAACGTAGTCCACGATCCCCCGGGGGTAAGCATTGATGCAGACAAAGAGGATCTCCCTTTCTCCCCCCAGATAAAAAAGCCAGATGGCCGCAGAAGCCACCAGACATCCGGCGACGGTCAGGATGCTCATCTTCGGCTCCTCCGAATACTGTTCGGACACCCGGTCCCACACCACGCGGAAGAGATGACCGCCGTACACATACCCCGCCATCATCATCCCCGCCTGGAGGCTTAAGGGTAGCCACACATACCGGGAGGAAATGTATCCCAAAAGTACTGATGCCAAAACAAGGGCCCACCCCCACCGGCTCTCCATCGCCCATCGCGTGATCACCAGAGCAAAAAACAGAGCAGGTAAAAACCAAATGGGTCCGATAAAATCCGCCTGTATCAGGGGATGCTCCGGCACCAGTCCCGCGCCGCAGATCATGCGGAAAAACCACTGTCCGGCAGTGTCAGAAGCCCCTGCAGCAGATCCCTCTGCCAGATAGGATTTTATTACAGAGCCCAAAAGCACCACCAGAGAAGTGATGACATAGGGCACAAAAAGCTGCAACGCCTTTTCCCGGGCATAGGTCCCGAGGGTCTTTTTCCGGTTCAGGAAAAACCCGCTGACAAAAAAGAACAGGGGCACATGAAAAGCATAGATGGCCACCGTTCCCCAGGGACTTAGAAAATGCCCCCAAACCACCGCCAGCATGGCCACTGCTTTTGCGATATCAAAAGTTTTCGATCGGATCCGTTTTTCCATTTCATTCTTTCGAAGACCGGGGAGTTTCCCTCGGCTCCAACTGTGTGAGGTTTAAGAGTCCCGTCAGGATAAAAACGGGAGCATATACGAGAAGGTAGCGGGCTCTGGCTTCAAATAGCATATCGAAGACCATGATACCGATGAGGACCGCCACCAAAGGAAGGGGCGTCTTCTTTCCTTTTAAGAATCCCGTAAAAAAGCACAGGAGCAATAACCCATACCAGATGATCTGGGCAGGATATTTTTTAACCCCGTACCACCGGCCGTCTGTCCGGTACAGGGAATCGTAAAACCGATGGAGGACGCCATCCCCATGATAGGAGGTGCCGTAAAAATCCGCCTCCTCGCCCCAGGCATAGGTGCCGTCGTTAAAGACCACCAGGGCCTTTTTTGCCATGAACTTCACAAAACCCGGCACACCGTAGGAAGACAGCCGCTCTGTAATGCGCTGCTTCTGGGCCGCGGTCCGGGAAGCCCGATCCGAAAAACTCTGGGAAAAAGCCACATCCGAAACGGAAATGGCGCCGTCGTTCTCGTCGTTTAATCCCATCATCAGCATGTGCCAGACCCCGGTGTTCTTTTCCGGATCCTGCACCAACGGGGTGGCGCCCAAAAGGCCAGTAAAGACCAGATGCAAAAGTACTACCGCCACCACGGATACCGCCAGAGCGGAGAGTCGGGCTTTTGCGGAAGGCTCTTTTTCAACAACACTCCTCTGCTTTCCCTTTTCCGTCAAAAAATGCTCTGCCATCCGAAAGAATTCCGTCCCACAGAGGGCAATGAGCATGATGAGCACTGTGGGTTTTATCAGATATCCGCCATAACCGCAGACAAAGATCAGGGGCCAGGCCATCCACGGGTGTTTCCAACCATCCTTTTTCGTATAGAGCCAAAACATGAGAATGGGAAAGAGGATGGCGGTCATATCCGTATACACCACCACCTGCCAGCCGGAAAGTCCAAGGGTGATCACATACAAAAAAAATCCCAAAATGGCAGTCAGTTCATCCGCAAAATACAACAGCAGGTCATACAGAAAATAGGCCGTGGCCGCCGACAGGGCGGATTGCAGGATCACTAGGGCAAAGAGGGCCCGCTCCATGGTCAAAGGTGCCACCAGAGAAATCCCTTTACACACCACGTACTCCAGCAAAAAGATCCCCCGGTTATTGGGGAAATAGGAGAAGTAATCCATATCCATACCGGCGATATCCCCGGTGACTCCCAGATATACGTTGTGCAACACCCGGTACGTGTCCCAGGAAGCGGATAAGAACAGGATCTTTTGCGCCACAAAGATCTGGTATACAAAAAAGACCACCAGGGCAAGGGCCATGGGAAAGCGCAGTTTTCTGTCCGAAAAAGCCCGGTGACACTTTCCTCCCATCCATATCAAAAGCGCCGCCAGACAGAACATGCCGAAGGCCGGAATGACAAACTCTTTTTTCGCCAGATACTCCCCATGGGAAAAGAAGGCGATATCAAAGATCACCGCCGCCGACAAAATGGTCAGAAGCACTGCGGAAAAAGCATATAAAGTATTGTAGATGCTGCCTTTTTTCATTCCTTTTCGCTACATACCCTTTTTAAATGCATGGAAATCCTTTAAAGCCCGCAGGCCGTGCCCGATGATGCTCTTTACATCGATCTTGTTCTCCCCCCGCAGACGGGGATGGAAAGTGATCTCAGAAAAGCAGATATTTTCCCTGTAATAGGCAAAGTATGTGGTAAGCATGATGTTGGGGATGTTGTAATCCTCCGGCAACCGATCCAGATAGCGCTTTATCATCTCGCTTTTCATCAGTCGGAAGGGGGCATTGCCGTCGGGCACATCCACATGAAAGTACAACTTCAAAAGCAGACACACCACCCCTTCGATGAAGGCTCGTCCCTTACCGTCTCCCCGGACTCTCCGGTCTCCGATGATGCCGTCATAGGCATGCCGCTTTTCCCAGAAAGCCTCAAATTCTTCCGGCAGGGTCTGTCCGTCGGAATCCGTCTGGAACACAAACTCCGCCCCCTGCTCGTAGGCATACCGGTACAGAGCGATGAGCTTTGGCCCATGCTCCTTGTACTTTGTGGGAAGGAGTAAAAGCTTTGGGCACTCCTGCTTAAGATCGCTTAAGATCTCGTGGGTCCGATCCGTACTGCCGGAATCCGCCACCACCAGTCTTGCGTCCGCAGACTTTCCCTCCAGCACCCGGTACCAGGAAAGCACCACTTCCCGGATATTCTCTTCTTCGTTATATGCGGGCATCACCACATACAGACCGTCATTTAACACATTCATTTTCCTTTATGAAACACTGTTTTTTCAATAGGCCGCGCCAGGATCTCCAGCAAAATGGCGGCCGCCGTTGCCATCAAAAGATAGATCCCCAATGCCAAAAACCGGTCCCGGTAATGACTTTCCGGCGGGATCACATAAGGGATCACATGACTTCGGAAGAGTTCGTGCATCAGATAGACGCTTATCGTCATCCCGGAGATCCGCCGTACCAAAGGTCCCGTCAGGATGTTTTCCGGCGTATCCGTAAAAGCCAGCGTAACTCCCACCAAAAGCAGGGCGCTGATGAGATAATCCACATGGGAATGTCCAAAACGCCAGGAGACTACGCAAGCTGCCAAAAGCACCAGATTTCCCGCCAAAGACGCCGCCACTTCCGGGATCCTCTTTACCACCGTCGGCTGCAGGGCCGCACCCCACACCCCCATGGACATCTCCGCAAACCCGCGGAACAGGGGGTAGTACAGATAATTCCCGGGCTCGTTTACCGCCACATCCAGATTGGGCATCCGCACAAAGATCACGCCCAATAAGAGAACCGCCGCCACAGGCGCTATCACCTTTGCAAAGGTCTTTCCGTACCGATCCAGCAGAAAATAGATGAGGGTGCCGCAGACCATCATCACCGACAGGTACCAGGCGGTGGGATTGATGAGGTTCCAGCCCCGGCCCAGCGCCAGACTCTGGACCATGAGGATCTCCCACTTACTGTCCCATAGGAGTTCCACGGGAGTAAGCGCCGTCTTCCCCTCCAGGCAGATGACGACAAAAACCGCCGTAAAGCTTAAGATATATTTCACATACAGCCCCTTATACCGGTCGGCGGTATAGGCGATGGCATTTTTCGGTGCGGAAGGAGAAAGGGCTTTTTTATACAACAAAAAACCGGATACGATGAAAAAGAAGTCCACGCCGGTAAAGGCGTTGTTAAACTGCTCCACGCCGAAACGTGTCGCGATGTGATAGGCATTGTCGAAATGAAAGATCACGATGATATAGGTAAAAATGATCTTCCAAAAATAGATGGAGTTGCTCTTTTTCATCCTTTGTCCTCTGTACAAACCTTAACAATTATAGCAACCCCGCAGCCATTCGACAACTTTTCTTAAAAACAAACAGCCTAAGAGGATGGTCACTGCAATGGGCAAAAGATGCAGATAGGAAAAGGGGATCCCCAGCCGGAGGGTAAAAACCTTTTGATAGATCTCCAGCACAAAGATGTGCATATAGTAAAGTTCCATGGTCCAGCCTCCCAGAAATCCAAAGACGCCCGTGGGCCGCTCGTTCCATAGTTTTCCCAAGGCGGAAAGCAACAGGCAACTGCCGGGCACGGACAAAAGCACCGGATACCAGAGCAGGCCACTATCCCACCCCCGCAAAAAATCCTGTCCAAAATACAAAGCCAGTGCGTATCCCACCGGGAGTAGCGCCAGCAGGATGATCTGCCCCGGCAAAGAAAAGCGTTCTCTTTCCTCCGCACGTTTTCCGAAGTACATGCCCAGGGCAAATACCGGCAGACGGGAAAGACCCACCGTCAGCTGTGGCACGTGGCAAAAGATATAAAGTAGCGCAAAAGCAGCGCCGATGCACACAAGGCACAGGAGGTCTTTTTTCAAAAAGTCATACAGTTTTTTAATAAAAGGGGCCAAAAGGTAGAAGAACAGCAGATAGGTGATGTACCAGTTAAAAGCTCCCTCCATGCCAAAGAGTACCTGGATCCCCAATACATTTCCGATGGCCATGGGGATGGTCATCTCACCGATGGCGAAGCGGAAGATCAGCCACAAGACAATGAAACACCAATACATGGGAAAGATCTTAATTGCGCGTCGCTTATAAAACTCCGCCGCACCGGAGCACTTCCCCAAAGAAAACCAGACCCCCAGGCCGGAGGCAAAGTAAAAAA
>JAIKZU010000075.1 GCA_024681985.1 Lachnospiraceae bacterium | reverse complement strand
GCTCTTATGATTTCGATCATATGATGATTCTCCCTTGGGATCGGTTTTTTCGTTATTTATGTAAGATAAAATATTCCTGCAGTTTCTCAAGTAATTCTTCTTTTTGGATACCTTTTAAAAAATATCCTTCCGGCTTTAATTCGATCACCTGCATCACACTGTTCTTGTCGCCTTTTCCGGTCAAAAACATGACCGGGATGGAGGCGGTCTCCACATCATTTCTCAGCATTTCCAAAACCTGCGGTCCGCTGGTAACAGGCATCTCATGATCCAAAAGGATCAGATCTACTTTTTTGATCCCCAACATTTTAATGGCCTGCAAGCCCGAATTGGCCATGGAAACGTTGTAAGTCCCCCGCAGCCATTCCCGGATCATGGTCAGATACTGGGGATCGTCATCTACGATGAGGATACTTTTCTTAAATGCGCCCCTTTCGGATTTGCGAAAATAGTCCGCGAGGGTCTCCATAAAGATCCCATGGTCCACCGGACGGGGAAACGTCTTAAAGATCAAATCGTTTTTGATATGATCACAGGCAAAGCTGATGTCTCTCTGACCGCCGCAGATGATCAGCTTCATCTCCTTTTCTTCCAGCACGTCTGTCAGGTAATGCAGGGTCTCCTCCGGTGGTCTTTCGTCATCTTCCATATACAAAACCACCAGTGACACACCTTCGGTATTGGCATTGATCGCGTTTACCGTCCACGGAACAAAGGATGCATCCGCACCTGCTTCTTTGGCTTTTTTTACCAGTACCATGGCAATAAAGGATTCCCTTTCTCCGATCACTATCAGTCGTCGCTTTTTCATGCAATGATCTCCTCTATCTTATCCCATTCAAAATTGCGAAGCAGCTTGTAGATCTGCTTGAACTTGGCATCATCCTCCGGAGGCAGTTTAAATGTATTGACCCGCTCCAGGATCATTTCCACGGAATCGTAATCCATCTGCGGAACCACATCACAAAGGGCTCGATATGCGCTCTTTAATTCCTTTTCAGAGATAGGTTCCTTATCTTTATCCTCTACAGATGCATGCAGTCTTTCCAGTTTATTTAAATACTCCTCATAATCCCTCAAAAGTTCCCGGGCATGTTCGTGGATATGATCCATGTCCCCTTTGTTGCCGGCTTCCTCCAAGGAAAGCGCCAGTTCCGAAAGTTTCATGGCGCCGATGAGTCTGGCGGAACTCTTCAAAGAGTGCACTTTGATGGTATATAAACGGATATTTCCGCTCTCATGGGCATCCCGGATCACTCTGGCATTCTCTTCTATGGTGTCATAAAACAGCTGTAATCCAAATAGATAATTGGACACACCGCCGGAGTTTTTGATACCGGCAGATACGTCTATGCCTTCTGTGTCATAGATCCACTTCATCTCCTCCGGGATCTCCGTAAGTTCCAAAACCGCATCTTCCGCTTGTGCCTTCTCCATCTTTTCTTCCGGCAGATGTCGCATGATGGTCATCTCCAGGGTCCTGCTGTCGATGGGTTTTGACAAATAACCGTTAAATCCCTTTGACTTGTAGAACTCCTCTCCTACGGAAGCATTGGCCGTAAGGGCGTATACCGGCAGATCGGGAGCAGTCTTTCGGATCTCTTCCAAAGTCTCTACGCCGTCCATACCGGGCATCATATGATCCAGGAGCACCACATCGAAATTGGTGTCTTTGATCTTTTCCAGACATTCCTTTCCGCTTTCCGCCGTGGATACAAATACCTTTGTCCCCTTTAACAGTCCGCGGATCACGTTTAAGTTCATGGGATTGTCATCCACCACCAGAATGTCCGCATCAGGAGCAATGAACTGCGGCACATATGGTCCGTTGGATCCCCCAAAGCCATGCTCCTTAAAAACACCGATGGGCTCTTTATCCACGATCTTTTGATGGAGGGTCAGAATAAACTCCGAACCACTGCCATACTCGCTTTCACAAGTCAGACTTCCCCCCATGATCTCGGCGAATCTGCGGGAAATATCCAGTCCCAGGCCGGTTCCCATGATCCCTGTGTTCTTTTCCTCATCCAGACGTTCATACGCAGTAAACAGCTTATCCATGTCCTCCGCTTTTACACCGATGCCGGTGTCCTTAACGGAAAACTTTATGAGGCACTGATCATCCGAACGTTCTTCCATAGATACATGCAGGGCAAAGCCGCCCATTTCCGTGTATTTCACCGCATTGGTCAAGAGATTGATCACGATCTGTTTGATCTTTCCCTGATCGCCGTACAACCGCCTCGGAAGGATCTCATCGATCACCACATCAAAGGTCAACTCCTTTTCCGTACTTTTCACCCGGATCATGGAAACAATGGAACGGAGCATCTCCTGCATATCGTACTCAATCTCCACCAGATGCATCTTCCCGGATTCGATCTTTGACATATCCAAAAGGTCATTGATCAAAGACAAAAGTGATTCCGATGCGTTTCGGATATCGAAGGCATAGTTCATCATGGACATAAAATAGGGCTTGGGCACACCCGTGGCATCCTCCCGCATTGCCATCTCGTTCATACCCATGATGGTGTTGATGGGCGTACGGATCTCATGGGACATATTTGCCAAAAACCTGGTTTTTGCGGTATTGGCACGTTCCGCCTCTTCTTTGGCCTGTCGGATCTCATCAACCTGGTTCTCTATGATCGTTTTTCTCAGCGCACGCCAGGCAATAATCCCCGCCAAAACTCCGATCAAAAGCCCTATGACCAAACCGATAAAAAGAAAGGATATCGTCGTCTCGTTCATCTTACAAACCGCCTTCCTTACATATCCCTGTTATACTTTCTGAGGATCACTTTTACTTCCGGAAGTGCCTCAAAGAAAACTTCCAGACACTTCGGATCAAACTGTGTTCCCTTTCCTTCTTCCATGATGGATATCGCCTTCTCCAAAGAAAAAGCCGGCTTATACACTCGTGGAGACGTCAGTGCGTCAAAGACATCCGCCACCGCCATGATCCGGGCAGACAAGGGGATCACTTCGCCATGGATCCCTTCGGGATACCCCTTTCCGTCCCATCTCTCATGGTGGTATGCCGCCATGTTGCGAGCTTCCTTTAGGTAGTTGTCCCCTTCTACTACGGTACTGATGGCATTCTCCATGATCCGCTTGCCCTCGGTGGTATGGGACTTCATGATCTCGAACTCTTCGTCCGTCAGTTTCCCGGGCTTGTTTAAGATCTCATCCGGTATCTTGATCTTTCCTACATCATGAAGGGGCGCGGATCGCACCACGTCTGACATGAACTTCGGTGTGATCTTTTCGGGATAATAGCCTTTTTTCTTAAGTCCTTCCACAATGATCTTTACGTAGGCAGCGGTCTTTTGTACATGGGCTCCCGTATCGGAATCCCTGCTCTCCACCAGATCCGCCATGGTGATGATCAGGCCGTCCTGCATCTTTGCAGTGGATTCGGATAACCGACGGATGCTCCGCATCTGCTCGGCCTGATTTTTGGTCATGGCACAGGCACTAATGAAGAGGTTCTCCAATTCATCTCCCGTACGGATCCCCAATCTGCGGAACATCTTTACGTCATTGTCCATGCTCTCCTGGGTGTCAGCCGTCAGGGAGAGCCGATCCATGGCACTTTCAATGGCATTGATGGGCAAAATAACATGCACTCTCGCCAGCCACACACCCACAATGGTGATCAAAAAGAAGAAGGCCAAAAATACAGAGGTCATCTCTGCCAGGAAATTAATCATCATCCCATTCAACTGCTTCATATCCACATCTGCACCCACATAGCAGACACAGAAACCATGGGAATCATAGACGGGGTAATAGGCCGTCATCAGGTATCCGTATGTATCGTTTGTGATAATGGGCTCCACGAATCTTCCGGCCATCAATTCATCATAATAAGGCAAAATTCCTTCATCAAAGGGGATCACTGTTCCGATCTCTTCTCCCGTTTTTCCACCGGTTTCCAGATCATAGACCACGTGGCATCCATCCTCTTCGATCTTATAAACATACAGATAGGTAATATCGGCAGAACTGTTTAATATGGTGCGCAGCAAAGTCTCCGTTTTGATATAATCTTTTTCCTTGCCGTCACTTTGGAGGTAGTCGTCGATCCTGTCGGCATCCAGTACCGATGCGGCGATGACCGTAGTTCCCTGGGCCAGTTCAATATGACGTCTGATCAGGGTGCTGCTGTACACCGATGTGCCGATCCAAAGAGCTACCACGGAAACGACGAGCAGGGATGAGCTTAAGGTGAACAGCACCTTGTTCTGTAACGAGATACCACGAACGTGGGTTTTTTCGATATTTTTGACCTCTTCATCCGACAAAGGATTCTGACGCCAGAAAACAAAACGGAAACGCTCGTGAAAATCATCCGGAAGCAAATGAATGATCAACACTGCCAAAAGGACCGAGATGGCCTTGTCCGGCACATCCTGTAAAAAAGTGGCAACGATCTGTGCTGCCGTTGGGTCTAAGGACAAAACTCTTGCAAGAGATCGGCCAAAAGAACCGGTGTTGTAGGAAAGTCCTTCGATCAAAAGAGGAAGAACAGATCCCATACTTCCGCCGAAGAGCGCAAAGATCCCCATCATTCCCACGACACCGCCACGGCTCTTATGCCATCCCCGTCCGGACAAAAAAGCGGCAAATACAGCAATCAGGACATTGATAAACCCATAATACAAGGCGGCAGGATCCATGCAGATATTGATCAGGTTGGTGATGAACCCAACCACCATACCCGGCACATATCCGCCCATAATGGCAACGGAAATGGTTCCTACCGTATCCAGATACAGCGGCAGATGAAACAGAGAGACCAGATGGCTTAATAAAATGTTCAAAGCCACTCCTGCCGCACACATGATACAGGCAAATACATTTGGCTTTTTTAGGATTTTAATCATAAGATCCTCCGATTGGTGCTAGATAATCTATGGTGTCAGTTTTGTAAGGTCCTGGATCCAGCTTCCTTTTTTTACCAGATAGAAACCGATCCCCACTTTTATAAAGTCAATGAACTGCACCAGCAGGAAACATACTGCCGGGTCAAAAGTCGTATAATGGGTCAGCACAAAAGCCAGGGGTATGGAAAATACCCACACGAAGACGGAATCGAAGAAGAAGGTAATCACCGTCTTTCCTCCGGAACGAAGTGTAAAATACGCCGCATTCTCATAGGCATAGACCGGCATGAACACAGCGGAGATCATGATAAACTTCGTGGCCATATCCTTTACCACTCCCTCCGTTTCGTAGATCCGAGGGAAATAAGGGGCAAGCACGAAGAGGATCGCTCCCATCCCGATACAGATCATAACGGACAAAAAGGTCATCCGATAGGAATCATATTTCACATCCGGCTTCTTCGCTCCCAGTTCCTGGCCGATGATGATGGCGATGGCCTCCCCCATGGCGATGAAGGCAATGTTAAACACATTGGAAATGGTACTGTTGATATTTAAGGCTGCCACAACGGAGAGACCCCGGATGGAATAATTCTGCACCAGTGCCGCCATCCCCGCTGACCAGAGGGTCTCGTTCAGCAAAAGAGGCGTCCCTTTTATGATGATGGCTTTTACCAGGGCTTTTGGAATACTAAAGTCCTTAAACAGACCCGAGAAGTATGCAAAACGGGCCGTATGGGTATGAGCAAAGATCACGATGATCAAAAGCTCCACGATACGGGAGATCACGGTTGCCAGCGCAGCACCCTTGACGCCCATGACGGGCATACCGAATTTCCCGAAGATCAGCACATAGTTTAATGCCAGATTGACGAAAACCGCTACCAGCCCGGCCTTCATGGGCAGCACCGTCTCTCCCGTCTCTCGAAGGGTCGACGCATAGATCTGGGAAAAGGCAAAGGGGAACAGTTCAAAAAGCATCACAAAAAGATATGCGACCGCAAAGCCCTTTGTGAGCCCCACATCTCCCACTTCATCCTCATGCAAAAACAGCATGATGAGGTCCTCGTGAAACAAAAGAAACAACCCGATGGCCAGAGCGCATACCACGGCACCCACGATGAGCTTGAACCGCAGGGTATCCCTGATCCCCTTGTTATCCTTTTGGCCGTAATACTGCGCCGTAAAGATCCCGGCACCGGATACGCCACCGAAGATACAGAGATTAAACACAAAGATCAACTGGTTGACTACGGATACACCGGTCATCTGGTTGGTCCCGATCTGTCCCACCATGATATTGTCAAGCATTCCCACCACATTGGTGATCCCGGTCTGGATCATGATGGGAATAGCCACAAATAATACATGCTTATAAAATTTTGAACTTCCGATGATCTTCGAATTCATAATAATGCACAAAACTCCAATTTATTCATCATTTTATTTTCTCACGGAGTCCAAAATAAATCAAGACAGAAGGGCTTTCCTTCTGTCTTGCTGTTTGCATTACTCTCTACGGTTTCCTATATCCTGCACCTACGGCTTCGATCTGTTGTTTCATCCCCTCTCTGGCGCTTTTCGGGCCTATGATCTCGATGCCGTCTCCCAAGCCGAACACCCAGGCGAAGAACTGGGCGCTTAGATTCACATCCACATTCACCATAAAATGCTCCCCATCATCCTCATGCAGAGAGATATCTTTTCCGAAGCGATCGATGATGACGCCCACCAGGTGGTTTTTTACCCGAAGCTTCACTTTTTCCTTTTCACCGCCGTACATACCGAAACTGCGTTTGGTGTACGCCGCCACGTCAAAACGTTCAAACAGTTCCCGTCCATTTCTTCTGTTTTCCGTGGTGGTGATGGTCTTCATCTTATCCACCCGGTAGTGTTTGATCTTTTGATCCTTCTCATCATAGGCTATGAGATAATAGTTTTCGTCATCCCAGGCAAGGGCCCAGGGGCTTACTTCGTAGAGCTGACCGTCTTTTTTCAACTCCATCTCCTTATTGAGATTCCACTTCCAGTACTTAACCGTGATGCGGCGGTTTTCGGAAATGGCCCGGTGGATCTCATCCACATTGTAGTAAATACTCTCGTTCATGGTCTTTACACGGCCGGAGGTAACCACCTGCCGCTGCAGCTCCCGCGCCTCATAGATGCTGGCAAAGTTTTCCAGTTTTTTTATGAGTTCTTTGGATTTTTTCTCGGAGATGAATTTGGCGGATCCCACGGCATCCACCAACAGTTTTAGCTCCGCCAGTTCAAACTGCTTTTCCACCACATGATAATAGTAACCGCGTCCCTCCTGATATCCCTCCACCTTGATCCCCAAAACGGAGGTTTCCTCAATGTCGCTATAGAGACTTTTCCGATCTGCGGTGATATCGTATCGTTCCAGTTCTTCCTTGATCTGGGGCATGGTGACCGCATGGTCCTCATCCGTCATACGCAAAAGATATTCATAGAGTCGATAGAGTTTCAGTTTCTGGTTCTTTCCTTTTGGCATTGCCCTTTCATCTCCTGTTTTTTGATCTACAATTTTACCGCCTTGAACCGGTCGATGAGTTCATTCATCTTTTTTAAGTCACCGGCTTTGACCGCTGCCATCAGTTCCCTGTGCATGGCCTGATAGCTTACGTCTCTTTTCTTATTTCTGAAATCATGATCCTTAGGGTACAGCCACCATTCTTTTAAGGGTGCCGCCACTTTTCTGATCTCTTCCAGATTACCCTCTTTCGACAGTTTTTGCATCTGATCGATGGCTGTGAAAAATTCGTCTTTTACTACTCATCAGATATTTTGACCAGCTAAAATAATCGCCGATCTGTTCGACAGGTTTTCCGATCATAAAGCTGGAAACATAGGTCCGTTTCGACATGGTCTGGTCGAATTTTCTCGTCTCCATGGCTTCCAATCTGCCCTTAAGTTTTTCCCAGTCCTTATCCTCTTTCATAAGGATTTTTTTCTTCCGGCGGATCCTTTTTGACCGCTTCCTTGTCGTGTTTTTTGATCTTAAGGATGACCTGCTGCACACTCTTTACCCGGTCCTTTAATGCATTCCGTTCATTTTCACTTAAAAGCCCTCCAAAAGTCGCATCCAGGATCGCCGGACTTAAGGCCAGGATCTTTTCCGCCACGACATCACTCAATCCCAAAAGAAGAGGATTTTCTTTGATATCCTCGATCATCATCATATCGGAGACCCCTAACAGGTCTGCCATTAAAGATGTTGCCTCATTTCGCTTGGACAGTTCCGCTCCCGGCTCGATCTTTGCAACATGTGTCGCAAGAGACTGGGTCACTCTTCTGACGAAGTCTTTATAGACAGTCTCAAATGCCGAAAAATCTTCTTCTGTCAGGCCCTTTGTCAGTTCTTTGTATTTGGAGAAGACCCATTTATCTCTTGCTCCGACGTACCTGCCATCCTTTAGGTCCATATCCTCAAAGACGGGAAGCATATGGTTTAAGTTTTTTACCATCTGGGCAAGAAAATCGATGCGCGCTTTCCGCTGTTCCGGTGATACGCCTTTGTAAAGGCCCTTGTCTTGTAGCATCAGCTGCCGCATTTCTTCCTTATAAGTCTTTTTCATATCCGAAAGAATGGCTTCCCTATCGTTGGGAAGGCTCTTTTCTTCTTTTTTGAAAAAATATTTCTTATCGCCCTCGATGTACACATTGATCTCAGAGGTACATCCCGGCCCGGCATCGCCACCGATCTTGACGCCATTTTCGCCGTCCTTTAAAAACTGTCGATGGGCCTCGGAGACCATCTGTTCCTGCTGCATCTCCGCAGGCAGAAAATTCATATCATCACTTTTTTCTTTTCTCCGCTCCCGCATCAGGTCCTTGAAAAAAGTGTTCTTTTGCGTGAGACTTTTTGACACTGCCGTCATAGTACTGTAGGAATGCGGAAGGATAGTCCTCATCCCCCGTGGTAAAGATCTCACCTAAAGAATGGTAGCCGGGTTTCCCGACCATACGAAGGACATGTTCCGGCACAATGCCGGAAAAAACCGGGGCTAATTCCTTTTTGATCTCGTAGACAAGCATCGTTACCTCTCCTATGGAACTTGGCATATCATATAGGTGCGATCGTTAGTCTCGAAAACAGATATACATGATTATAACAAAAAAAGGATCGGATACATATACGTATCCGATCAAAAAAATAGACCGAAGTAGACAGGATCGCGAAGTGGACGAACCCTCAGTTAAAAAAAATAATCGCCACTTACCTTACGCAAAACTTCCACATCCTTATCATTCTTATGAGTTGCTGCATACTCCCTGATATTGGTTACTATCTCATCATATCTTTCACTTGATTCAA
>JAIKZU010000138.1 GCA_024681985.1 Lachnospiraceae bacterium | reverse complement strand
AAATGCACGCGAGAGAAACCTGACCACAGTTTTAAAACTGATAGAGCTATGCGAAATTGACGAGAATGATTCGGGGGAGACAAGTCCATTGGATATTTTAATGATGGATTTAGAGGAAGAAAGCCCCGACAGCTATGCGGTAAAAACTTATAAAAAGTTTCGGTGTGCAGCCGGAAAGACATTAAAATCCATTCTGATCTCGGTAAATGCGCTAATCGGGGTTTTCGATACCCCCGAATTAGAATCCATGTTAATGATCGACACGATATCTATTCCCTCCATTGGCCAAAAACCAACAGCTTTGTTTGTTGTGGTAAGTGATACGGATCGCTCGATGGACGTTCTTGCAAATCTTTTTTTCACCCAGGCAATGAACGAACTGTGTTATTATGCGGACAATCATACGAAAAACAACCGTCTTCCCGTTCCGGTACGGTTCATATTGGATGATTTTGCCACAAACTGCCAGATCGCGGAGTTCCCGCGGATGATCTCGTCTATCCGCTCCAGAGATATTTCCGCAATGCTTATGATCCAAGCGGAGTCACAGCTTGAAAAAGGATACGGACCGGATGAGAAGACCATTATCGGAAACTGTGACACTTATATATATCTTGGGGGAAATGATGTAGATACGGCAAAAGCTGTGGCGGTGCGCTGTGATGTGCCTGTAAAAAAGATCCTAAACATGCCGGTGGGAACAAACTGGATATTCCGAAGGGGACAGGCACCGGTCAATGGTGTAAACTTTGAACTGGAACCATTTTTAGAGAGTAAGGGCATTAATAAGAATACCCAAAATCAGGAAATGATTCGCTAGGTGGGAGAATAGTGGAAATGAACGATTGCTTTTATGTTTTTCTGGATGTGGACGGGGTTTTGAACAAGGAATCGGATTGGAAAATCAAATATTCCGTAGATGAAGACTGTGTCCGCATTCTTGGAGAGATCCGAAGGTATGCCCTAAAGAGTTATAAAGAGGTTCGTGTGGTCCTTACATCCACGTGGAGAGCCGGATTGGCAAGAGACGGATCAAGCCTTGATACCCGTCAGCTGCAGTCCCTGGAAAGATGTCTTGATAAGGAAGACATTAAAATATATGGAAGTACCCCGGTGTCCGGGAAGCCGCGTCAGGAAGAGATCGAATACTACATAAAAAGAAATCGGGTGGAGCACTACCTGGTTTTGGATGATGACCCCCATTTGTTCCCCGATCCCAAAAGTATCAACCTTTACATACCCGACTACAGGTTGGGTTTAACTAGGATAGATGGGAAAAAGATCTGTGATATAATAAAAAACGGAGAAAAAAGGAGGGGCTAACTCTATGAAAGACATATTTTATCTGGAGCTTAAGGAAAAAAGCAAAGAAATAAGCGCCATCACCGATGAAACGGAGAGAAAGAAGGGCTTGGAAGCTCTTGCCCAATTGGTGGATCGCTTTTGTGGCTACTGTAATACGGCCCGAATGGAGGGAATTCTCGGGCTTGAAAAATACGTGGATGAGGAAGCTACGGATCTAATGGAAAAGCAGATCATGAGAATGGTAACAATGGTCTGTGACGGAACTGATCCTGAGGTGGTGGAACAACTTAGTTTGGCCAGATATTTTTCTCTTGGCTTAAATGGATTTGAGGCACTTATCTTTCTTTGTTCCATTGTGGGAACCAATTGTATTATAGAAAAGTATAACCCGCGTGTGGTAGAAGATATCCTTCTTTCATATATGCCGATGGAAGTAGAGGGTATGCTGGAATGCACGAGGAACCTAAAGACTTATGATCACGAAATGGAGGAAATACCTGCTTCGGATGAAGAAGTAGAGATAGAAAAATTCTTTAAAGGAGAGCTCTTGGTCGGCCCCGAAGAAAAGGATTACTATCTGTTCGCTGTGACAGACCATGTGCTTAATACACTTGGTGACAGTGAATTAAACAAGTTATTGTCGGATATTGATCGGACGTGCCTGATAGTTGCCATGAAGGGACTTCGTGGAGAAACCAGAAAGCGTATATTTGAGGCTCTCCCCGAGAGAACAGCGCTTTTAGCTGCAAAGGAATTGGATTATTTGGGACCCATTCGTGTGGCAGATGTAGCCGAAGCCGTAGATGTTATTTTGGAATACCTTATCAGAATGTCATCACATGGTTTTATCATTAATCCCAATATGGATATCATGTCGTTCTTCCGGGATGCTTATCACAATGCAAAAGAGGAAGAAAAAAGAGCTTATGAGAAAAACCTTCGGGAAAAGGGCAAACTTGAAGAGCTGATGAAACATTACTATGAAAACAACTTGGAATAGATCACATAAAAAATTGGATGAAGAGGTATGATAATGTTTCGGATACTCTACGTAGAAGATGATACAGATAAATACATGGAAGTGGCCAGAGCTTTAAAATCGGCCGGCTTCAGCGTCCAAAAGCGTGCCATTACCATGGAAGAAGCCCTGGATGAAGTAAGGCAGTCAGAAAAAGAGGGTGCTCCCTACGATGTAGTCCTTTCCGACATGAGCTATCCTTTAAGGAGCGGCGAGCCCATCACGGAAGATGCCGGAAAGATGCTTTTAGATGCTCTTTCGGCGGAAGGGTATGATCTGCCGCTGATCATCTGTTCCTCTGTCCGTTGTCGGACCAACGGGGCCTACGGAGATATTTGGTTTTCCAAACTAAGCTCCTGGGAACGGGAACTGCCTTCCATGTTAAAGACCATATTTATAGGTGCTAAAGGATAGAGATCAGGTTGTGATCTGCCTTGCATCCAGCTTTCCTTCCGCCACTTTGTTATCGATCCATAGTTGGAGAGAGTCAATGGTGGCGGATATTTTTGTGAGTTCCCCCTTGATTTTCACAAAATCTCGTATTTCGCTGTCTGAGATCAGTCCGTCAGCCGTGATCTCGATCATACGGTTTTTCTCATCATTCAGGTGATTTAAGGTGGCAAGCATTTCAAGAATGATCTGGGAAAGATCCTTCGATTCCACGGGAGGCACGTTTTTAATACCAATGGGACACTCTGTGGAGCAGTAGTGATTGCACAGGGCAGGTTTTTTGTATACTTCCGCCATAGCCATGACTTCATCCGGATGGGGGGAAGACTTTTCGCTTTCGATCTTTTCGATGCGGCCTTCCGTAACATATTTCATGCGTTCGGATGCCTGCAAACGGGTCAGCCCGGCTTCCTCTCTGCTTTTAAGATAGATATTCTTATCGGTAATGGACGATTTTCTTCCCATATGAACCCCCTAATGTTGAGAAAAGCACTAAATACATGCTCTATTATAACAAATCGTCATTATGAAATCTCTATTTTGTCACCGACGACAAAATAGACCTTTTATTTTTCACATGCGGATAAGATGCTTTAGGCGAAAAAGTGCATAATATAATCACACAGGGGGAAAACAAAAAAATGTGTTTTAAACCAGCGGTTTAACAAAAAAACCTAAAATGGTGTATACTTAGTATACAAAATTACCTCTCACTGCGAGAGAAAAAAGAGATTGATGGATTGCACCCTC
>JAIKZU010000035.1 GCA_024681985.1 Lachnospiraceae bacterium | reverse complement strand
GAATCGGGAGATCGCCCGGGAGATCTTAGAGGAAGCCGGTTTTACGGTAAAGGAAGCAGAGGACGGGGATCTGGCGGTAGAAGAGGTCATGCGGGCGAAACCCGGAGATTTCGACCTCATTCTGATGGATATTCAGATGCCAACCATGAACGGTTACGAAGCCACCAAGGAGATCCGACGTCTCCCTAACAAGGATTTGGCTAAAATCCCCATCGTGGCCATGACGGCAAATGCCTTCGAAGAAGACCGACAGAGAGCAAAGGAATCCGGTATGAACGGATTCATCACAAAACCGGTGGTGATTGAAAAATTACTGGAAGAATTGCGAAAACACATTTAGTTGAGGTGTTTTTCAACGAAGTCGAATATGCAAAATTCAGATAATTCAGAATAAGCATTTTATTGTGCAAATGTTGATAAGTCCGAGGGATTTTCGTGGATAAAGGTTGAAAAATACATAGTTGAAAGATTTTTCAATCAAGTTATCCACATAAGTTCATCGGATTTTAGCCCGCTGGAACGGGGGAGACGCAAACTGTATCGAATGAGGGTGTGATCATGAAAAACAGTCGATTTGAAAGCAAAGCCAAAGAAATCATATATCAAATGTCTACCTGCCTGGCGATTATGGCAGTAGCCTACTTTATGGTCCGGTGTAATCGACATACAGATTTTGGCTACTTTAATATAGCGGATTACGCATTTGTGTATCGGGATATCCCCATCATGTTGCTTTCGTCCCTCTTTGGTTTGATCCCGGCGGTGATCGCCTTTTTGTTTGCCCTCGTTGATGCGATGATCTATGACATTCGGGAAAGCTATGAGGTTTCGGCATATCTGATCGCGACCATAGTCTCCTTTATGATCTGCCGAAACGGCAGGTATAAAAAGCCATCCTCTGCAATACTCGCGGGTGTGCTGTTAACCGGACAATTGGGTGGTGTTTGGTATCTGGTGAATATGGCAGCCAGTGCGGAGGGATTCGGCGCGCTGACCTGGGAAGGTTTTCTGTTGAACCTTTGTATGGTGGTGCCCGAGGTGTTCTTTTATATCACGTGCATGTGTGTCTTTTATCATTTCGCTCCGGATAAAGCGAAGCGGGTTTTCGTGATGGGTGTCTTATACACAGCGGACGAAGATGCCGGCATTCGGGAGATCCGGGAGCGGATGAATTCTCCTCTATCCAGAAGGCTTTCCATGATCATTTTCATGGAAGCGGCGGCTTTGGGAGTGGCTGCCTCCATTTTTGCAGCCCAGTTGATGCCTTCGGTGGCAGACAAAGTGCTTTCCGGCAGGGCAACGGACCAGGTGGCTTTTTATGATTTTTCTTCTCAGGTACGTCGATACCATTCTGATCTGGAAGAAGACCAGGAACAGCAGACGGAAGATGCCCAGAGTGACAATAGTCAGATCACCGGGGAGGATACAGGCACGGACGAGCAGTTTTCCGAAGAAGCCATGCGCCATGTGCAGTTTCTCATGAATAACGCAGGTATCGCTTTTATGCTCCGGATGATACTGATGATCTTTAATGTATCCATTCCTTTTGTGGTACTGGCAGATACCTATATGCAGCTTCGTATCGCCCGGCCCATCACTGCCATGGCAAACACCGTTAAGGACTTTTCAGCGGCCACCCGGGAGGAACAGACCAAAAAGCTTTTGGAAATGGAACGCCTGAAGGTCCGGGGAAATGACGAGATCGCCATTCTTTACGATAACATCGCCCAGATGGCCACGGAGATCAATGAATTCGTGGATCAGACCCTACGAGAGCAGAAGCTGGAAGAGGATCTTCGGGTGGCAAAGATCGCCAGCGAGAACAAATCCGACTTTTTAAATAACGTATCCCATGAGCTGCGAACCCCCATCAATGCGGTGCTGGGCCTGGATGAGATGATCCTGCGGGAAAGTCACGAGGAGGAGATCCGAAACTATGCGGCGGATATCCAGAATTCCGGAAAGACCCTGCTTGCTCTGGTAAATGACATCCTGGATTCTTCCAAGCTGGAGGCCGGGAAGATGGAGATCTTGCCGGTGGAATACGAACTGGGGTCTCTCATTAACGATGCCATCAACATGATCGTGGTCAGGGCAAAGGAAAAAGGCCTGCAGCTGGACATCCATGTGGATTCCCATTTGCCGCACATCCTTTACGGAGATGAGATCCGTATCAAACAGATCATGGTCAATATCCTGACCAATGCGGTCAAGTATACGGAAGAAGGCAGCGTGGATTTTGCCTTGGGATTTCAAAAAGCGGATGAGGAAAACATCTATTTGGAATGTTCCGTAAAAGACACGGGTATCGGCATCAAGCCGGAGGATATGGATAAACTCTTCGGTCGTTTCGAACGCATCGACGAGGGAAAGAACCGCACCATCGAAGGCACCGGATTAGGTATGAGTATCGTCACCCAGCTTTTGGATCTGATGGGAAGTAAACTGGAGGTGGAAAGCGTCTACGGTTCGGGTTCCGTATTTTCCTTTAGGGTGTTGCAAAAGGTAGTGAACTGGGATGAGATGGGAGATTATGAGGAGAGCTATCGGAAGTCACTGCGCCATGAGGAGTACCGTGAGTGCTTTGTGGCACCGGACGCCCGGATCCTGGTGACGGATGATACCCCCATGAACCTGACGGTGATCAAAGCCCTCTTAAAGAGCACCAAGGTACAGATCGATACGGCAGAAAGCGGGTTTGAAACCTTAGACCGCATCAAAGAAAAGAAATATGATGTGATCTTTTTGGATCACCGCATGCCCCAGATGGACGGCATCGAGACCTTGAAGCGAATGGGGGAGACAGAAGGAAACTTAAATACGGACACACCGGTGATCGCCCTTACGGCAAATGCCGTCTCCGGAGCCCGGGAGGTCTATATCAATGCGGGATTTAAGGATTATCTGTCCAAGCCCATCGACAGCATCAAACTGGAGAACATGCTGGTGGAGTATCTGCCGGAGGAAAAGGTGACCAAGACCGCTTGCGAGTGGCTGAACAATGGGGATGAAAGCCTGCCGGATGAAACCTCGGACCGGTTGACCCTTCTCAGAAAAGAGGCGGGACTGGACGTGGATGAAGCGATTAAGAACTGCGGCGGATCCGAGGCATTTTTGTCCGTGATCGACGATTATTACCGGGCGATACCGGAAAAATCCGAAGCCATTGAGAACTATTGGAATGAAAAGGATTACAAGAACTATACGGTTCTGGTCCATGCCCTAAAGAGTTCTTCCCGGCTCATCGGCGCCACGGAACTGTCCAAAGAAGCCGCCCATCTGGAGGAAATGGGAAATAAAGCATCGGAAAATGATGAAAATGCCATAAATGAAATTGACTTAAAAACCCCCGTTGTATTAAAATCATATCGCACGTGTGCGGAGCGTCTGGCACCGTTTTTTGAAAGCACAGATGAAGACGACACACGGGAATTGATCGATGACGCGATGCTTTCCGATGCGCTATCTGCGCTGAAGGAGCTGGTGGACGCAGTCGATTTTGACAGTGCGGATCTTGTGATGGAACAGATCAGGAACTATCGCATGCCGGAGGACGTGGCAGAGGATATGAAACGGATCGAGAGGCTTTTGGCTTCGGTGGATCAGGCGGAACTATTGAAAACACTGGATGAGATCATGACTCGGAAAGGGTTTGTATGAATAAAGATGTAGCATTGATTTGCAAGAATCAGAGTTTCATGGTCAACGCCATGATCAAAAACCTGGAAGAGGAGCATTTCAAGGTGGAGACCCTGCAGCCGAAGATCAATGTGCTGAAGGATCTCGAGGAAAAGTCACGCATCGTTTTAGTCTATCTGGATAAAGATGCGGATGAGATGACGGATGCTCTCGTGTACTTAAAGGATCTGGTGACGGAGGATCGACAGAGACTCATGGTATACTTTGTGGGCAATCCCGACGATTTCGACGCCGTGGAAAAGATATATCCGAAGAATCATGCGGAAGGCTTCTTGCTTCGTCCTTTAAATGTAAAAAAACTTGTGGAACAATTAAACGGAGCAGCAGAGAATATGGAGACTGAAAACAGAAAAAAGAACATCCTGGTGGTGGATGATGATGGTACCATGCTTCGGATGCTGAAGATGTGGCTATCCGAAAAGTATTCGGTATATATGGCAAATTCCGGGATGAATGCCATCTCACTTTTGGCAAAGAATCACGTGGACCTCATCCTTTTGGATTATGAAATGCCCGTGGCAAACGGCCCCCAGGTTTTGGAGATGATCCGAAGCGAACCCACTACGGCGGACACACCGGTGATGTTTCTGACAGCGAAGAATGACAAAGAAAGCGTTATGTCGGTGATGGGCTTAAAACCGGAGAAATACCTCCTAAAGACCATGCCGCCGGATGAACTCTTAAAGAACATCGACGACTTTTTTGAAGCGCAAAAGGCAAAACAAATGGTATAATAATCCTATATGGGGTCCCCGCAAATCGAAGATTTGTGGGGAAGAGGAGCAACAACGGAGCGAAACGAGGGGCAGAGCCTGCGAAGCCCCGAGAAGTAGCGTAGTTTGTTGCGACGAGCAGCTGTGGCGGAATTGGCAGACGCGCAAGATTTAGGTTCTTGTGTCGCAAGGCGTGCGGGTTCAAGTCCCGCCAGCTGCATTTTTTTATGCAAAGAAAAGAGGTGTGAAGAAATGAACAGACGTGCCATCGTGATCGTTTTGGACAGTGTGGGCTGCGGTGCGGCAAAGGATGCTGCCCGTTGGGGAGACGAGGGAAGTCATACCCTTCGTTCCGCTGCAAAGAGCAGCTTTTTCCATATGCCCAATATGAAAAAACTGGGATATTTCAATATCGACGGGATGGATCTGGGCTTGGAGGAACCGGCACCTTTGGGAGATTTTGCCAGACTGCGGGAGCTTTCCATGGGAAAGGATACCACCACCGGACATTGGGAGATGGCAGGCATCATCTCCGAACAGGAGATGCCCACCTACCCCCAGGGATTTCCGGAGGAAGTCATCCGTGCCTTTGAGGAGCAGACGGGACGAAAGGCCATCTGTAACCTGCCCTATTCCGGCACGGCAGTCATCGAAGAATACGGTGACGAGCATGTAAAGACTGGAGCGCTCATCGTCTACACCTCCGCGGATTCCGTTTTCCAGATTGCGGCTCACGAGGACGTGGTGCCGGTGGAAACGCTGTATGAATACTGCCGTATCGCCCGAAAGATCCTTATCGGAAAGCACGGTGTGGGCCGGGTCATCGCCCGTCCGTTTGTGACAAATGTTAACCATGAGAAAAACGCCGACGGCGAGATCCCGAAATACTTGCGTACTCCCCGCCGTCATGATTTTTCTCTGGAGCCCACGGGCGTGACCATGATGGATATTCTGAAAAAAGAGGGATTGGACGTACTATCCGTTGGAAAGATCATCGATATCTTTGCGGAACGGGGCATGACAGATTTCGTACGCACCGAAGGAAATGCGGACGGCATCGAAAAAACCGTTTCCTGGATGGAACGGGATTTCAATGGCCTCATGTTTGTAAACCTGGTGGATACGGACATGATCTACGGACATCGCCGGGACATCGACGGCTATGCCAAGGCCCTTTCCTATTTTGACGAGAAGCTTCCCCGGATCCTGGATCAGATGGGGCCGGAGGATATCCTTTTGATCACTGCGGATCACGGCTGTGATCCCGGCTTTAAGGGCACGGATCACACCAGAGAGGACGTACCGCTTTTGATCTACCAAAAGAAGATGACAACCGGTAAAAACTTTGGTACAATAGCCGGGTTCGACTGCATCTGCGATACGGTACTTGCCTATTTTAACAAGGAGCAGCTGCGGGGGAAAAACTTATACGCATAGAAAGACAGACGTAAAATGGATTATAAAAAAGAGATAGAAAAACGGCGCACCTTTGCCATTATTTCCCATCCGGATGCGGGAAAGACGACGCTTACGGAAAAGTTTCTTTTATACGGCGGACAGATCAATCTGGCAGGTTCCGTAAAGGGAAAGGCCACTGCCCGTCATGCGGTTTCCGACTGGATGGAGATCGAAAAGGAAAGAGGTATTTCCGTCACATCCTCTGTACTGCAGTTTGAGTACGGCGGCATGTGCATCAATATCCTGGATACCCCGGGACATCAGGACTTCTCGGAGGACACTTATCGTACCCTGATGGCAGCGGATTCTGCGGTGATGGTCATCGACGGATCCAAGGGTGTGGAGGCCCAGACCAGAAAGCTTTTTAAGGTATGCGCCATGCGGCACATCCCCATCTTTACCTTTATCAATAAGATGGACCGGGATGCCATGGACACCTTTGAACTCTTGGATGACATCGAAAACGAGTTGGGGATCCCTACCTGTCCCGTGAACTGGCCCATCGGTTCCGGAAAGGAATTCCGCGGGGTGTATGACAGAAATACCCGCTGCGTTTTGACTTTTTCCGACACCATGAAGGGAACGAAAGAGGGGACGGAAAAAGAGATCTCCATCGATGACGAGGAGCTTCTTTTGGAGATCGGGGACGAAAAGCGACAGACCCTTTTGGATGAACTGGAGCTTTTGGACGGCGCCGGTGCGGAGTTTGATCAGAAAAAGGTTTCCCGGGGGGAGCTTTCTCCCGTTTTCTTCGGTTCGGCTCTGACAAACTTTGGCGTAGAGACCTTTTTGCAGCACTTTTTGGATATGACATCTTCTCCCTTGTCCCGCAAGTCGGATATAGGAGAGATCGACCCCTTTGATAAGGACTTTTCCGCCTTTGTGTTTAAAATCCAGGCAAATATGAACAAGGCCCACCGGGACCGGATCGCTTTCATGCGGATCTGCTCCGGGGAGTTCGATGCGGGCATGAGTGTCTGGCATGTACAGGGAAATAAGGAAGTGCGGCTCTCCCAACCCCAGCAGATGATGGCGGAAAGCCGAAAGATCGTGGACAAAGCCTATGCGGGAGATA
>JAIKZU010000183.1 GCA_024681985.1 Lachnospiraceae bacterium | reverse complement strand
AGCTGGGAAGGTATCCATGATGTGGGTATAGGGGTACAGGGCACGGGGGTAAGTACCCCGAGGGCTGCCGCCGTAGCTGCCGCCACCGCCGGATTCGACAATGTCGTACACATCCCAAAGGATGGAATGTTGACGCCTGCCGCCGCATCCTGAATGGTCCCCACTACTTTTCCTCCACACAACATCATTGGATTTGTAGTGGCTTGAAATGCCGCTGTCCCTGCACCGAAGGTACAGGACATGCTGGCACCTGTGGTTACTAGCATACTCATGTTTTTTGTCCCTTTTGACCTTTCGTTAATCCAGTGTGATCTCTTCTGCCATATGAAAATCCACACTTTTATATCTGATCTCATCTCCTATGGCATATCTGACCAGATACACTTGCCTTCTGCCGTCGTCTCTCACCCGAAGAAGGTAATCTCCCTCTTCATTGACCTGGCCGAATATCCTTCGGCAGATCGGATCGTTGGCGGCAAATTCTTCCTGCAGCAAAGCCCGTAGCCGCACCTTGTTGGTGTCCAGCTGTTCGAGGATCTCGAAGGCTTCATAACTACTGCGTTCCGAATGTAGCAGACCGTAGTAAGAGTGAATCATGTTCATCCTCCGGTTCGGCGTATAGATCGTCATGATCCGTTTCTTCGGTTCAAACTCTCTGATGGCCGATATGGGTCTGCCCGGGTGGATACATTCCAGTGACGAAATTCCCTTTCGGGTACCGGATAAAGATAGCAGTTTATGTCCGGTATCGTTGTTCTCTGACGGTATCATGAACACATCCACGGTTGGGAGTCTTTCGTCAAGGTTGTCGTAGTCCACTATGGTTTCAAAAGGCTCAAATCCGTATCCAAAAACCTGCATGAGACCGTTCTCCCTGCCATGGTTTATCAGGATGTAATTGCCAAAGCCTCTCGATATGGGACGGATCTGTACGCCGTTAAAGCGAAACTCTACATTCCGTTCCTCTACCGACAATCCTGTTGTCGTATCCTGCAGTCGGATCAATAGATCCAATCTTGCCTGAATGACTCCGTTATTATTGGTCACTTCTTGCTATCCCCTCCTTCCTCTGAAAGATTTTCGCCTGGTACATGCAAGCTGAACTGTGCATCCACGACACGAGGTGTATTGATGACAACCTCGCTTGACACAAATACAGGTGCCGCCTTATAAAAGAGCGAAATCTGATATGGCTTGTTGATCGCACTCCACACCCGTACTTTTTCTTCCAGACCGATCTTTGCCTGTGACAGCACGATCGGCGGTTCCTGTGTGTCCAGCCAGTTCTGCAATTGACTCGGAAGGACGGATGCATGGTCGGAAACGACCTGTGCAACCTTACCCACGATCTTTTGGAAATCCTGGTCCTTGAGTCCTGCCTGACCTCCCGAATTTACAAAAACCATATAATATAGGCTATATGGTTTAGGCGGCGGTGCCATTTGCGCCCGGCCTCTCGGCACTGTGGGCGGTGGGGCTACGGTGTCCTCTTCTTTAACGTCGTAGAGATAAAGCCCCAATATGTAGTCTACATCCTGTGATGCCGGAGATGATACCTCGATATTGTTCGGTGAAGGTATGGGCTCCGGACACATCTTGTCCCGAAGGAGATTGACGATGTAGTTACTGACATCGGAAATGATTGTATAATCTGCCATTAATGCTTCCTCCCAACCGGATCTATTTGTAAATATCCGCTATCAACTGGACGATCTCTTTGATCCGAGTCTCCATGTTGCCGGTGATGACCAGTCCCTGTGGTGAGTTTATGATATATTCCGCTCTGACGTTTAACTTCACGGAAGAATCCTCCTCATCCAGATAAGGGAATCTGGCGTCGGCTTCCCGTTTCATGTAGGAATCCTTTTGTGATGTCGGTTTGGCTGTCAGGGGTTCCAGTTTTCCCCCTTTCATTCTCACCTCTCCGTCCCCGTATCTGTAAGTAAAAGATAGTCCGGCATCGATGCGGCTCATGGTCTGGTCCAGTTTCTCCGTCACCAGCCGGTATCTGGTATAGACTCTCGCCCGATCCACGGCGGCTAAGGATACATATTCCATATCGGTGGAACCCTTGTATTTGGCATATACGAAGGGGTTATTCTCTTCCATAATCTGTGCCAGAAGGGTGTGAGCCAGATCCAGCACTTCGGTATTGCCCGTTTCCGCGGCATATTGGTTCAATGCGGCGATGAGTTCTACCTTTCCATCAGGTCCCATATCGTCAAATGCGGTTCCCATCAGAGCTTCCAATTTGGACAAAAGATCCAGATCCGGATCCAGAGAACCTGCGGTTACGGTTCCGTCCGAACCGTTGGATCCGTCGCCGGCTCCGTCGCCGATTCCGGGAGATGCATTCCCCCGCTCATCTGCATTTGCTCCGGAAAGATCCGATGCGTCACTGCCCTTCTTCGGTGTAAACTTCACATTGGGAAGTCCTGTCGAAGGGTCATTGGTGATGGTAGCCGTATAACCTGCCGGCACCTCCACCGGATTTTTTTTCAGTTTATCCTGAATCGCCTTGATGGCTTCCGCTTTTTTGGGATCATTGTTCGCCACAGCCAGATTCAATGCATCTTCCAATTCCTTTTCGAGAGAATCACCGTCGGAATCACCTACATCGATCCCCAGAGACTTCATGGTGTTTTTTAAAAACTCTTCGTACTTGGCTCTGACTTCCTCTGCGTATACAGCGTAATCCGTGTTCTTGATCACGCTTTTTTGATTTTGTACCCAGGCGAGCTGCTCAGTAAAAATCGGAGTCAATACATCCAGTTTTGTCTCCCGGCGGACCAGAGCGTTAATGAGATACTCCATGGCCGCTTCGCTGTTATAAGCTTCCGTCTGCTGCGCTGCCAACAAAGCGCCTTTTTCGTTGGCATTCACTCCGTTTTCATTATACCGCTCCGGAAGCCCCTGCGCCAGATATTGCGATAAGATCGCATTCTGGGAAGGGATCAGCTTGGAGGATAAAAGCGTCGCCTCATTCGCGTCCGATATGGGTGTTCCGTCTGCAATGGCTTCTGCATAAACGATCTCAAGGATCAGGGCATCGCTTTCGGAAGATCTGGCAGTCATGGGTAGAAGCGCTGTTTTGTCGTCATAGATCAACTGCGTTAATGCGGTGAGCCCTCTCGTCAAACTCATGGAGAAGAAATCCACGAAATTGTCGGTGGCTGTCGCCCTTGCCTTTGTGATGGCCTCTGCCAAAACCTCACTGGGCAAAAATCCTCCCTTGGGCTGTCCCAAGGTCGAGTCTTCTCCGGAAAAGAGATTCGAGAAAAAGTTTACGACACCGCCTGCTGCCTTTTCCAAAAGTCCCGGCTCCTGTAGAGGAACGTAATAGGACATGTTTGCGATATTTCTTCCCACAGGGGATTCACCGGTGGTGTTCATTTCTTCCAGTACATCCAATACGGCTCCGGTGCCGTGGAATTTACTGTTCGCCGCCAGATTGAAGTAGGCTTCTCCGCGTCGGGTGGCATCACAGGTGGCACAAAGGTTATAAACTACCTTGTACATATCCTTGTAAGGAACATCCAACTCCTCATCGCCTCTCTCATCGGCATCTACGTAATCCAGATACAGGTCCCACAGACCTACCACGTAATCGTCCATCTCATCCGTCAGCGCATCTCTGGTATCGGAAAAGTGAAACATCATACGTTCGGCTGCACCGATGGTGCCTTCCTTGTCTGTTAAGGATTCACTTCTGTCCAAGCCGTCGACTTCCACATCGTTGAAGGAACTCTCGATATTCTTGGAGTCCTCACTTCCGAGGTTCGTCCGAAGGGATGTAAGGGTAGGCGCTGCCAACTCGATATCTCCCTCCCCGACGGGTAAGATATCCGGTTTTTCATCGTTGGCAAATAAATACTTTAACCGGTCATTTAAAAACATATTGGACTGGTTTTCCGCCACCTGATCTTCGCTTTCCACCGAACCGGCGGTGTACTTTAATGTACCTGTGTTATATATGGTCAGGATTTCTTTCATGGCCATCATGTCGTCTAAGTTGTAGGGGCTTGGCGTCAGGAACGGATTCACACGGCGGCCATCCCCTTCCTCTTCCTCAACGGTAGGTTCCATTTTTCCTCCGCTGACGTATACGGTGATCAGCATCCCGTCCATTTCCTCATCGGACACCCGGACACCGGTTCCTGTCATAATGTAGGAAATGTCGGTGGCGATATCGATGTCTCTCCATTCCCCGCCGGCCAACTCGGATTTATAAAATGATACTTCCTGGCTGTAGGTGAGTCTGGAGGTCATGGCTGCCTGGTAGATCTCGCCGGTCACCGCTTCCTCCACGGTCTCTCCCTCTTTCTCCGGTTCCTTCGGAACGATATCGATCAGGTAAGTACCGATCAAAAGATGCGCGCTTTTCGGTTCGCCGTTTTTCTCGACGAATTCCTTATAAGTGATACCGTGCTTTCGGAATTTCTCCGGAGCGTAGCGCTTCTGATTTGCAACGGTCCCGGAGGTCTTTGGTGTGGTAGCCTGTTCCACTGCTCCCGTGGGGGCTGTGGCATGTACGACAGGTGCAAAGACGGACAAAGACATACTGAGGGCAAGTGTCGTTGCCACATATTTGATTGTCCTGATCCTTTTGCTTTGTACCATTGGCTTCTCTAAAACCTCTTATTCCCGGTTTTCGGTTTCACCGGTTGTTTCCTGATTGGGTGTTTCCTGACTGGGTGTTTCCTCGGTAGGTGTCTCCTGCGTGGGCGTTTCCGCCTTCTTTTTCTCCAGTTCTTCTTCCAGTTCTGCGATCAGATCTTCGATGGCGCTAAAGATCTTATCTGCCTTTACCTCCATTTTCTTTGTCAGGAATACGCCGTATTCTGTCTGGGGTACGTACTCGCAGGTGATCTCCAAATATTTTTTGGCATCCTCACTGCTGATGTATGCGTAATTCCGGGTGAGGGAGCCTCTGACGTATTGGTCTGTCTGCTGCACCGCATTGGTGGTCATCTCTGTCTTTTTCTGACTACGATCCGACACTTCCTTTGACCCGATGGTAAACCGGTAGCTGGCTGACATGGTGCGTCGTCCGATCTGGGTCATGGTCACCTTCCGTCCCTGCTTAACGTAACGATAGCGAGTATGGATTCTGGGTTTGTCCACTGCTGCCAGGTTCACGTAGGTCTGGGTGGTATCTCCCCTGAACTGATGGTAGAAGAAAGGATTCTCCTCACCCAGTGCCTGGTTCTGCACCTTGCGCCCGAAGTTTAATACTGCTTCGTATCCTCTGTCCCGTCCGAATCTGGTGCAGGCTGCAACTACGGCTGCCTTGTCGTCATCGGACATATTGTCAAAGTCGATACCCAAAGCTGACTCGATGGCTGCAATGAGCATATCGTCTGTCAGGCCGATCTCATTGGATCCGTCGTCCTCTCCTCCCGCATCTCCAAGACCTCCGCCATTGGGATTGATTTCGGAGTTTTCTGCGTTTTCGATGGCATTATGCAGGGAATCCAGAACGCCGGTGTTGTTTGTATATCGTTCCACCGCTTCCGCGATGTTTTTTAAATTGGGATCTCCCAGTTCCACCAGTGCATCCACCAGCTTCGGAACTCTGTCACCGTCCCCAGGATCATCCAGGATCTGTCGCTCAATCTTGTCGATCAGAGTGTTGGGATTATAGGCGCTTCCCGAAATGGAACTATCGCCTCCGCCGTCCGCATCACCGTCGCCAAATTCATTACTTCCGCCATTTCCGTTGGGATCCAGCTGTGAGATCTTTTGGTCCAATCCGTCGGCGGTCTCTAAGTCGTTATTGTCCAAGGCATCCAAAAGCTGTGCCTGATAGTTGGCTTTTTCGGAGATGTCTTCAATGGGATCGTTTCCGCTTAAGGTACCGTTCTTTACTTCCTTTAGGATATCCTGCAACCACTTGATATGATCCTTTAGGGAATCCTGTGCGTATTTCCCGAAGGGGTCATCCATCTTGATGTCTGCGGTCTGGTTCTGTGCCCAGTCCAAACGACGGTTGATGAACAAAATACCTTCGGAAGTGTTTATACGGATGCAGTATGCACGAATGTGATTCTGCAGTTGTGCCACCTCTCCGTCTGCGTCGTCCTTTTGGAATTCAAGATAAGTCCGAAGGGCGCCCTTGCTGGTGGAGGGATCCGAAGCGGCAATCTGGTAATCCGAATCTGCCACATCATGTATGGCGTTTGCATAATTCCGACCCGCCTGGTTGATCAGTTCGTCCAAAACCTCCAGCTCACCTTCTTTGTCGATGATGGCGCTTTCCTCGATATTGTATACCAACGCCAGCTTGGCTAAAGCTTCACTTCTGGCTGTCTCGGAGGTGCCGTCGATCACATCCATGGAAAGAGAATATTCCATTTGCTTGATCACGGTGGTTCCATCCGAAAGGGAGTTGCTTAAGTACTCCACATATTTTCTCTTACAGTTATCCACCGCGTCCTCTGCAGCGGTCAAAACTGCATTATTGGAAGAGAAGTTTGCATCCGTGGCTCCCGTGATGTATTTAAAGTTCTGACCTAAGGGGCCGATACCGTTTTCCAAAAGGTTTAATAAGTAGGGCAGCGTGGGTCCCACGATGTAGTTATTCTTTTCATTGTAGACCAGGTTGTAATAGATCCGAGCCCGCCGGGTGGCATCCACACGGCTCATGAGCCGCATCAG
>JAIKZU010000173.1 GCA_024681985.1 Lachnospiraceae bacterium | reverse complement strand
AACATCATAGATTTTAAACTGCTCCGTCCGTCCAAAATGCTGTCCCACCATTTCCTGTTCATAAGTCACTGCAATTCTCATGATATCGTCTCCTTTTTCATTAATCTGGGCGCTTGCCGGTATAGAATCAATCCTATATGAACCTCCGGTCATACGGATGCGCTTCCCATTCACCATTGCATCTGCCAACTTAAACCTGGCAGACTCATAAATGCTTGTAACTGTTGCTCGGGAAACTCCCATCGCTTCCGCGCATTCCTCCTGCGTAAGCTTTTGAAAATCTATAAGCCGTATGGCTTCATATTCATCCAGCTTAAAAACAACAGTTTCAACGTCTTCGGTTCCTTCGGGAGCGAAACTCCAATAATCCGGATATCCACATATTTTTCTGCACCTTTTAGGTCTCGGCATGAGCAATCCCTTTCTGACATATGTCAATAACTATTTCATAGCATATCTTTGTTTCTGACATATGTCAATAACAAAAAGGTGTCAAAATTCCTTCAGCGTGAAGGACACCTCCCACAAACTTCCATAGCTTGTATCACTGACCAGTTTCACTTGGTGCTAATTTGTATTCATTGTATTTTCCCGCAAAAGAAAAAGGATCGGTTACCCGATCCTTTAATGCGTAATAGTTTAAAGCCTGTCCAGCCGAGATCTTGTGTCATTTAAAACTGACTCGCAGTTCCATTCCCAGTCCCTTTGCCAAAGCCTGTAATGTTGCTATGGTGGGACTGCATGCGCCACTTTCGATACGACTTATATTTGATTGTCGTATACCACTTTTCTCCGCGAGATCCTTTTGTGTCATATTAGCGGCAATCCTGGCAGCTATAAGCGCTCGAGTTACGCTGTACTCATTTCTGGTGGCGTCATATTCTTCTTTGAACTCAGGGCTCAGAAGTTGTTTCTCTCTATATTTCTGCAGATCGCTCATGAAGGGAATCTCCTTTCATAATCAGCTTTGTACGTAAACGCTCTCTCTATTTCATTTTGAGGAGTCTTTCTGCCTTTTTTAACAAACCCATTCGTAAGAATTATTCTGTTGCCAACCAGAAAAAAGTAAAAGATTCAATGCCTTGTTTCGCATCTTGACGTTAAGACTGTCCAGGAATTCTTCCACAGGGACTTTGCCATCTTCAGTACGATAGAAATCTACCGAAAACATATATGATCCTCCATTACATAATATTCCTTTTTTGATATATTGTCAAATGGAAGTCACACCCGGGTATATAAGTAATGTGGAAAACGGTCGCACCGCAATGTCACTGAGATTTTTAATTTACTATGCTAAGATCATGGGAATCACACTTGATGAATTAGTTGGCAATCTGGAGCCTCAATACGCTCCAACGTCATTAGACAATGCGCTGATGGCTGAGATTTCCAAGTTGAACACCTCGGAAAAAGAAAAACTGCTGGAAACAATAAAAATCTGGAAATAAAAACAGACCGACAATTGCCGGTCCGTTACACTGAAAGTTTGAGATCAACGAGATGATATGACCATCCGCTCCATGACCTTGGGTATGTGGCAAATGGATTTTTCTTTGTACTTTGCGGAGATATAATCACGAAACAGATTGGGATCCTCGCTGTTGTCCGCAAACATGTCCCAGTGTCCCGGGATCACTATGCCGGTTCCCGATTCTCCTGCAAAGTCTGCTGCCTCCTGATAAGTCATGTTGCCGATGCAGTCGTTAAGATATCGCTTTGCATCCCTTCCGTTTATTGGAAGGAGCGATGCATCAATAACGCCATACTGTGTAACCGCAGGCAGCATCCCTTCATAGCGTACGGTATCCCCTGCGTGGTGTATCCTTACGCAGTTTCCCTCGATTATATACTGTAAATAGGGGTAAAGTCCCGTATCAGGATCCCGGTCCAAAAACTCGTGGGCTGCGGCCACCGCATGGATCGTGATGTCTCCCACCCGGACGCTCTCTCCGGCATTGAGTCCTATGGCATTTTCAAACTTAACACCGTCCGCAAGCACCCCTTTCTCATGGGCCCGGGGAAAGATAAATTTAGCCTGCGGGTTGCTTTTTGCAAATATCTTCCAGGCTTCGTGGTCTATGTGATCGAGATGGTCATGGGTACCTAAGAAGGCGTCGATACCTGTAAGTTCCCCTGCAGGGATCGGAGGCGGTGTAAGCCTTCCGTATCCCGGTGTGGCAAAATAGTCCACGCAGATAAGTGTCTTTCCAATCTTTACCATAAGACCCATCTGCCCGAGCCACCACAGTGCCGCAGTATACTCCGGCACCTTTGTATCCAGGATCTCTTTCAGTTTGTCGTTCATAAAAACCTTTCTGCCGACAGGTATCGATTTCCGCGCTATCTGTACAATGCCTGTATTGCAGGCTGCGCTTCGGGATACAGGTCTTCGTTGTGGACCTGCTCAAGTCTGTAGGTACCGTCACTTAAGAAGGTGTATCTTGTGAAGCCCTGCAGTAGATAATCGGCGCGCTTTGAAGAAATTAAATTGTAACTTGAGTAACCGCTGGGTACATTGTAAGAAAGAACAATGCCCTTGTAACTTAACACAAAGTCATTAACGTGATCATGACCGCTCACCACCAGATCCGTTGACCCTGTTTCCTTAAGTACGTCAAAAAAGCCGCTGTTGTGCCCCGGATGACATACATCTTCCCAGCGCCTGCCCATAATGATATAATCACCGTTTTCATTGGGAACATTGTACTCAGGCTCCTCCATGGTGACCTTGGTCTCTCCCGTGATCTCTTCATAGGCGAGCCTGAACTCCGTAAGGGGAATATGATCGAAGACCACGGACTTAACAGGATGTCCTGCCTTCTTTTCGATATCTGCCACGGTTTCTTTGTACCACTTCATCTGACTGTCTTTGATGTAATCATAGTCATTGTGGTTCTTGTCGAAGATCTCGGCATCGTATTTTTCCATGTCCTCTTCACTCATGTAGGCACCGCCGTCCACAAGATAAAGGGAACGCACGATCTTTCCGTTCTCATCGGCCAGATTAAGCACCATATTGTTCCAGCCGTATACCTTTTCTTTGTCCGAAGTATATTTTACACCCGGCTCGGCAATACAGTGTTCGTATTTTGCAAAACGCTTCACCATATTTTTGCGGGTCACGCTCCAGATATTGTCTCCCTCGTGATTTCCAAGTACAAAGGTCCAGTAGACACCCAGCTTTTCCATAACGGAACCAAGCTGTCTC
>JAIKZU010000113.1 GCA_024681985.1 Lachnospiraceae bacterium | reverse complement strand
GTTGTAGAGAAAGGCTCCCGTATGATCGATGGCAAAGGTCAAGGCCTCCGCAAAGGAATGCCGGCTCATCCACTCCATGGCAAAGCACATCATGATTGACAGCGGGATATGCGCGATCACCGCATACTTATTCAAAAGAACAGCCGCTTTGCTTGGTTCTTTTGCCGGCTTTGCTATGGCTTCGTTTTTATTTTTCTTAAATTTTTGAAATATAGCAGGTTTCATAATATAATAGGTAGTTGTAATTCAAACAGATTAGTGAAGCAATAAGTAATTATACCACAAAAACGATAAAAAGGAGCCCTCCATTGGCAAAAGACGAACTATCCTTTCGCGAAAAAAAGCTTTCCAAAATAAATAAACCCCGTATTCTGATATTGGCTCTGGCCTTTATCGCATCTTTAGCCCTGTTTTCCGTAGTCCTAAACTACCGCGAGACCTCGGAAGTCAGCAAAGTGGAAGGCCCCACCCTGCCCATCGTAACCCTGGAGGCCCTGGGAGAAACCCTAAACGAACTCCACGGTTATGTAACGGAAATGGATGCCTGCTACATGCGGGATGCGGTGGTCCCTTTGGATGAGACCAGAGAACTGCCCATTCATATCCGGACCTACGGTATGCAAATCGACCGGATCCTCTACGAGATCCGCAGTACGGATACCACCCGAAAGATCGCGGAAACCACCATCGAGGATTTTGTACAGGCAGATGATATGATCACCGTTACCCCGGTCATTGAAAACCTGGTGGAATCCGGAGAGGAATATCTGCTGGTGATCGTTCTGACTTCCGGTAAACAGAATATCTACTATTACACCCGGATCCTGCAGCCTGTGGACGCTCACGAGCAGGAGTGCCTGGCATTCGTAAAGGAATTCCATGACATGGCTTTGTCCGATGACTACGAAAAACTGGCCACTTATCTGGAACCCAACTACGATGAGAGCGTGGATTCACTCTCTAAAGTTACCATCGCTTCTTCCTTGAATGACGTGGGATGGAAGGGATTTGACGGAGAGATCGTGGAAGATCCCATCATCGAGATCAAGGACATCAACGGGGATTACTCCGCCATCGTTATGTACTATCGGATGCAGAGCGGAGAAAAAAAGAAAAAACGGTATTATAACGTTCAGGAATACTTCAAGGTAAGATACGGAGAGGAGCGCTTTTATCTTTTAGATTACGAGCGTACCATGGACGAGATCTTAAATACGGACAATGTAAACATCTCCGAGAACGTCATCGCCTTGGGAGCTCACGCCGGAGAGTTAAATTACCTCTCCAATGAGACCGGCTCCATCGTCGCCTTTGTACAGGGCGGCGGACTGTATGAATACAATCAGAATACCAGGGTGCTTACCAGCATCTTCGATTTTCGCATGGAGGATATCTTAGATCCCCGGACGAATTATGACAATCATGACATCATGATCCTGAATATTGACGAGAGCGGTACCATGGATTTCGTGGTTTACGGTTATATGAATTCCGGCCCTCACGAGGGAGAGTGCGGCATCGATCTGTATCATTATGATGCGGCATTGGCCATTGCAAAGGAGCAGGTTTTTATTTCCTCCACCAATTCCTATCAGATCTTAAAGGCCCGGTTCGGCGGACTCTTGTATCTGTCGACGGACCATATATTCTACATCATGGTGGACGGCACCCTTTTGCAGGTGGACTTAAATACACTGCGGACCACGGAGATCGTGGAATCCCTGACGGATGAGCAGTTCGCTTCTTCCCGGTCCTCCCGTTATTTTGCATGGATCGATGAGGAAAATGTATCCGAGGATATCCATGTCATGGATCTGGAGAGCCGGACGACTTTTGATATCAGCACCAAAGAAGGCGAGCATCTGCGGCCGGTGGACTTTATCGATGAAGACTTCGTCTACGGGTATGTGAAAAACTCCGACATCGCCACCGATGCGGCAGGAACAGCCACCTATCCCATGTACAAATTAGAGATCCGACGGGTGGATACGGAAAACGGAACCGTCTTAAAAGAATATGAAAAGAGCGGATATTATGTGACTTCCGCCGTAAAGGGCGATAGTACCACCCTGATCTTAAACCGTGTGTCCAAAGAACCCGACGGCTATGTGGCGGTGTCGGAGGATACCATCCGAAATACCTCCGGTGAGAGTAATAAGGAAGTCAAAGTGGCCATGGCAGAGGATGAGGAACTTCGGAATTCCCTTACCATCACCATGGCAGAGCAGCCTGTTACCGGAAAGTTTACCACCCGGGATGCCGGCGTGTCTTTGGCAAACGAGGATATGAACATCGAGATCTCCGTTACCTCCGGTGAAGAAAAATACTTCGCATACGTAGGAAGCAACGTGATTTTAGCCAGCAACGACGTGCCCAAGGCCATCATTGCCGCCGACGGAGAAATGGGGATCGTGGTGGATTCCAATCAGCGTTACATCTGGAAACGGGGCAAGGCAGCCATCCAAGATCCCATCCGGGGGATCACCGTGGGAAGCAGCGACCTGGATGCCAATTCCCAGGCCCAGTGTATCAGCGCCATGATGGTGATGAATGGAGAGAACGTGGAAGCCAAATCTCTTCTGGCCCAGGGCCAGACGCCCATTTCCATTTTGAAAAATGCCCTGCGGGACTGCCAGATCCTGGATCTAACGGGATGCAGCCTCCAGGAGGTGCTCTACTATGTCAACATCGGAAATCCCGTATATGCCCGCACGGGAGACGGGGAAGCTGTGCTGATCATCGGGTACGACACCTTTAACATCACCGTTTTTGATCCCACCACAGGGGAGAACAAAAAAATGGGACTCAACGACTCACAGGAGTTGTTTGAATCCCAAGGGAATGTATATATATCTTACTTAACAGAGTAGAAACTGAATGAGCCCCAGGGCTCATTCAGTTTAAAACTCTCCGTTTTTGTATTTCTTAACGAGAGTCTCAATACGTTCATAAGGATCCAGCAGCGAGCTGATGGAGCAGTCGTGATTTAACGTATCGATGATGTAAGCGATATATTTACTCATATCGCAGTTGATGTAATAATCACGGGACAAAAGTTCCGGTGTCTGATAAGTCAGGTTGGTGGTCACCACCCGATGGATGATGCCCTCTTCCACGGCCTTGTCGAAGGAGGCCAATCCATTGGTAAATAATCCAAAGGTGGCTACCGCAAAGATCCGGTTCGCTTTTCTCTTTTTCAATTCTCTGGCCACATCGATCATACTCTCTCCGGAAGAGATCATATCGTCTACGATGATCACATCCTTGCCCTCTACGGAGGAGCCTAAGAATTCGTGTGCCACGATGGGGTTTCTGCCGTCTACGATTTTTGAATAATCGCGCCGCTTATAGAACATTCCCATGTCCACGCCTAATACGGAAGCCATATAGACCGCACGGTTGGTACCGCCCTCGTCAGGGGAGATGATCTTTAAATGATCGTTATCGATCTGCAGATCCTTCGTATGTTTTAAGATGCCTTTGATAAATTGATAAGCCGGCTGTACCGTTTCGAATCCATGAAGAGGAATGGCATTTTGTACCCGGGGATCGTGGGCATCAAAGGTGATGATATTGTCTACGCCCATGGCCACCAGTTCCTGCAGTGCGATGGCACAGTCTAAGGATTCTCTGCCGGAGCGGCGGTGCTGACGGGATTCATACAGGAAGGGGAGGATCACCGTAATGCGGTTTGCCTTTCCTTCGATGGCGGCGATGATACGCTTTAAATCCTGGTAGTGATCGTCGGGAGACATATGATTCTCATGTCCGCAGACCGTGTAGGTCAGGCTGTAGTTTGTCACATCCGTCATGATGTATACGTCCAAACCTCTGACGGACTGGATGATCTCTCCTTTTGCCTCGCCGGTCCCGAAACGGGGAACTCTGGCATCGAGGATATATGATTGGCTCTGATAGCTGGATTTTGTGATGTCGTCAAGGTGGTCGCTGCTTCGGTTTGCTCTCCACTGCACCAGATATTCATCGACACGTGCGCCGATGGCATCGATGCTTTTCATAGGGATGAGTCCCAGGGGAGCGATGGGTTTCCGGGTGGCAAGGGTTTCGTCATTGCGTGGCATTGAAATGTCCTCCATAAATAAAACTGGTTTCTACATGTTCTTTTTGGCCCGAATATCATCGCCGAACAGGCGCAGTACCTTATATCGGTCGCCGATGCGCGAGGCGATTCGTTCCGTGTAGAGTTCCTTGATCTCACGAATGCTTAAGTTGCTGGAGATAAGAGTAGATTTCTGATGAAGCAGTCGTTCATTGATGACCTCAAACAGATTGGACTTGGTAAAGGAGTTTACAAATTCCGTTCCCAGATCATCGATGATCAAAAGATCCGCGTCAAAGAGATGATCGAATTCGAACTGATCCGCCTCCGAGCGGTCTTTCATTTTCTTTTCAAATATATCCACCAATTCAAAGGCGGTGACGTAGATCACGGAGTATCCGCGACTTAATAGTGCGCCGGCGATGCAGTTGGAAAGATAGGTCTTTCCCATGCCGGTATCACCGTACAAGAAGATATTACCACCATCGGATTCGAAATTGTTAACAAAATTATGGGCATATGTAAGGATGTATTTCGCATTTTCGTGCGAAGACTCCTTTGTGGCAGGGTCGATCTTGTCCTTGGAATAATAGTCTAAAGAAAAGTTCTCGAAATTTTCCTGTTGGAAAATGTCGCGCAGATGTGTCTGATAATATAACAGATCAATGGCTGCCTGTCGGAAGCAGTGGCACTGCCGGTCCTCGATGTAGCCGGTGTCCTTGCAGTCGGGACAGTCATAGATGGGTTCTAAATAATCAGAAGGAAAGCCGGCCTCTTTTAAAAGGTCAGCCTTTTTTTGTGTAAGAGAAGCGATCTTTTGGTGCAGATCATCCTTTGAAACAGAACCGCCGGAGATCCGACTGTTAAAATACTGCATGCTCTCTGCGGAGATCTGTCGGTCGATCCGGGCATATTCCGGGATCTTTTCAAAGACTTCTTCCTTGCGGTCCCGCAGGATCTCGGCATGTAAAAGCCGGCGCTCCTCATACCTTCGCTGCAGAGCATCATATTGTGCATTTGTCAGTGCCATGGGGCCTCCTATTTTTTCTGAAGAAGTTTTAATTCATATGCATCCCAGTCGAAATCTTCCCGCTCCTTAAAGTTGCTGAAACGGTCTCTCTTCGGTTGCTGGGGACGAGGCGTGGCCGCCTGCCAGGTGGCCTGTTTGGCGATACGGTTCTGGGCAAAGCTTAGATCTTGGGCTTCCACCTCTTCCTTGGTACGTATGCCCTTGGCATGCCAGTCGCTTAGGATCCGGTCCGCATATTTAAAGGGACTTCCCGGGGCCCGCAGGATGGAGCGGTTGCATGCTTCCTCCAGGAGTTCTTTGGAAAAACCGTATTCCTTGGTCCAACGGTCCAGATAGGTAAGCTCCACGGGGGACAGACTCCGTCCGGTAATACCAAAGGAACGGGTCACGGTATGGTATGCTTCGCTGTGGGTCAAAAGGGAAGCTTCCGCCTCCTCCAAAGTGGAGATACCCTGTTCGGCCCAGGAGAGGGCAACCTTATCCATATAGCGGATGCTGGTGTGTCCTTCGGCGGAGCAGTGATTGATCAAAAACTCAATGAGCTCCGGTGAAAAATGCAGTTTTGCATTCCAATAGTCGATGGTCTCCATTTCCTGGGGGCTCAACACTCTGTGGGCATAGGCCTCCGCCAAAAGGAAAAGCTCCTTCATCACATTATCTTCTGCTCTGGTCGGAGACACAGAGGTAGTCGGCACTGTCATAGTTGCCGGAGGTACCGTGGTAGCCGGTACCGTCATGGCAGCGGGTGGCATCATAGGTGCCGCCACCGGGGTGGCATGAGAATATCCATGGGTAATGGGATCCATGAGGCAGATCCCGGAAAGCTGCTGATTCCAATCATATTCCAGGCGCAAAAGATTACGCGCTTCCCAATATTGAAGAGCGCGCTTCACGTCCAGGTCGGTATGACCCAGATGCTGTGCGATAGCGGTAATGGAAAAATCTTTTGTATTGGAACTTAAACAACGTAACAGATAAAGATAGATCTTAACGTATTCTCCGTTTGCACCGGCCATGTAATGGTCGATGAAGGTATTGGAAACACACGTTACCGAACCCGCAGATTCCGTGTGCAACGAAATATCCGACATTACTACTCCCTCTTTCCTCATTTCCTCATATCGGCGGAGCTTTGCTTCAGGTAATCGATTGCCCCGACGATGCAGTGATTATAGCATACAAGATGGATAGTGCAAAGTGTCAAATTGCCAACAAACCCTTTAAAATCAAGGGATTGCGGACTGTTGATAACTTCTCGCCAAAGGCAGTTTTGCTTGAAAAAAAGGCAAAAAATAATCCACAACCTCAATGGGAAAATTTCCCGCCGTCGATTGTGGATAATGTGGATAAGATTTATTTCAGCAGGTCTTCGCCAACATTTACAACGTTTCCTGCCCCCATGGTTATCAACAGATCGCCGTTGACTAAATTTTTTTGCAAAAATTTTTCGATCTCCTCAAAAGTCTCCAAATACAAGCATTCCGTGCCTCTCTTTTGAATGCGCTCTGCCACATCGGCAGAACTTACGCCGTAGATGTCTTCTTCTCTGGCAGGGTAGATCTTTGCCAGGATCACCAGATCCGCCACGGACAAAGCTTTAGCGAAGTCGTCCAAAAAGGCTTTGGTACGTGTGTAGGTGTGGGGCTGGAACACTACAAGAAGGCGCGTGTGAGGATAGTTTTCAGCAGCAGCTAGGGAAGCGGAGATCTCCGTGGGGTGATGGGCGTAGTCGTCGATCACCGTAGCGCCGTTATAGGTGCCTTTATATTCAAAGCGTCGTCTGGCACCGCCGAAATCCGAAAGGCCGGCTGTGATCTCCTCGAAGGGCAGGCCCATATCCCGGGCAATGGCGATGGCAGCCAGAGCGTTTCCGATATTGTGCCGTCCGGGCACATGAAGGGTCACGGGAGGACAGGCCTTCCCAAATGCATGGGGAATAAAGGTTGCGGCCCCCTTTTCGTCATAGGTGATGTCCGTGGGATAGTAATCGAAGCGGTCATCATATCCGTAGGTGATGACCCTGCAGTTTAAGTCTGCAGTGATCCGCTCCCTGCCTTCGATCTCTCCACCGATCACCAGGCAGCCTCCCTCCTTTGTATTTTTTGCAAAGGTATGGAAGCTTTCCACGATCTCATCCAGGTCGTGGAAGAAATCCATGTGGTCCTCCTCCACGTTTAAGATGACGTTATACTTCGGATAAAAGTGGTGGAAGCTGTTGGTGTATTCGCAGGCCTCCGCTAAAAAGAGGTCCGAATCTCCCACATGGATATTTGAATGAATGGCATCCAATACGCCTCCTACGGAAATGGTGGGGTCGTCCTGGCCCCGCAGCAGGATCTGGGCGATCATGGAAGTGGTGGTGGTCTTTCCGTGGGTGCCGGCTACACAGATGGAACGGTCATAGAACTCCATGATCTGTCCCAAAAGCTCGGCCCGTTTTAACATGGGAAGTCCCATCTCTTCGGCGCGACGGTATTCCGGATTATCCGGATGGATGGCAGCGGTGTAGACCACCAGCTGGGTGTCATCGGAAATATTTTCTGCTTTCTGGGGAAAAGCTATTTTGATCCCCAGGGAGGAAAGGTGGTCGGTGATATCGGATGGTGTATTGTCGGAACCGGTAACGGTAAAACCGCGATCTACCAGGATCTCTGCCAGACCGCTCATGCTGATGCCGCCGATCCCTACAAAATGCACGTTGATCGGATCGGAAAAATTGATTTGATACATATGAGTTCTTCTCCCTTTATAGTCATAAAATGTGGTCTTCGGAAAAGTTTCCTTAATTATATATTCCTCTTTGGCATTTTGCAAATGCACGGTGTATGCAACATATTGTATCTATAAAAAAACAATCCACTATGTTTTGTTTAAATCGCCGAAAACAAAATCAGTATAAACAGTTTTTTTGTTTATATTGTTGCAGTTGATCTATAACTTTGCTATACTTTACATAAATAGTGTGTTCATGTGTATCGTGCAAAATGCACGAACGCAAAATTTCAGTCAGAGACTAGGTATTACTTGAAAGAATGCGAGGTGATGAGACTATGGTACGTAAGGAAATGATTGCCATGCTTTTGGCTGGTGGTCAGGGTAGCAGATTGGGAGTTTTGACATCCGATGTTGCCAAGCCTGCGGTTGCTTTCGGGGGGAAGTACAGGATCATAGATTTCCCCTTGAGTAACTGTATTAATTCCGGTATCGATACGGTAGGCGTGTTGACCCAGTACCAGCCTTTGGTATTGAATTCACATATCGGGATCGGTATCCCTTGGGATCTTGATCGTACCAACGGCGGTGTGACGGTTTTACCGCCCTACGAGAAGAGTGACAACAGTGAGTGGTATTCCGGTACGGCGAATGCGATCTATCAGAACTTGCGCTACATGGAGTCCTATGATCCGGAATATGTGTTGATCCTTTCCGGTGACCACATTTATAAGATGGACTATGAAGCCATGCTGGACTTCCATAAGCAGAACAATGCGGATGTGACCATTGCTGCATTCCCTGTTCCCATGGAAGAGGCGAGCCGCTTCGGTGTGGTGGTGACAGACGAGGACAAGCAGATCACGGAGTTTGAGGAGAAGCCGGAGCATCCGAAGAGCAATCTGGCCTCCATGGGTATCTACATCTTCAGCTGGCCGGTGCTTAGGGAAGCACTGATCACGCTTAAGGATCAGAATAACTGTGACTTCGGAAAGCACATCATCCCCTACTGTCACGAAAAGGGACAGCGGATATTTGCCTACGAGTTCAACGGCTATTGGAAGGACGTGGGAACCTTAGGTTCCTATTGGGAAGCGAACATGGAGCTGATCGATCTGATCCCGGAGTTCAACCTCTACGAGGAATTCTGGAAGATCTATACGAACCAGCCCACCATCGAGCCCCAGTATATCGCCCCCACGGCGAATATCTCAAAGGCCATCATCGGCGCGGGAGACCGCATCGGCGGAGAAGTGACGGGTTCCGTTTTGGGATCCACCGTACGGATCTGTCAGGGATCGGTGGTACGTGATTCCATCATCATGTCAGGTGCCGAGGTCGGTGAGAACTGTGTGATCGAAAAGGCCATCATCGCCGAGAATGTGAAGATCGGAAATAACGTAAAGATCGGCGTCGGCGAAGAGGCAGAGAGCAAACTAAATGCCAGCATATACGGATACGGACTGGCTGTCATCGGAGAGGGCTCCGTGATCCCGGATGGTGTCACCATCGGAAAGAATACGGCCATCCGAGGCGTGACAGAGCCGGAAGACTATCTGGGCGGTGAACTTGAGAGCGGTGGCTACATTATAAAGGCAGGTGACGAATTATGAAAGCATTAGGTATCATTTTAGCAGGTGGTAACAGCAGTCGTATGGGTCGTCTGTCAGACAAGCGAGCGATATCGGCCATGCCGGTGGGCTGCAGCTACCGAAGTATTGATTTTACACTTTCGAATATGACGAATTCGCATATTCAGACCGTAGCGGTATTAAGCCAGTACAATGCCCGCTCCCTGAACGAGCATTTGAACTCGGCAAAGTGGTGGAACTTCGGACGTAAACAGGGCGGCTTGTTCCTTTTTACCCCTACCGTTACAAACGATAACAGCTGGTGGTATCGCGGTACCGCAGATGCCATGTGGCAGAACATCGATTTCTTAAAACAACGGCACGAACCCTATGTGGTGATCGCAAACGGTGATTGCATTTATAAGATGGACTTCAACCCTGTTTTGGAGTATCATATTCAGAAGCAAGCGGACATTACCGTGGTTTGTGCAAAAGCCCCCGATGGCGATGATCTGAGTCGGTTCGGCACAGTGAAGATCGATTCGGATGGGTTGATCTCCGAATTTGAGGAGAAGCCCATGATGGCACATTCAAATATTGTCTCCACCGGTGTATATATCATTCGCCGGAGAAAACTGATTGAACTCTTGGAACAGTGCAATCAGGAGAGCAGATACAACTTTGTAACCGACATACTAGTGCGCTATAAGGGAATGAAGAAGATTTACGGTTACATGTTGGAGACGTATTGGAGCAATATTGCGACAGTCGAGGCGTATTACCAGACGAACATGGACTTCTTGAAGCCTGAGGTTAGAAAGTTTTTCTTCAACGATCCCCCGCGGATCCTCTCGAAGTCCTACGATCTGCCTCCTGCAAAATACAACGTTGGTTCCAGTGTAAAGAACAGTTTGATCGGATCCGGATGTATCATTAATTCTCACGTTGAGAATTCGATCCTCTTCAAAAAAGTCTTCGTTGGAAACAACAGCGTGATCAAGAATTCCGTTATTTTGAACGGTGCATACATCGGCGACAATGTTCGTGTGGAGAACTGCATCGTTGAAAGCAATGAAACTCTTCTTTCTGATACAAATTACATCGGCGAGAATGAGATCAGGGTGATTTCTGAAAAGAATAACCGCTTCGGTGTATAGTCTCAGTTTAAAAAGTTTATTTGCAGTAAGGAGGAAATAAGATGCAGATAACGGATATTCGCATACGGAAGACTGAACGAGACGGCAAACTTAAGGCAGTAGCTTCGATCACCATCGATGAGGAATTCGTGGTACACGATATCAAAGTGATCGACGGTGATAAAGGGATGTTCATCGCGATGCCCAGTCGCAAGACCACGGACGGTGAGTACAAGGACATTGCACATCCCATCAAATCCTCTACCAGAGAGGAAATGCAGCGCCTGATCCTCGACAAGTACAACAGTGAGTTCGGGGACGAGGCAGCGGAGTGATCAGATATTATCAACCTCGCATATTTATGAAAAGGGACCTGCGATTATTCGCGGGTTCTTTTTCATTTTTGTAATGAAAGAAGCGTGGTATAATAAATACATATTCTGATAAGAAACACCCACAGCCATAAGAGAGGGATATATGAGTCTTGAAAAAAATCCCATCGTAAAAGAGAAAAACCTAACCCTTCAGAAGCAGACGGAACTTGAGAAAACGGAATCCAATGCATTTATGCAGATGGATCCCGTTCTGATGGAGACGCAGGAAAATAAAGAAACGGTTCCCCTAAGCCCGGAGGTGCAGCGGATCGGTGAGGTGTGCCGGCTCTTCGGACAGTCGCTTTATAAAGACAGCGTAAGCGATCAGAGGGGACTGGTAAAACCTTTAATGGATCATGCCCGGGAGTATCATTCGGATACGGTTCTTGAGGTGGGAAGTTCCATCGGCTGTGTCATCAAGAATTTTTTTGTGTCGAAGTTTTCGGCGGTGAAAACCTTTTTTTCCAGGACCGATAAAAAGATCTCGGACAGTTCCCGGGAGCTGGCCCAGTCCATCGAGGGACTGATGGATGATGCGGTGACCAAGCAAAGGGATGAAAACGATCCGGAGATGATCGACGCTTCCTTAGAGAGGATGCTCCGTCTGTCCCAGGCGGCGGATATGTACTACGATACCCACCGGCGGACCAGGATCACCACAGAGGGCGCCGCCATGAAGGAGTTGAACAACGAGCTTCGGGAAGTGGCAAATAAAGCCCTAAAGGATATGCTGACCCCTGAGGAGGAAAAGAAGGTACAGGACAATACTGTGAAAACCGCCCCCGGCGAGATCACGGATATGGCAAAGGTCGAAAAAGAGATGAAGACCTTTGGCCAGCAATACCGGTATTTCGCCTTGGAACTGGGCAGAGAGACCGTCATGAATACGCCCCGGCAGCGACTGGAATTAAAGCTTCGGTTCTTCCAAAAATACGAAAATGAGATCCGCCATTATCGGTGGCTTGCCAAGATAAAGGGCAAAGAAGAGATGGACCGGGATGCCATGTATGCCGTGGAGGCTTACGAAAACTGCCTGCGCTGGAAGATCGTATTGGACAAGATGCCGGTGAAAAAAGAAAAAGAGGCGGATGAGGACTTGCAGGCTGAAATGTACCGGGCTGTAGAGGAGGCAGTCTCCAAAGAGGACGACAGAAAGACGCTGGAAAAAGACGCCAAGGTGAAAAACGGAGACGACGGCTTGTCCAAGGAACAGCTGGCGAGCGTCGACGAGATCGATAAATGGCTGGTGCGAAACTATTCAAACGGCGGATTAAAGGGCATCATCCTGGCAAAAAATCCCCACTTTGATCTGATGAACCAGCTCTTTGCCATGTCCAAAAGAGAGCGGCTCATGGCCTATTATCTGGTGCAGACCGACAAGCGGAAAAATCCTTCCCTCTTGGATGCGGCGGTGTCCCAGGATTTTGTTCCAAGCCTGGAGGAGTTTAAGGACAAGATGCTTGCCACCAAGTGGGCTTTTTGGAAACGCATCGACGGAAGCTATACCTACATGCATAAGCTGGCTTCTGCCTTCTCCTATACGAGAGAGCATACCAAAGAGATCGAGGCCATGGCGGAGCTTTCCAAGACGAAGAAGGAGAAAAAGGACGATACCCCGGGGGGACAGAAAAAGGAAAAGGTGATCGAGCTCTACAAAGGTTTGAGCGAGTATCAGCAGATCCTGCAAAAGGGCGCAAAAGAAAAGAACAAAAAGAAGCAGTCCGCCTTAAAAGCCACGGCAATGGAAACCGCGGAATACTGCGAGGAGCTGTTCCGGGAGATCGCACAGATCGACAAGAATATGGTGGATGCACAGGTGGAAACTCCGGAGTTCGTAAAGTCCGATGTCATGAATAAAGGCGCGACCTTCGGAGGCTTTTCCAAGTTCGGACCCATGGGGATCAAAATGGGAATGGACAAGACATCCAAATTCTTCGGCTGGGGCTGGGGACTGGATGAAGCCGGCTGGGACAAGATGAAACTGTGGACCGGATCCTTTCAATCCTCCCTCGGCGCGGTAGGCGCATCCCTAAACATGGTGGCGGGGATCTGGTCTCTGGCACAAGACGGCGGGAGCCTGACGGCGGAAGAAGTGGCGAGCCGGGTGTCTGTCATCACCAGAAAAGGCGCGGAAATGTTAAAGAACGGCGCCGATTTTGTGGCGGGCTTCTTAGGAGGAGAGACCACCAAGGTGGTGACCCAGGTAGCCAGCGAAACATTCAGTGTCGTAAAGGCAGTGACCACGGGATGCAAACTGACTGCCGAGGTGGCCGGTCTTTGCAACGGCAGTAAGGCAAAGAAAAAGAGCGATCTTTTTATCTACGGAGAAGTGAAGGACCGCATCGGCAAGCTGGATGAAAAAACCGGCAAGCGGGTGGGGAAAAAGGAATTAAATGATCGGGAAAAAAGAGAGTCTAAATACAAAATGGAAATGAGTAAACTATCCGACGGACTGCGTTCCAGAGACAAGATGGCATGCTTTTTTACCTGCATCGAGTTTGTGGGAGACACGGTGGATTGCGTAATTCCCATTGTGGGAAAGGTCATCAGCTTCATCGGCTTCGGTCTGAAAAAACTCTTTACCGGAAAGCACAACCAGAGTATCCGGGATCAGCTCTTTGACAGCTATTACAACGTGGCGGAAGTCCGGAATAAGATGATCGCCGCCCTGATGAAAAAATATCCCGGGGATGAGATGCGGGTAAACCAATTGAGTTTTAAGGTGACGGAAGCAGTGCGGAGAAAAGTGGCGGTACAGGCGGGATTTGCCGACAAGACCTCGGCTACGGAACACGTGGCCAGAAGGTACGCCCAGTACATCCGGGACAAGCTCTTTGACGAGCTGCCTGCTTCGGAGGAAGAGAAGGAGGCTTACGTGAATCTCCTTCGGTCCATGGGAATGAAATTCAATAAGGAAAAGAACAAACCGGATCTGAATGTGATGATCCGAAAGATGTGCACCAAATAGAAGGCGAGGGTGGATAGCATGAACATAAATGAAATGAGACATGACCTTTTGGAAAGGTTTTTGGAGGAATGCAACGACAACCTCATTCCGGCAGGTATGGTGGAAGCCACGGAGGAGGGAGAACCGGAGACGGTGGAATTCGTCCTCATGGATGTGGGAGATGCCGGGGATGAGGCCAGAGGATTTTTATATTTCGATCCCATGCACACCCCGGAGGATGAGGTGCAGCATTTGACCTGCCTCATCACATTACAGGAGGATCTGCCGGAGGGGCGGCTGCCTTTATTTTATCAGGCGCTGGCACATATTAATTTCACCCTGCCCTATGGCTGTTTTTCCATCGATACGAAAAACCGTTTTTTGGCCTATAAGCTCTGCGTACCCATTGCCATTGAAATGACGGGGGAGGAACTCTATGATGAGATCAATATCGTCACGGGGAATGCAGCGGAAGCGGTGGATACCTACATGGGAGTCCTCTCGGACATCCGGGATGGTTCCATGGACTTGGAGAACGTCCTGGAATTTTTGGGAGGCTGAGATCGAGAAAGCGGAGTGTTACATAACTTATGGGATTTGTAAATATATACGGAACAAGGATAAATTCATACGAAGAAAAAGACCTGGAGTGGATGCGGGAGCGGATCTCAACCGCCAGGCAGCAGGTACTTGACCGAAGAAAGAATGATGTGGACCGGTTGCGGTGCGCCCTGGCAGAGATGCTGTTGTGGCACGGCCTCTGGGATATTGGACTGGATATCGGCGAATATGAGGTTTCCTATGAGGAGGAGAAACCCCGACTTTTGTTAAAGGCGGGAGGAGATGCAAAGATCGACTTTTCTTTTTCCCATTCCGGAGACTATGTGATCTGCGCTATTTCCGACAGCCCCATTGGCGTGGATGTGCAGGCAAAGTCGAAAAAGGGGGCGCTTTTGTCGGATCATGTATTTTCGGAGACGGAGCTTTTGGCTTTTGCGGAAAAAAAGCCCGCCCTGTCCACAGGGGATGAAACCACTGCAGAGGACGAACTTCTCTTTCGAAAATTCTGGACCTGTAAGGAAAGCTTCATCAAGTGCGCCTCGGAAGAAAAGCCGAACCTTCGAAGTGTGGAACTGGACTTTGAAAAAATGCCCTATCCCATCGTAAACAGGTCGGATGGGGACGAGTTTTACTTCGGCATCATGGAGCCGGATGAAACACATACCCTAAGCTTTTGCGTACATACGTCGGAACATTTTGCCTTGTCCGTGCAGATCTAGCGGAAACAGGCCATGGACATGAAAAAGTCATAAATTCCCATTGCCGCAGATCCGCCGGCAAAAGTCTGATGGACAGTGGAAAATAATGATGTTAGAATAGCGGCACAGGAAAACACCCCCACCGGAATTCATCGGTGGGCATTTCTGCGTGGAATAAAAGAAACAGGAGAAAAATCTATGTATATGATCGCAGGCCTGGGGAATCCGGGACTTAAATACAGACATACCAGGCATAATGCGGGGTTTGATGCCTTGGATGTGATGGCAAAGGAGTATGGCATCCCCATAAAAAAACGGGAGAAAAACGGCATCACCGGTACGGGCGTCATCGGCGGAGAAAAGGTGCTTCTGGTAAAGCCCCAGACCTTCATGAACAATTCCGGGGAGTGCATCGGCGCGCTGGCATCCTTTTATAAAGTGGAGCCCTCCCATGTCATCGTCCTATCCGATGATATCCAGCTGGATTATGGGAAGCTTCGAATTCGCAGAAAGGGATCTGCGGGAGGGCACAACGGATTAAAGAGTATCATCGCCCATCTGCACACGGAAGAGTTTCCCCGAATCCGCATCGGAGTGGGGAAGATGGAACCGGGGGATGACCAGATCACCCACGTCTTAACCCGCCCCCTAAAAAATGACCGCAAACTGATGGAAGAAGCTTTTTCAAACGCCACGGCAGCTGTCGAACTCCTACTACAGGGCAAAATTGACGAAGCCATGGGAAAGTATAACTAGCGTTTCAATTGTTCAAAAGGATTATTTTTGAACACATTGAAACGCGTAAGGAAAAAGATAAAACATGAATAACCAAACATTTTTGCAACCATTAAACAATTTATCAGAAATAGAAACACTCAAAGAGGGATTAAAAAAGAAGCGGAAATTCTTCGGTCTCTCCGGCACCATCTCCGCCGCCATCTCCCACCTGGTATACGGCATCGGGGAGGAGTACGCATGGAAGGTAGTGGTGTCCGAGGAGGAATCCCGGGCGGCGGAACTCTGCGAAGAGTACCGCTTTTTTGACGAGGATTGCGTGTATTTCCCGGCCAAAGATCTGTTGTTTTATCAGTCTGACATCCGCAGCAACGCCCTGTCCAGGGATCGGATCCGTGCGTTGGCGGATATCGTCACAAAGGACAGACTGACCATCTTTACCACCATGGATGCCCTCATGAACCGCATGCCCACCCAGACCAGGTTTTTGGAAAACATCCTGCACATCCGAAAGGAATCCCAACTGAATCTGAAAAAGATAGCAGCAAAGCTGACGCAGCTGGGGTACGAAAACGTGTCCTGCGTGGAAGGTCCGGGAGAGTTTTCCATTCGGGGCGGTATTTTGGATGTTTTTTCCATGACGGAGGACAACCCGGTGCGGATCGAGCTGTGGGGAGATGAGGTGGATTCCATCCGCTGTTTTGATGCGGCATCCCAGAAGTCCCTGGAAAACATCGAAGAGACTTATATCTATCCCGCTACGGAGATCGCCCTTTCGCAGGAGGAGATCTCTGCCGGTATGGAGCGGATCAAAAAAGAAGGAAAGAAGCGTTACGAAGAGCTCCGAAAGGAGATGCGGACGGAGGAGTCCTTTCATTTAAAGACCCGTCTGGAGGAGTTGGATGATAAGTTGGACACGGAGCTTTTCTCCCAGGAGACGGAGACGCTGCTTCCTTATTTCGTAGATCACACCTACAGCATCTTAGAGGAGCTGCCGGAGGATACTCTGGTGTTTTTGGAGGAACCTGCCCATTTGGAGAATCGTGGAAAGGCGATCCTGGAGGAGTTTGAAGAGAGTATGAGCCGCCGTATGGAATCCGGCTATGCCCTCGCTCGGCAAAAGGATATGCTGATCTCCCCCGGGGAGATCTTTGAGCTGATGAAAGAGAGGCCCGGGGTGATGCTCAGTTCCCTGGACGCCCCCAAGTGTTCCTTAAAGCCCGTGACCCATTTTTATGTCCGGATGACCTCCATCACCGCCTATCAAAACAATTTCCAGCTGCTGGTCAAGGAACTGAAAAACTATAAAAAGCAAAACTATGCCGTGGTCATGATCTCCGCATCCCGCACGAAGGCAAAGCGGATCGCGTCGGAACTGATGGACGAGGGACTGAACAGTTTTTATTCCGAAAACTTTAAAGAGCCTCTGCCCGGCGGCATGGTGATGGTGACCGCCGGATCTTTACGCCACGGATTTTCCTATAGCGAGGGGCAGTTCGCCGTGATCGCGGAAAGCGATATCTTCGGTTCTGCCCGACGAAAAAAACGGCGGAAGCGGTATTCCGGGGAGCAGGCCATCCGCGGTTTTTCCGACTTGAACATCGGGGATTATATCGTCCACGAAAACTACGGCCTGGGGATCTACCAGGGTATGGAAAAGATCAAGGTGGACAAGATCCAAAAAGACTATTTAAAGATCGCCTATGCCAAGGGCAGTAACCTTTATATTCCGGCATCCAACCTGGACGTGATCTCCAAGTACGGCCATGTGGGAAACCGGAAACCGAAGCTGAACACCTTAGGGACTCAGGACTGGAACCGCACAAAATCCAAGGTGCGAGCCGCTGTGGGGGAGGTGGCAAAGGAGCTGGTGGATCTCTACGCCCTGCGGCAGCAGAACATCGGCCATGTTTACGGGGAGGATACCGTATGGCAAAAGGAGTTTGAAGAGACCTTTCCTTATGAAGAGACAGAAGGGCAACTGGCAGCCATTGAGGAAGTGAAGGCGGACATGATGTCGGACAAGATCATGGATCGTCTGATCTGCGGCGATGTGGGATACGGAAAGACGGAGATCGCCATCCGGGCGGCCTTTAAGGCAGTGCAGGAAAACAAGCAGGTGGTATATCTCTGCCCCACCACCATTTTAGCCCAGCAGCACTACAACACTTTTTGCCAGCGCATGAAGGATTATCCCATTAATATCGAGATGCTTTCCCGCTTTCGCACCACGGCCCAGAACAAGGAAACCGTGGCGCGGCTGAAAAAAGGAGAAGTGGATATCGTCATCGGTACCCATCGAGTCTTGTCAAAGGACGTGGCTTTTAAGGATCTGGGGCTTTTGATCATTGATGAGGAGCAACGCTTCGGCGTTACCCACAAGGAACGGATCAAGCAGATGAAAAAGACAGTGGATGTGCTGTCTTTGTCTGCTACGCCCATTCCCAGGACGTTGCACATGAGCCTCATCGGCATCCGGGATATGAGTGTGCTGGAGGAAGCGCCTTTAGAGCGCATGCCCATCCAGACCTTTGTGTTTGAACAGAACGAAGAAATGGTGCGGGAAGCCATCGAGCGGGAACTGGTCCGGGGAGGCCAGGTCTATTATGTCATCAACCGGGTGCGGCAGATCGCAGACGTGGCGGCACATTTACAGAGCCTTCTGCCGGATGCGGAGGTGGCCTATGCCCATGGACAGATGCCGGAGACGAAGCTGGAAGAGATCATGAAAAGTTTCATGAACAAAGAGATCGATGTGCTGGTGGCCACAACCATTATTGAGATCGGACTGGATATCTCCAACGTGAATACCATCATCATTCATGATGCGGATCAGTTGGGGCTGTCCCAGCTGTACCAGTTGCGAGGACGGGTGGGTCGCAGCAACCGGAGAGCCTATGCCTTTCTGATGTACAAGCGGGACAAAATGCTAAAAGAAGTGGCGGAAAAAAGACTGGCTGCCATCCGGGAGTTTACGGACTTAGGCAGCGGTTTTAAGATCGCCATGCGGGACTTGGAGATCCGCGGTGCCGGGAATCTTTTGGGAGAAGAGCAGCACGGACATCTGGACGCCGTGGGGTACGACCTCTACTGCAAGATGCTTTCCGAGGCGGTGAATGCGGAAAAAGGAATTGAAATCCCGGAGGATTACAACACTTCCGTGGACCTGGATATCGATGCCTTTATCCCGCCCGACTATATCACGGACGAGATGCAAAAACTGGATATCTACAAGCGGATCGCCGGTATCATAAACGAGGAGGAGCGTTCCCTGATGCTGGATGAACTCATCGACCGGTATGGGGATCCCCCGTCTTCCGTGGAGAACCTTTTGGACATCGCCCTTTTAAAAGCCGCCGCTCACAGCGCCTACGTGGTAGATGTGAAGCAAAAGGAGGGGTATGTGAGGCTTTCCCTTTTGCCCGAGGCAAAGATCGATCCGCTGCCCATTCCGGATCTTTTACAGGAGTTTTCTCCCTATGCGGAATTCCATGCGGACAAAGAGGAACCGGCCTTTTTGATCCGCTATGAGAAGGACAACCGTTTCCCTAAAAAAGAGATGGTGCCCTGGCTTAAAAATTTTATCCGCCGGATGACGGAAACCCTTGTAGAATCATAAAAAAATGTCTATAATAGGAAAAGTTGTACGGAAAAAGAATACATATCATCTTAAATATACAGGAGGAATCAATCATGAAAAACCGTTTTACCCGTTTGGGAGCGATCGTGCTCGCATCTGCTTTTTTGCTTACCGGATGCGGACAGTTAAATCCCGAGGATAAGCTGGTGACCATTACAAACAACGGAGAAACGGATTCTGTTTCTTTGGGCTATGCATATTTTGTAGCCAGATATAATCAGGCTGTGATGGACCAGTATTACGGAACCTATCTTTCCGAGAACATGTGGAGCGAGGATCTCTACGGTAACGGAAACACCATGGAAGAAGATACCAAAAATGACGTTTTGGACCAGCTCAAAGAGGAGTACCTTTGCATGCAGCATGCCGATGAATACGGCGTACAGGTTTCCGATGCGGAAGTATCAAATATCGATGAACTGGCCAAATCCTTCATGAGTGAGAATACAAAGAAGTCCTTGGAGGAGATCGGTGCTACCGAGGAGTATGCCAAGACCATGATGCTGAATCAGACCTATGCCGCTCGCGTGAAGGAGCAGGTGGAAGCGGAAGCCGAGGGAAAGGTTACCGTGACAGACGAGGATGCCAACCAGAGCACCATTTCCTATGTACTGTTTTCCACAGATGACGTGACCAACGAGGAAGGCGACATCGTACCTCTGACAGAAGAGGAGATCGCTGGCTTAAAGGAGCAGGCTGAAAAGCTTTCCGCCTCCGGTGATTTTGATGCCATCAAAAATGATGAGGACACGGATCTTCGCGTACAGACATACAGCTATACCACCGCAAAAGCGGCAGCAGATGATGACGTGTTGGGAGAAGCTGTGATCTCTGCGGCAAAGGAATTAAAAGAGGGCGAAGTTTCCTCCGTCATCGAAGTGAAGGACGAAGGATATTATGTCATCCGCAAGGACGCAGAGCTGGATGAGAGCGCTACTGCAAGCAAGCGTGATAACGTAAAGAATGAAAAGATCGAAGAGTATTATAACGACAAGATCGACGAATGGGGTTCGGCTATCACCTGGACCGTAGATGAGAATATGTGGAAGAAAGTGGAATTCACTGATCGATTCGTCGCAGTGGCCGGGGCTTCTTCCGCCAACGAGTAATATGCGATATATCATCGGCTATCTGAAAAATTTCAAAACAGAGAGTATATTGGCACCACTGTTCAAAATGCTGGAGGCAGTTTTTGAATTGCTGGTGCCTCTTGTTGTTGCGTCCATTATTGACCGGGGCATCGTTGCAAAGGATATCGCCTACATCAACCGACAGTTTGGCGTGCTGATCTTTCTGGCGGTGGTGGGGGTCATTACTGCCCTGACAGCCCAGTATTTTGCGGCCAAGGCTGCCATCTGTGCGGCCAGCAGCATGCGGCGGGATCTGTACGCCCATGTGGCGGACTTTTCCGAGGCTTCCATGAACCGATTTGGCAGCAGCGCCCTGATCACCCGCCTGACCAATGATATCGACCGGGTGCAAAACGGCATCAATATGTTTTTGCGTCTGTTTTTACGCTCTCCCTTTATCGTGGGGGGAGCTTTTGTTATGGCGCTGACCATCGACGTAAAGGCTTCCATGATCATCCTGGGGGTCATCGGCGGATTGGCGCTTATCGTGGGGATCGTAATGAAAAGTACGCTCCCCGGCTTTCAAAAGATCCAAAAAGCTTTGGAGGGACTTTTGCTTCGGGTCAGCGAAAACCTGGAGGGAGTCCGTGTGCTGCGGGCATTTCGACAGGAAAAAGAAGAAAGAAAAGGATTTTTTGAGGAGACCGATGGCATCGTTCGGATGCAGACTCGCGTAGGTGCAGTCTCCGCCACGTTAAATCCTCTGACGGCTCTTATTGTAAATTCCGGGATTATCATTCTTTTATACTATTCTTCCCTACGGGTGAACGTGGGAAGTTTAAGTACGGGAGAAGCGGTGGCGCTGGTGAACTATCTGTCCCAGATCCTGGTGGAACTCTTAAAACTGGCAAATCTCATCCTGCTTCTGACCCGGGCTTTTTCCTCGGTGCAGCGGTTAGAAGAGATCGCCTCCTTTACACCGGATGAAAGAGAGCACGTGGATTTTGACGGGACTTCTGATAACGGAGAAGCGGTCCGTTTTTCCAGGGTTTCCTTCTCCTATCCGGAAGATACGGAACATGCCCTTTCTGATATGGATCTTATCTTAAACAAAGGAGAGAGCCTGGGGATCATCGGTGGAACCGGCTCCGGCAAATCCACCCTGGTGCGGCTGATACGTCATGCGTTTGATGCTACCGAGGGGCAGGTAAACCTATTTGGGAAAGACATACGTGCATACGCCGATGAAGAGGTGTCCCGACTGGTGGGCGTGGTGCCACAAAAGGCAGAGCTTTTTAAGGGAACCGTTCGTTCCAATCTTTTGATGGCAAAAAAAGACGCCACGGAACAGGAAATGTGGCAGGCTCTTAGGCTGGCCCAGATCGCAGACGCCATCGAGAAAAAAGAGGGGGTGTTGGATGCACCCGTAGAACGGGGAGGCGTGAATTTTTCCGGCGGTCAGCGGCAGCGCCTTACCATTGCCCGGGCTCTTATCAAGCGTCCCGCTGTTTTGATCTTTGATGACAGCGCTTCGGCACTGGATCTTGTGACGGAGCGAAGGTTAAAGGAGGCGGTGTATGCCCTTCCCTGGCATCCTGCGGTGATCTTTATCTCCCAGCGGACATCCTCCGTCATGGACGCCCATCGGATCCTGGTGTTGGAAAATGGAAAAAAAGAAGGATACGGAACCCACGAGCAGTTGTTAAATGATTGCGAGGTATATCGTGAGATCTACGAGTGCCAGTTTGGTGACCTTTCGAAAAGGAAAGGAGGGATGGCATGAAGCGGATCTTACGC
>JAIKZU010000107.1 GCA_024681985.1 Lachnospiraceae bacterium | reverse complement strand
AATATTACTTATAGCACTCTTCCATGAATTTTTGCATCACGGGGATGGCCCGCTTTACCTTTTCCGTGTCGATGCAGTAGGCCATACGGAAGTAGCCGGGGCATCCGAAATTGTCTGCCGGCACGAAGATCAGATCATAATCCTTTGCCTTGTTGCAAAAAGCGATGCTGTCTTCTTCCGGACATTTAGGGAAGATGTAGAAGGTGCCGCCGGGACGGACCACTTCAAATCCCATATCCGTCAGCGCATCATACAAAAGGTTCATATTGGTCTCATAAACAGAAAGATCGCTGGTCTCATCGATCACCCGGGACACTGCCATCTGGGGCGTAGAGGAAGGACAGTTGTGTCCGATACCGCGGCTGATCTGCCCGAACATCACGGAAAGCACATCCGCATCCTTTGCATTGGGATGTACTGCGATGTAACCGATACGCTCTCCCGGAAGCGAAAGGCTCTTGGAAAAAGAGTAGCAGGTCAACGTATTATCATAAAAAGCCGCCGGGTAAGGGCATTTCTTTCCGTCAAAAACGATCTCCCGATAGGGTTCGTCGGAGATCAAAAAGATCTCGTGTCCGTACTCTGCCTGTTTTTTCGTCATGATGGAAGCCAGCTTTCTTAACGTCTCCTCGGAATACACCACACCGGAAGGATTGTTGGGAGAATTGATGAGTACCGCCATCACGTGGGGATTCATCATCTCAAGAAAGGCCTCGAAATTGATCTGGAAATCCTCTGTCCGGGCAGGCACCACCTTCAGAGTCACACCGGCGTCATTGACATAGGGCATATACTCCGGAAAGAACGGAGCAAAGGTGATGATCTCATCCCCCTCACCTTCATTGGTCACTGCCCGTACGGCATGGGCGATGGCTCCCGCTGCACCGGAGGTCATAAAGATATGCTTTGTCTCATAGGGCAGTCCGAATCGCTTCGCGATGGAATCCGCCACAATCTCCCGTACTTTTGTATTCCCAAGGGACGGACTGTATCCATGAAGGGACATGGAATCCATGGTTTGGTGCATATCGATCACCGCCTCATTATATCCTGCGGGACATGGCACCGAAGGATTCCCCAACGTAAAATCAAACACGTTTTCATATCCGATCTCCTTTCCCCGAGCCGTGGCATACTCCGCCAACTCCCGGATCACGGATTTTTGCGATAATCTTTCTTTTATCTTTTTATTGATCATTTTTTATTTGTCTCCTGTCTATGTATTGCATGTTTGTCCATGCGATGAGGGCTGTAAAAAACGTCGGCACTTAACGAACGAAGTGAGTTTAGTGTCCGCTACGTTTTTTCTCAGAGTGAGAACGTCCCGAATGCATGGAGCAAACCATGCAATGCGCATCACGGGCATGCAAACATTATTTTGCACTTCGACAACGTATAGTAGACATAATTCACATCGAAAATCATTATAACACAAAAAACACTTCCTCACACAACATGAGGAAGTGTTTTAAAATGCACATCAAAATCCGTATCCGGGACCCTTAATCCCCGATCACCTCAGTCAACGTCACATCATATGTGGTAATGGCAAAATTCGCATTGGCCTTCGCCACGGAAACCTTTACGGTATCCCCCGGATGGCATTTAGCGATCTGCTCCTGCAGTTCCGTCATGGACAAAATGTCCTTCCCCTGGAACGCGGTGATCACATCACCCTTTTCGATGCCTGCTGCCTGTGAGCCGCTGCCTTCCACAACGGATGCAACGTACACACCGGTGGGCATATTGTACTGATAGGCTGTGTTGCTGTCTAAGTCTACGCCGGCAATTCCCAAATAAGCGCCGAACCCTTTGGTCTCTTCTGCCTCTTCCTTGTCATCCTTTTCTACCGTAGCCGTGCCCTTTTCCATCAACTGGTTGATGATGTCTCTGGCCTGGCTCATGGGGATGGCATATCCCATGCCTTCCACTTCCGTATCCGAATACTTGGCAGATACAACGCCGATGACTTCACCCTTCATGTTCAAAAGGGCACCACCGGAGTTTCCGGGATTGACTGCCGCGTCTGTCTGGGTCAGGGAAATGGTCTGGGTGGATCCGTCACTGTTCTGGAAGGTCACATCTCTGTTTAATGCAGAGATCACGCCGGTGGTAACGGACTGGCCGTAACCCAACGCATTACCAATGACAATGGCAGGAGTTCCTACCGCTACTTCATCGGAATCACCGATGGTAGCTACCTTGATCTTGTCCAAAGTGCTTGCAGAGATATCGGACAGGGCAACCTTTATCACTGCCAGGTCGTTCTCCGGATAGGTACCCTGGAGCTGTGCCTCCACTGCCGCTTCATCACAGAAGGTGATGGTCAGTGTGGTGGCGCCCTCTACCACGTGGTTATTGGATGCAATATATAGATAATCATTATCCTGACTGATGATGATACCGCTTCCTGCAGACTCATAACGCTGACGGTAATTCTGTCCGAACCAGCTTCTGTACTCCACGATGGACATATTCGTCACCTGGACGATGGCGGGCATCACATTCTCTACAATCTGGGAGACATCCGTCACTGTAGTGGCGGGTGATATTTCCGTGGATCCCACCGGGCTGTCTTCCTTTGCAACGGCCTTGCCTTCTGCAGGCTCCTCGGTCTTTTCCTCCGTGGTGGTTTCTGTCTTGGGGATCTCCTCGGTCTTGGTCTTCCCCGCGAAGTAGTTTACACCCTGGAAAGCACCGCCGGCCACCAGTCCGAATACCAGTGCAATGGCAACAGTTTTTAATAGTGTCTTAAAAAATCCGCCGCTCTTTTTCGGCTTCTTTACCGGTGTAGGGTCCTTATAGGGAGAGTATCCGCTCCCTCCGGAATTTGTACTGTTTGAATCGTAATCATAGTATTGATAACTCATGATGCTTTTCTCCTTCCCTTCCTCAAAAAGCTTGTCGTTGCTTCTTTCTCCTCATACTTTCCATTTACGATAGTGGTTAGTCTAAGCAATAATTGTGATGCTTTTGTGAAGAAGTTTTGACAAAAATTTGATAAAAATAAGGAGAATTTATCAATACCCGTAATCCAGCGCATCCCCTTCTGTCTTTCCCGTATAGTCAATGATCGACTGGGAAATGGACAAAAGTTCGTCGGAACATTTATGGTCTTCCTCATTGAACAGATAGACGTACATCTCTTTTACATTGCTCTCCAATGTACAGGGGATGACCACAGATCCCTTCTTGTCATAGGTTGCCGTCACCATGGCAAAAGGGAATCCTCTGGTATCCACCAAAGTGTAATCCTGCATGGCGGAAGCCATCTTTAGGATCTGTCCTGCGGAAAGAGATGTGGAAACCTCCGGAAGGATGGCATTTGTCAGCGCCGTCAGTTCTCCAATGTTGGCGCCCTTTACTTTATCGACTAACGCAGATACCACGATCCGCTGGCGGGATGCCCGCTGGAAATCCCCGCCGGCAGTATATCTCACGCGGCAATATGCCACAGCCTGCACACCATTTAAGTGGGTCTGCCCCGCGGAAACAGGCGTTGCTTCCTCTCCTGCGATGGCTGCCACTTCACCTATGTAGCCGCCGTTCATGATCTCCGCCTCCTCACCGGTGATACCGTCTGCCAGATCGATGCCGTCTACTGCATTGACGGCCTTTACCAGGGCATAAAAGTCCACTGCCACATATTCCTGGATATTCAGATCCAGATTGCGGTTCAACATTTCAATGGCATTTTCCACGCCGCCGTGATTATAGGCGTAGTTGCATTTATGTAGGGAATTCTCTCCCGTATCCAAAAAAGTATCCCGATAAACGGAGATCACTTTGACCTCTTTTGTGTCGTTATTGATACTGCAGATCATGATACTGTCGGAGTTCCCGGATTCATAGTTTCCGGTAGACCGATTATCCACACCGAAAAATGCGATGGTGGTATATCCGTTTAATAGTTCCTTCGTCTCCGGATCCAGGGAATTTGTAGCTATATTTTTAAGCGCGGTAAAATCCAGCTTTCCAAACTTCAGCCACACAAACAAAACCCCTAGAAGAAGCACCAGGATAATAAACTCCACCGTCAGTATCTTCTTTTGCCGTTCACGTTTCTGACGTGCCTTTGACATTTTCTTTTTCTGTGTGTTTTTTTGCTCCGTTGCCATTCTTGTATTCGTCCTCCTATATCGACAAAAGATAGTTTTCGACTCCCATGGGGAGATTGGGATTATAGTACGGGTCTCCTTCCTTCAAACGATCATGCCAGCGTTCCATTAAAAGTCCGTTGGAATTCTGGGAACTGGCATGGGTACCCACACGGCGTGTTGCCACCACATCCGGCAGATAGATGATCCTACGTCCGGCTTCCCTGGTCTTTAGGCAAAAGTCCAGCATGATATCCCGGCCTTCCATATTGGCTCCGAATCCCCCCACCTTACGGTAGAGTTTTTCGTCGATCATGGCGCATCCGAAATCCACCATGCTCACATCCCGTGGGATCACGGCCCGGCCTTCATATCCTTCCTGAAAAATACTCTGGTTATAACATGCGGGATAGGCGATGCCTTCCCGTCCGAATATATACCCACAATTGTCATTCGTAAAGTCCCAACGTTCAAATCGCACCCCTACGATGCCCACATCGGGCTGAGACAAAATATCATACATCTTTTGCAGGTAGTTTTTTCCGAAAACACGAACCCCCTTATCTCTTAAGAATAGGAATTCACTGCGATGACTTTTGTAATTATCACCTGCATAATCGATCTTTAACCGCAGAGGTTTTTTATCCGGAAAGGCTTTGCCATTTAAGCCCAATCTTTTTAAATGCGCTCCCACTACCACCGCGTATTCCCTGGTCATTTTTTTCTTTAAAGCTTCCTCCGTTCCACCGGAGATCTGGGATACGCGGGTGTGATACAAAAGCTTCGCCAGGTGTTTCACCCGGCCGCCCTTTTCCATATTTCGAAAAAGAAAATCATAAAGTGGGAAGTATTCCAGCTTATCGCTCAATTCTCCCACTTTAAAAAACAGATTTCTGCGGAAACATAAAAAGTCTCCGATGTAGGGTGTGTGCCGAAGCAGTTCCTCGTTATAATCCGGCTTAAAATGCGGATTCATACGGTTCATATCCACCAGCTCGTCATGATCGCAGTAAATGAAATCGTAATTAGCGATATTGTCGTTTAGAGCATCCAGCATATTTCCGGAAAGTCGGTCATGCTGTCCCACCGGGATCACATAGTCGCCGGAAGCAAAATGTACGCCGATGTTGTAGGCGTAGGCGAATCCGTGGTGATTTTTGATCTTTCGAAAGGAAACCCGCTGATCGTCGGGAAACATTTCCTCCGTGATCCAGCGGATCTCTTCTCCTTCATTTTCATCCAATACGATCAGATTCCAGGACTCATAGCTCAAGCCGATGATGGATTCCAGGCAGTCACGAAAATATGTAGGGTTTGTCCCATAAGTTCGGATCAGTATGGTAAAATTCGTATCCATGTCACTTGGAGCCCTTTCCGCTTAAGACCACCGCCACTGTTTTAAAGAGAATCCTGACATCCAACCCCAAAGTCCAGTTCATGATATAATCCGTATCCAACTCGACGATCTTTTCAAAATCCGTGATGTCGCTGCGCCCACTGACCTGCCACATGCCGGTAAGCCCCGGGCGGATCCCCAGTCGTGCCTTGTGATGGTATTCATACATCTCCACCTCATCTTCTGTGGGAGGACGTGTTCCCACCAGGCTCATATCCCCGATCAAAACATTCCAGAACTGCGGCATCTCATCGATGGAATACTTTCGCATAAAATGACCGATGGGTATGATGCGGGGATCGTTTTCCATTTTGAACATATTTCCCTGCATCTCATTTTGTTCCTGCAATTCTTTTTTTCGCTCATCCGCATCCATATACATGGAGCGGAATTTATAGAACTTAAATCGTCTGCCGTTCTTCCCGATACGGATCTGCTGATAAAATACAGGTCCGGGAGACTGGATCTTTATGATGGGAGCAAAGATGATAAATGCGATCCCCGTCAGAACAAGACCCACGATACTTCCCACGATATCCATGGCACGCTTTATGAACAGCTGCCGATTGGTTGCAATGTGCAGACTGCTGGTCAAAACGATGTAATTTCCGAAATTATCCAATTGCCGGTTCGGCACCATGCGATCCGCATGGACCAAAGACATATGCACGGTGGTGCCAAGTTCCACCAAAGAGGAGGCTAAAGCCTCCGAACTTTCTCTGGTATTTCCATCGATAAACACCTCATCCACTACATTAGCCCGAACATAGTCTAAAAAGTTTTCGCAAGAGGCCACCACCGGCACATCGCCGATCTTTTGTCCCTGCATATCCTCATCTACCACTACCACACCGGTGACCTTGTAGTTGGTGTATTTATTTGTGGCGATCTCCCGGATGCAGCGTTCTACATTGCGCGACTCCGCCACCACGATCATATTGGTCTTGTCCTTGTCCGCAAGCTTCCGATAACGGATCAGGCGCTTCCATAGCACCCGCACAAAATATTCGAATATCACCGCTAAAAGCAGGTAAACGAACAGCATCTGTCGGGAATACAGGATAGACTGTTTGATGGCAAACAGATACACCTGCACACCGCCGAAATTGACGACGCAATGCATCACCGTGGCCCGCAGTTCCTGAAATTTATTCCTCCGCAGGATTCCCTTATAGGACTCGGTAAAAAAAACCACCGCGATGTCAAACAAAAGCAGTATGATGGCCAGACGTACATAAATCTCTTCGTAAAAAAGCCAGCGCCAGTTAAAGCGCAATGCATAGGCAAGTACCAGTGCGCCTTCCTGACAGAGGATGTCCAGCAATGTGAAATCCAGGTGCTTCACCCAGCTGCGTTTTCCTTCACTGTACATTAAAGCTTTACTCCATTTGCTCTTAACAGATCTCTCGCTGAATCCACGGAATCCACTCCGTGCAGGTTCTTTACGGGAGCAAACTCCTTTTCTCTGACTACCTCGTAGGGCAGATTGGAATCCATCATGTGGATCATATCCAATATCAAAGTCTCAAACTTATAGCCGTTGGGCTCCTCCGGTTTTACCGGAGTTCCTTCATCGTCGATATAGGGAATCTTTTTTTCCACCACATGCACCGACAGATGCTTCGCCATGATCTCCTCTAAACTTTCCAGCCGGAACAGGTAGTTTAAGATCACACCGAAACGATATACCAGTTCCCCTTTTTCATCCTTCAGGGTCCGCATATCCTCCGTCATCTCATAGTATTCCACAATAGAGGGATGTCCGTCCTCACTGCATAAAACTCCTACCCGCTCGTCGGGAGAGACCTTACGCACCACTTTGCTGCCGCCGTCTTTGCCGCTTAGGATCACCGCTCCCAAAAAAGCTGGGTCAGCGATGCGCTGCAGCACATTGTCAACGGCAAATATATTTAAGAATTCCACGCCGCGGCTGTGCAGATCCTCCACCAGTCCCGCTTTGTATAAAGAGGAAAACCAGCCGCCGTTTCCGTTGGGAGAAGTGGCCAGTCTGCCCTTTTCCTCCAGCAAGAGTTTCCCGTCATAGTCCACCGCCGGAGCCATATCCTGGGTAAAGAAATGCACATAAGCGGGATCATAACCGAAGTAATTCTCCTCTTCGAAAAAAAGGACAGTATCTTCGTGGTTCTTTTCACTGGTCATAACGTAGATGGGGATCAGCACCCCCGCCATATCCGTTACTTCCATCAGGTTATGAAACAGGCATTCAAAGATAGAAAGCTCCATGGTCTCCCCAATGATAAAACTTCCCTTCGGCTTATCAAATCCCAAACGGGTTCCCATGCCGCCGGCCAAAAGGACCGCTGCCAGTTTCCCCTCCCGAATGGCCTTTAAGCCCTCTTCGGTAAACTCTTCTTTTCTCTCTTCGATCTCCGGGATCTCCACCGCTCCTAAGGGCTCGATCACCCCACGCTTCGCCTCCTTGGAATCACGGATAGCATCCAAAAGTGAAAAATCCAGATCTGCGATCTGCTGAAGCAGTGCGCTTTTCTGCTCATCCTCCAGCTCGTCGTAAAACTTCAGTATGTGTTCCTGCCCTTTTTCCCGCAGCAATTGGTCCGCATCTTCCTTTGTCACTTTTTCCCCTCCCTAGATTTCATGATCATAATATTTTACCAAAAAAACACCCACTCCGCCACTACTCCCGGCGAAGGGCGTCTATGGGATTTAAGTTTGCGGCTTTGATAGAAGGCAACAAGCCGAATACGATTCCGATGACCATGGAAAAGACCACGGCGATCGCGATAGCCGGCAGAGAGATCCCCACTTCCACGCCGGAGAGTTTGGAGATCACCTGTGCCATGATGAGCCCCATCAGCACACCAAAGATTCCTCCTAAACTGGTCAGCACCGCAGACTCCGTCAAAAACTGTAAAAGAATCCTCCGCTTTCTGGCACCCAAGGACCGGCGCAGTCCGATCTCCCGGGTTCGCTCCGTTACGGAAACCAGCATGATGTTCATCACACCGATGCCCCCTACCAAAAGGGAGATTCCCGCAACCCATATCAAAAGCCGGTTGGTGCTGGCAGTCAGCTGCTGTTGCTCCTTTGCTTCCTCCACCAGATCTTCCGCCACATAGGACAGATCGGAGGAACTCACACTTTCCTGCAAAATCTTCTGTGCCGCCTTGCCTACGGCGGACATATTCTCCGTGGTGTCCGCCCGAACATACGCGTTTTGAGGTTCATCAAAAAGATAGGTGATACCCCAATCCGCGGAGGGGATCAGCACCATTCCGTAAGACTGTTCCATATAAGTTTCATAATCCGTGAGATTCTCAATGGCAGGCTGATACTCCGACTCCTTTTGGATCAGTCCCACCACAATAAAAGGCTCACCGGAGATCTCAATGGTCTTGCCCAAAGGATCCCTTCCGGGAAACAGCACATCGCTAGCCGCCGAGTCCAACAGTGCCACTTTATTATGATTTATCCGGTCAGCCTCCACAAACCGTCTGCCCCGATATACCGCATAACCGCAGGTATTCAAAAAATGATCGTCGATACCGTAAATGGCTCCGGAATCCAACAGAACCCCACCTGCACTGACATTGTATACGGATTCTCTGTGGTTAAAAAAGGTTGCATCCTCCACATGATCCAGCTCACGGATCCGCTCCATCTGCCCGGAAGAGACCAGGCTGACGCCGGAAATACTCCCCTCTTCAAAGTCCACCGGTGTGTTGCCCCTGTACAGGGCAATGGTCACGTTGTTGTTTCCTTTTCCCACCAGATCCTGCATGATCCGGTCATTGGTACCCTTTATGGTGGAAACAATGGAAATAATGGAGGCAATGCCGATGATGACACCCAGCATGGTCAAAAAAGACCGCATCTTATGAGACAGGATCTCCTGCAACGCTTCCAAAAAGTTTTCTTTCATAGCAGCTATTCCTCGTATAGTTCGTCGATGGAGCCCTCTCGCACCGGCGCCCCTTCTTTTACATTTTTGCCATAGGGAAAGGCGATATAATCCTCCGGAGAAAGGCCTTTTTTGATCTCTGCCGTTTCTTCCGTCTGTTTACCCACGACCACTTCTCTTTTTTCCAGACGGTCCTTTTCATTTCGTACGTATACGAATTTCCTGCCGTTTTCACTAACGATAAATGCTTTTAAAAGATACATGGTATCCTCTGTCTCGCCGATCTCATCGAGACTGGAGCTGGCTGCATCATAACTAAAAGAAACTTCCACGGAATCTCCGGATTTAAGACCGGTGTTTTCCGCTTCGATGACTGCCGTAAAGGGATAGTAGCTGGCCTGCGAACCGGAATAATCATTGTACATCTCCGAATAATAGGAAGAATCATAGGGAGAAACAAAGGTGATGGTAGCTTCAAATAGGCCGCCTGTCACCCAATTGGTAATGAAAACCGTATCCCCTACGCCGTAGGAATCCAACATCCATTCGCTTAGGGCACTGTTGACATACAGCCCTTCCATGGAAGAAACCCGAAGGATCACGCCATCGGAAAGAGCTGCGTCCGAAGCGGTGGACACCTTTGTCACGTAACCGTCCATGTCCGCCCTTACCACGCACTTGTCCAGATTCCTCTGGGCCTTTTCGATCTCCAACCGGGCCTCTTTGATATCTGTCTCCGCGGATGTGATCTCCTCTGTCAGCGCGCGCTTTTCCTCAGAAAGTTCCAAAAGGGTATACTCGTCCCCGTCCTCTGTCCGATATACCGTTTCCTCCGTTCCGGAAGGTGTTTCCTCTGTCACTCCCTCATTTTCTTCGCTTTTTTTCTTATTCTTTTCAGGAGCATCTGCTTCGACTATAGCCTCCCCATCCTCTGCCTCTTCCTCCGTCACTGTCACGATCCGTCGGATCTCTTGGGCGTTATTTAGTTCTTCCAGGTCCTTTTTGGCATTTTCCAGACTGACTTCATATCCCTGCAGGGTGATTCGGGCCTGCTCCAGTTCCAGGGCAGCTTCTGTATCCTTAAACCGTAAAAGCTCCTGTCCGGCAGTGACCTTATCTCCCTCTTTCACCAGGATTTGGTCCACTTCCTGTCCCATCTCCGTGGTCACTTCCTGGGTCCTGCCGGTACTGATGGTACCCTCTATGGTAGTAGCGATCTCCTCATCAAATCCGTAATCTGCCTCCGATGCCTCGATCACCAACACCCTGCCTCTTCCGGTATAAACTGCAATATAGACAATCCCCACCAAAAGAGCCAGAATAACGACTCCGGCTACCAATGCGATGATGATCTTTTTTGTCATGGAAAGGGTCTTATGATTCATGTTCATCCCCCTCTCCACTCCGGTGCAAAGGCACCAGTGCCGTATCCTCGGAACTTAAGATACCGTCCTTCATCAGGGCACGGCGCTTTGCACGGGAGGCCACATCTCTGTCATGGGTGATCATAATGATGGTAGTCCCCTCTTCGTTCAACTTGGAAAAAAGATCCATCACCTGGGCTCCCGATGCCGAATCCAACGCCCCCGTGGGCTCATCCGCCAAAAGGATCCTGGGTTTTAATATCATGGCCCGGGCGATGGCCACCCGCTGTTTTTGTCCGCCGGACAGCTGGTTCGGGCGAAAGTCCATACGATCTGAAAGTCCCACTTTTTCCAATGCTTCCTCTGCCCGCTCGATCTGTTCCTTCTTCGGGATATCCGCAAAAGACAACGGCATGCACACATTTTTTAAAGCAGTCTTTTGTCCCAATAGTTCAAAGGTCTGAAAAACGAATCCGATCTTTTTAAGCCGCAGGTCGGAAAGTTGATTATCCGTATAGGTGCTGACATCTTCTCCGTCAAAGATCATCTTTCCACTGGTCACGGTATCCAGACATCCCATCAGGTTCATGAGGGTCGTCTTTCCGGAGCCGGAAGGACCGGTGATGGCCACATAGTCCCCCTCTGAGACGTTTAGATTGATATGTTTTAATACGTTTACCGTCAGATCCCCCTGGGGAAAATCTTTGTAAACATCCTTCATTAATAGAATCTGTTTTGCTTCCATTTACTCACTCTATTCGTCCAACGCCTCATCAACGGAGTCCAGGATTTCTTCATCAACTTCCGGAAATTCCGACGGGTCGAAATCCTCATCGGAAATCCCATCATCTTCTTCATCGATCTCCGGGATATCACCCATCTCTTCGTCCACCCAGTCATCCTCGCCGCCTGTGTAATCCCCGCTTTCGTTGTCCGTCTCCGTGGTCTTTAAGCCCTCTCGCAGTCCTTCATAAGGCATGGCGATCATATCGGAGGGTAATAGTCCCTCCGTAATCTCGTACTTCATGGTCTTTCCGTCATAACTACCCAGGGTCACTTCCTGCTTTTTGATCCGTCCGTTTTGATCCGTCCAGACCACCGGATGATCCGCATCCGTCTGATCGATGTAGTATTCCTCCAACCAGAGTCCTTCTTTTTTCCCCTCCAGCTGGCCCTTATCCAATTCGATATAGACGTGCTGTCCGATATTGAGTCCCGTAGAATCTTCCACGGAAATATAAAAAGGATAGGCGCTGGAAACATACATGGACTTGGTCTCCATACCTTCGGCATCACTCTCCCGATCGGATCCTGTGTCCACCTTTGTGATGGTTCCCTTCCAGTGTTTGTTATCGTCTACACGGGAAAAAACGATCACCGGCAGATTCTCGGAGAGAGATGCCAGATTTTGCTCGTTTACTTCTCCTCTGATCTGAAATCTATTTAAATTAACGATGGTGATATAGTCATCGTTTTCAGGGGAATCACTTTCCCCGGCGATGGATTTCACCACCCCGGCGATCTTGCTCTCCACCGTGGCGGAAGAAAGGGTCTCTTCCAGCTTTTTTATCTCCTCCTGCTTGGATGTAATATCATATTCCTTTGCGGTGACATCCAGCTGCGCCTGCTTGATCTCCACGGAATACTGTGCCTTCATTCCCTCATCGGAAGTCCCGTCCCGTTGAGCGATCAGATCCTCTACCGAAGTCTTCAGAGTGGACAGCTCGTTTTGCAAACGCTCCAGTTCAATCTTTGCGGAGTTTAAACTATCCGTCACTTCCGTCGTATCATAAGTAAAAAGCGGTGTCCCTTCCTCCACCTTCTGATTCACGGAGACAAGTACTTCCTTTACCGTAAGGTTTGGATCCAGGGTGGCAGACCAGCTTTCCTCCGCTTCCACCACTCCCGCATAGCGGTTATTCAAACCGTTGGCGTTCTGTCCCGTGATGACGGATATCTTTGTCACATATACCAGTTCCTCATTGTCACCTTTTCCCGCTAAAAACAGGTATCCTAGGATCCCTGCTGCCACAAGAGCCACGACGCAGACTATGGCAATGATGATCTTTTTATTGCTGTTTTTTTCCATGTTATGTCTCTTTTCCTTTCGGGTTGTATAACAAACCCAACGCATTATTGAAACGTCATATCATTCCAACTAAGTATCGTCCAATCCCCATCCTTGTATCGAAGAAGGGAAACGCCATTGTGATACAGGCCGTCCAGCTCTCTATGAAAACGGATCTTTGCCCATTCCGCTGCGGAGGAATGCGCCACTACAAGAACTGTTTGTCCCTTGTTTTCGTCCCTGGACGCGATGTCTTCCATTGCCTGATCAAACCGCTCGTAAAAATCGTGGAGATTTTCTCCCCCGGCAGGGCTTACAAAGTTTTTGTCATCGTAACTTCCCATGAATACCGGCAGATCCGTAGATCCATAGGCCTCTTTTACTTCCTTTTTTGTCTTTCCCTCGATATCCCCCCAATAGATATCATTCAATCCGGGAACCTTTTCCACGGGTAGGTCCGGCTCTTCCATACCGATCAAAATATTCTGCGCAGTCAGATATGCCCGATCCAGTTCGCTGGAATATGCTGCACTGATGACTTTACCACCTGCCGAATGCAGGTTTTCTCCCAATTTGGTACTCTGGTAGATCGCTTCCTCCGTCAAAGGAGAATCCAGGGAGCCTCCCATATAAAGGCCCTTTTTATTTCCTTCGGTCTGTCCGTGGCGGGTGAGGATCACATAGGTAGCATCCTCGTAATAAGAAGCGATATCATGAAACTCATCGATCCTCGTCTCGTATACGTTAAACTCTCCTGTCTTTTGAAACAGGCGACAGCCGGAAAATTCTAAAGCCGCATCTCTTTCCGCCTGGCTTTTGGTGATCACGAATCTGGTACCGGTGGTCACCAGGGCATTTCGAAAGACCTGCATATCAAAGGAGGTATAGCCGAAGCGCAAAACCAAAGAAAGGATCTTGCCCGGGTCATTGTCTTCCATGATCCGTGCCAAATTCTCAGGATCCGTGATATCTGCCTTCCAGGTCCACATCAGCTTCCGGGTCATGCAGTTTTTGATGGCCGGATCATACTCCCGCAAAGCCAGTAGCTCCGGATCCGTATAAGCCACCTTCACCTCTCCCATTTCGTTTCTGGGCAGGGACTCTGCAATGGAAATGATATCCTCGGAGAGCTTGTAGGGGTTTTCCGTTTTATCCATGGCGGAATTTACCATAGAGGATCCACAGAGGGCAATGCAGACACAAAGCAGTACCGTCAAAAGCCCCCGGAGGAATTTCCTTGAAGCCAAAAATACAAGTTTCACCGCCATATAAGCCAATAGCACATTCACAGGCAAAAGCCAGTAGATCCGGCGGATCCGGGGCGCCAAGCCAATATCATCCATAATGGGGGTGATGAGAAGGGGATTAAAGAGAGTCAACGTCAGTACCAAAACCGGAAATACAAAAAAGAATTTTTCCTTTTTGCTCCCTTTTATAAAAAGCGCGACCACCAGGATGGCGTATACGGCAAAGTAAATATATAGATTTTCATAGGCGGCTTTTAAAGCCCGCAGTATTGCCAAATAATCCAAGTTTGTTTCCTTTCAGAGTAAGGATCCTTTTTCTTATCAGATCCTGCCTCAGTGCATCCATAAATAAAACAGGGTTTCCGGTACCCAGGGCAACAGACAGAGGAGGCTTCTTTTTAAGAGCATGCCCCTTAAGTCCTTCTTTGCAATGAGCAAAGGGATCATCAACGCCGCAAAAAGGGCAGGCACCAACAGAATGGAGGTCATGTTCAGCCCGAAGGATGCAGCGATGACCATAAACATCATGATCCAGCCCTGATTTTTCTCCGGTTCTTTAAAGATCACCAGATACAGATACAATATCATGAACAGGATCAGGTTTGCCAAAACCGCTTTTCCCTCAAATGCACGATAGATCAGGATCTGGGCCCTGGTGTGGAGATTATAGCTAAAAAGATCCAGCACCACGAAAAAGAAAAAGAATAATAAGCGCTTTTCTTCCTCCTTAAATAACAGCATACCCAACTGCAACACCAAAAGATAAAAGATGAGGATATTTACCGTTGCCCGTACCGTTCGCACTTCCACGGAGGGATGCATGTGAAAGAGCTTACACATCACGGCACTGTGAGACTCGGTGATCTCCAGCATATACTCCTCATCTATCTGCTTTGTCCTCTTCCCGGTGTACATATCATAGCCCTTTAAGGAATCCGTATACACCGAAGTGCTGACCTCTCCCACGTAATGGGACTGATCCCAAAGAGCTCCGGTTTGCATATTGACATTCATAAGGGTGATCAAAAGAAAGATGAACGCTCCAACCAACAAACGAAGTTTTACGGATAGCCCGCTTTCATATTCCGGCTCCTTGGGGTCTCTTTTTACATGACTTCGTATAAAGGTGGCCACCGCCAAAAGCAAAACGATCCCCCAAAGGATCGTAAGGAGTGTCAGACTCTGACCGGAAAGCTTTAAGGGAAGGCATAGCAAATAAAAGCAGAAATGGTAAACAAAATATCCCAAAAGGATCTGCAATGCCAAAGACAGGTTTTCTTTTATAAAGAGTTTTCGAAACAGGTTGCCGAAAACAAAATACAGTGCCACGTAGATTACGATCAATATGGCGCAATATACATAGATCATAGTTTTTCCTTTTTTATCGGAGTGAAAAGTCCGCGTAATCCAAGGTCAGGTTCGGGCTGTAATAAGGATCTCCCTCCGTCAGGATCCGATTCCACCGGCGGCGGAAAATGTCTGCTTCTTTTTCATAGCGCGCCTTCTTCTCCGGCGTCGTCTCATATCCTCTGGATTTTGACTCGTAATGGTAGGCATAGGCAAAAGGGGTATATACCACCAGGTAACCCAACTGGCGCACCTTCAAGCAATAGTCGGTATCGTTAAATGCCACCGCCAGTTCTTCCGTCAGTCCCCCCACGGAATCAAAACAGGACTTTTTCGTCAAAAGACAGGCAGCCGTCACTGCGGAATAGTTCTGCGCGCTGACCACCCTTCCCAACATGCCGAAGGCATTGGGCAGGAAGTTTAAAAATGCGTGGCCGGCCACATTTCCGTAACCCACGATGACACCGGCGTGCTGGATACTGCCATCCTCATAAAAGAGCCGGGGACCTACGATCCCTACGTCCTCTCGCAGAGCATATCCCATCATCTCATCCAAAAAGTCTTCGGTGATGATCTCCGTGTCATTGTTCAAAAGCAGAAGGTATTCTCCCTTTGCATGGGAAGCCCCGAAGTTGTTGATCCGGGAATAATTGAATCCTCCCTCGTAATAGACCACGGAAAGGCAGGGGATCTCTTCTTCCATTTTTTTGTAATACGAAAAAGTCTCTTCCTCTTCGCTGTTGTTCTCGATGACGATGATCTCAATGTTTTGATAACTCATCTTTTGAAGGGAACGAAGGCAGGTATCCAGTTCTTTGATATGATCCTTGTTGGGGATCAGGATGGATACCAGAGGCTTTTTATCCCAATGATAATGGATCCGATACTTCCCGTAGTACTCCGTTATCTCTGCCGTGGCATTCAGTCCCACCCGTTTGAAATGGGCGTCAATGGCACGGCGTCCGGCTTCATAAGCGTAGGCTTTGGTACCCGGATCCTCTGCCGTGGAGGTACCTGCCACCCGCCAGTGATAGAGCACCTTCGGGATATGATAGATTCCTCTTGCTTTTTCCACACAGCGAAACGTCAAGTCATAATCCTGGGATCCGTCATAATCGCTGTCCAAATGTCCCACCTCATCCAGCAAGCTTTTTCTTACCACGAACAGGTGTGAGATATAGTTGCAGCACCGCAAAAAATCAATGGAAAAATCCGGCTTCATGAGCGGATCGAACCGACGGCGACCGTCCTCGGACAGCATATCCTGATCCGAATACAACACATCACAATCCTCGTGTTCCGAAACATATCTGGCGCATTCAAAAAAGGTATTTGGCGCAATGGTATCGTCATGATCGCAAAAAGCCACAAATTCTCCCCGGGCCAATTCGATCCCCCGGTTGGTATTTTCAGCGATCCCTTTGTTTTCTTTTAAAACTTCATAGCGGATCCTGTCGTCCTTTTCCGCTTCCCGTTTGATGATGGTTCCCTGTTCGGAAACTCCCGAGGCGTCACAACCGGCGTCGCAGAGGATCAGCTCCCAATTATCATAAGTCTGGTTCTTAAAGCAGTTTATAAGCTCCGTAAGCTGTGCGGGCACCGTGTGATAAACCGGCACTACCGTGGAAAACAGCGGCCGGGCCGGCAACTCTTTTTGTGCTTTTCTCTGGTGCAGAAGTTCCTCTTTGGAGGGCTCGTTTTTGACGATCCAATCACTGTAGGAGGATTCCTTTACGATCTTTTTACGGATCTTTCTGTATACCGTCTTCAGGCCATCCTCATGGAGGATGCGCAGTGTCTTTTTGCTCTTGTTGACGTACCACCAGAATTCCTTTCGGTCCTGCCCCTCAAAGGCGTGCATATCCGATCGTTTTAAAGGAAGGGTGACCGTCACATCTTCATCCCGGATCTCCAGCGTGCAGGGAAACACCGGGGCCACTCCTTTTTCGAACCGGATCTCAAAGCCGGAGAGGTAACTCTGGGACGTCTTCGGAAACAGCCGGTTGATATCATACCGATGGGTGCGCCTCACCTTACAAGGTGCCTTTGTATCCGTTATCCGGATCTCAGTTTCCGTGTTACTGATGCACCAACCGGTCAAAAGCATGCTCTTTTCCTTGTCGTCGAAAACCTCCAGCAAATAGGGGATCCGGGACAATTCCTGTTTGGTAAAGGTGTGGATCTTTCCGGAATGGGTCCCGAAGATGGTGGGAAGTCCTTCAAAATCCTCATCTAAAAGATCACAGTAAAAGCCGCGACATTCCCGGTCTTCACTTCGCAATTCCTTAAAAAAGTCGTTGGGAAACTCTTTATAGGGTTTACATTCTTTTTGGGCCGCACCCACTTTGACATAAAAGTTTTCATCCTCACGGAAGAAATCTCCCGCAATGACAAACCATAGTCGGTTCCCATCGGGAACGGACCTGGCACCTGTCATATATTTAAACTTCTTCATGAAAAAATCCTCTTGGTCTTATTCATCCCCCGATCCATGACCGACATGGGGAATGTCTTTTGAAGCAGTTCTTCTGTCTCTTCCGGTGTACCGTAGGAATACAGGGCATCGTAGGAAAAAGAAACGCACACTTTCTTTTGTCCGGGATGCAAAAACACAACAAAATTCGGGTCGTAGGTGGACATCATATAAGTTCCGTCCCCCACTTTTTTTGCGGGTACCACAAATCGATTCTCCTTTTTATTTTCATCCGTCACATAAAATATGTGCAAGAGTCCCGGGGCTTTAGCCGGATCGATGCGAAGGCTCTTCGTCCCTTCGGGGACGGGGATCACAAGTTCTTTTTTGTAATCCTCCTGCAGACCTAAAGAGGCTTTTGCCTCCTCCGTAAAGCCACCGCCGTAGTCGTAGTACACTTCCATGTTCAGATCCGGCAGAGGATGTTCCATGGAAGCGATATGCTCCTTTAAGACCGTATTGCCGTCTCTTTTTTCCAGCAGGTCAAAGGGATCCTCCTCCTCGGCATCATCGGATAGATAAGCCTGGAAGCTTCGTTCCATTTCGAAGAACAGATGCTGCAATTCTCCCGTGATCCCAAACATCCGGAAAAGGGATTCGTCCAAAACACTTCTTCTGAATACCTTTCCGTAAAGGTAGTACCGCAGGATCCGAAAGATGATGTACTCCACCGGTACCGGAAAGAAAAATGTCCATTCGTAATCAATGATATAGCGTTTTTGCCCATCGGCAATGATGTTGGACATTACCAGATCCACATCACTGGTGACAAAGCTCTTTTTAAAGCTGCCGATGTGCTTTCCAAATTCCGCTTTTGTCTTCGGATCTCTCAAAAAAACTTCTTCAAACTCTTTGGTCAGGGAAAACTCCTGCATGGAAAAGCCCGAAAGATCCTCTATGTAGGATCGGATCATGGCAAGGGCCTTCTCCTTTTCCTCCTTAAGGAGCACCTCGTCCACCAAAACGTCGTAGGTCGTTCCTTCATGCAGGGGAAATGCGCAGCCTTCCTCCGTCTCTTCGGCAGGACTTACAATATAAGACCCACTAACGGTTTTTGACAGCGCCTTTTCCTTTTCCGGAAGCAACCGGATATGGGTGGCGGCTTTCGGATCCGCCGGGCGTTTTTCCACCCGTTTTTCATCTTTTGACAACAGCGTAAATATCCGAAACTCCTCTTTTCTGTGATCCGAAAACTTCACGTAACTTACGGGAAGGGACTGTCTGTCCAAAGGAAGGATCTCTACCAAAAAAGAATTTGAAAAAGTTCCGAATACCCCTTCTTTTTCCAGAGAAAGCACCGCATCTCCTTCCGGGAAAAGCTGCATTTCTCCCGGAAAACTTCGCTTTGCGCTTTTTAGAAAATCATCCTCTTTCGGTCCTCTTTGGTCCGTAAAGATGTACTCTGTCTCCCGGGCATCCGGATAAGGATAGAAAAACTTTGCCCGAAAGCCTGCTGCCTCGATGCGATCCCCAAGGCCCCGCTTTCCCTCGGCTCCGGAGAAGGTCTGAAAGAAATCTGCCCCCTCCGATTCCAGGGCTCCCGCAAAATACTTTATGGCCAGGGGATTATCCCCACAGAAAAAGAACCTCCCCGTCTTTCTTAACAGACCGGCAAGTTCCTTTATATGCTCCATAAAGACATGATCCTTCCAAACAAGGATCAGATCAAAAGAATCCTTTATCTCTGCGATCTCGGAGGCATCCTTTAAAGAGACGACTCGCATATTTGCAGCGTCAAAAAAGGTGTGCAAAAAACAGGCCTCTTTTTCCAAAAGAAGCACGCTTTTTACATCTTTTAAAGGTATCCACTTGATCAAATTATCCTTCATGCGATTCTTTTTCTACCAATACTTTGGAGTCCATATCGTAAAATCCCACCGTGTCCTTGTTGGAGATCACAGTGATGGATAAAAGGTCATAGAGTCGGTGATACACCACAAACTCTCCTTCTTCGTAGCCGGTGCAGGCGATGGACAAAAGATACTCTCCCCCCTGCAGGGACATTTTCTGCCGGAACCGGGCCACGTACACATCCCCTTCTTCCGCCGGTTCCACCTCCGTCATCTCAAAGAGACTGTTGGTTCCGGTGACATCGATGCCCCGCAGATTTCGGAAGGTATACGTAAATATAGGTTCTGCGATCTTACTCTGAAATCTCACCTTGGAACGGATCTCAAACTCCGTCCCCTTTTCAATGGATGTGGAATAATTCCCCCGGTAATCCACTACGGCAAAGTCGATGATATTGGCCTGTCCGGTACCGTACTCGTTGACCTCGGGATTGATCTTGTAATTCTTTGACCACTCTCCCTCGGAAGCTGTATCCTTTACGCTTAACTCGGAAAAGGTAGCTGTGGCATCCCGGATGATCTCCTTTAATGCCGCATCCTTTTCTTCTTGCGGTTTTTCCAAAAATGCCGGCTCTCTTTGGGCGGAGAGGATCCGCTCCACGTCCACCTGACCCACCAACACCTTTTTGTACAGATCGATCATATCCCGGGATGTACCGTCCGCCAATTTGTTTCCTTTATTCAAAAGGATCACCCGATCGCAATAACGGGATACGGAGGAAAGGTCATGACTGACAAAGAGAATGGTCTTCCCAAGTTTTTTAAAATCTTCGAATTTCTTATAGCACTTGGTCTGGAAATAGGCATCCCCCACGGACAGAGCCTCGTCCACAATGAGGATCTCCGGATCCACATTAATGGCTACGGAAAAAGCCAGCCGCACGAACATACCACTGGAATACATCTTTACCGGCTGGTAGATGTAATCCCCAATATCCGCAAACTCCAAGATGGCGGGTATGGTAGCATCCACTTCCTCTTTGGAAAGGCCCATCATGGTTCCGTTTAAGTAGATATTTTCCATGCCGGAATACTCGCCGTTAAAGCCGGCTCCCAATTCCAGAAGGGCAGAGATCCTGCCTGCCACCTTTAGCCGTCCGGAGGTAGGGTTTACCACGCCGGTAATGATCTTTAAAAGGGTGGACTTTCCGGCGCCGTTGGTGCCGATGATCCCCACCGTCTCTCCTTTTCGGATGGAGAAATTCATGTCATGAAGGGCATAGTGTTCCCGGTAGAGCGGCGTTTTGTACAAGCCGAGAGAATCCCTCATCCGGTTCTTGTTATTATCAAACAGCTTGTACATCTTGCTTAAGTTTTCAACCTGTATTGCGTAATCTTCCATACTTTCCGTTTTCCTACAAGATATCTGCGAAATGCACCTTTAATTTGTTAAAGATCCGGGTGCCCACAAAGAAGATCAAAAGCGTAACGATCCAAAAATAAAGAGTCATGGCTCCGTGGCTGAAAAACCAAACCTTGTCCAACAGAGACTCCCGATACCCCTGCACGATGTAGAACATGGGATTTAGTTTCAGGATGGTAACAATGATGGGATTTAAGCTCTTCATGTTGGAAATATCCCACATAATGGGAGTCATCCAGATCAGTACCTGGAGGCCGATATTTACCACCTGCTTCATATCCTTGAAAAACACGGTGATGGCGCTGGTGGCATAGATGATCCCCAGGGACAAAAGCACCATGCAGATAAAGTAATACACCAGCTGCAGAGAATAGACGCTGGGGTAGTTTTTATAAAACACACAGAACAGCAATGTAAATCCCACGAAAAAAAGATGCACGAAAGTGCTGGACACTTCTTTGATGGCTGGCAGGATGCTGACCTTAAAGACCACCTTTTTTACCAGATAATCATAATCCGTAAGGGCTGTGGTGCCGGAATTGATGACCTCGGAAAAGAAAAACCAGGGCACCAGACCGCACAAAAGCCAGATCACATAAGGGTATTCGATGCCGTTTCGCATCATGGACGTGCCCACAGGAAGAGCCTTGGTAAAGACAAACCAGTATACAAACACCGTCACCACAGGCTGCACGAAGGCCCATACCACGCCAAGATAAGAGCCCGCAAACTTCTGACGAAAATCGTTCTTTGCAAGCCCCATGATCAGTTTTTTATTTGCTATGATCTCCCGGGGGATGGATAGCCAGCCGGCATCCTTTTGATCCCCATCGATCACCGTAATGGTCTCATTTGACATAAGTTGCTTCGGCAGCTTAACGCATACCCCTTTCCTTCAAAAACTCCTGGTAGCTGGGATTCACCTTATCCTTTTCCGAAAGAATGAGATCCTCTTTTGTCATCCCCTCCGGCATGGGCCAGTCCACGCCAATATCCGGGTCGTCCCACATGAGCCCCCCCTCATCATTGGGATGATAAAAGTCCGTTACCTTGTAGCAGAACTCTGCTGTCTCGGAAAGCACCAAAAATCCATGGGCAAAATTCTTCGGAATGAAAAACTGCTTTTTATTCTCTGCGGTGAGGGTAATGCCATACCACTTTCCGAAGGTCTTTGATCCTTCTCTTAAGTCCACCGCCACATCATATACTTCTCCTTTGATCACCCGTACCAGCTTATCCTGGGGAAATTCCTTCTGGAAGTGAAGGCCTCTCAAGACTCCCCGACGGGATGCGGACTGGTTGTCCTGCACAAAGGTAAGGTCAATGCCGTTTTTTGAAAAATCGTTGTAATTGTAGGTCTCGACGAAATATCCTCTCTCGTCCCCGAATACCTGAGGCTCGATGACGCAAAGTCCTTCGATGCCGCCCACATTGTGTTCTACTTTGATCTGTCCCATTTTATAATCCTTCCGCGATATCAATCAGATATTTTCCGTACTCTGTCTTCATCAAAGGCTCCGCCAGCTTCCGAAGCTGTGCCTCATCGATAAACCCTCTCTTGTACGCGATCTCTTCGATACAAGAAATGTAGAGTCCCTGTCTTTTTTGGAATGTGGCCACGAAGTTAGCCGCAGCCAAAAGCATGTCGTGATTCCCTGTATCCAACCAGGCAAATCCTCGTCCCAAAGTCTCCACATGGAGATTGCCCCGCTCTAAATAGGTGTTATTGACCGTAGTGATCTCCAACTCTCCTCTGGCAGAGGGTTTGATATTCTTTGCGATATCCACCACATCATTGTCATAGAAGTAAAGACCGGGCACCGCATAATTGGACTTGGGTTTTTCGGGCTTTTCCTCAATGGAGATAGCTGTTCCGTTTTCGTCAAATTCCACCACGCCGTATTCTCTGGGGTCTCTCACATAGTATCCGAAGATGGTAGCTCCCGGTTGGGACATGGTACGCTCCGCCGTCGCCCTGAGGACCTTGGAAAAGCTCTGACCGTAAAAGATATTATCCCCCAACACCAGCGCCACAGGATCGCTTCCGATAAAGTCCGCACCGATGATAAACGCTTCCGCCAGTCCGTTAGGAGCTTCCTGCACCGCATACCGGATGTCCATGCCCAGCTGACTGCCGTCTCCCAAGAGTTCCTCAAATACCGGCAGATCCCTGGGAGTGGAAATGATCAAAACCTCCCGGATGCCGGATAGCATCAATGTGGAAAGAGGATAATAGATCATGGGTTTGTCATAGATCGGCATGATCTGCTTGGAGATTGCTTTGGTCAGAGGGTAAAGCCTGGTTCCGCTCCCCCCCGCTAAGATAATACCTTTCATGGGTTTGTTTCTCCTTTAAATCGTTGTTATCTGTCCTGTTCGGCCACACATTGAAGGGCGGCTTCCAAGTCTTTGTCCATATCGTAATACTTATACTGTCCCAAACGTCCGCCGAAGATCACATTGCCCTCCGCATCCGCCAAAGCCTTGTACTTCTCGTAAAGAGCATTGTTCTTTTCATCATTTACGGGATAGTAAGGCTCCACACCGGGCTCCCACTCCGAAGAGTATTCTTTGGAGACGATGGTAGTATCCGTGGTACCGAATTCAAAATGCTTATGCTCTATGATCCGGGTATAGGGCACTTCCCGCTCGGTGTAATTTACGATGGCGTTCCCCTGGTAATTATCCGTATCCATCTCCTCCGTCTCGAAACGAACGGAACGGTATTCCAGAGGACCGAATTTGTAATCGAAATATTCATCGATCTGACCGGTAAAGAGGATCCGGTCGTAAGAGACCTCCTGTCCGTCAGACAGCCTTCCTGTTTTTCTCAGATCAAAGAAATCCTCGTTTAACCGCACCTCGATGCCTTCCAACATATGCTCCACGATCTGGGTATATCCCCCAATGGGAATTCCCTGATAGCGGGCATTGAAGTAGTTATTGTCGTAGGTGAAACGAAGAGGCAGTCTTTTGATGATAAAGGCCGGCAGATCCTTGCACTCTCTGCCCCACTGCTTCTCCGTATAACCTTTGATCAGTTTCTCGTAGACATCCTTTCCCACCAGGGAAAGAGCCTGCTCCTCTAAGTTCTTCGGCTCAGTG
>JAIKZU010000072.1 GCA_024681985.1 Lachnospiraceae bacterium | reverse complement strand
CCTTTGCCCAAAGAAGAAACGGTCCCTCTTCCTTATTCTCCTCTTCCACTTCGGCAACCGTCGTGTCGGTGTTTTCCTCTGTCACGGGTTCTTTGGTTTCTCCCACCGGTGTTTCCGCCTTTTTACATCCGCTTACGAATAAAGCGGTGGTCATCAAAAGTGTCAGTATCGTCACAAATGTTCGTTTTTTCATAGCCCACCTCCAATGATAAAAGTTTAATTCCATAAGGGGAAAAAGTCAAAAAGGCCCGGGGACACCTTCCGGCACACAATATGTGCCACAATTTGTCATTGACAGATGATGGCACATGGATGACACTTTATGGCTCAATGCATATTATAAAGTTATATCAAATGACTCCCTCGGCGTCATATCATAAGAAAGGGTTTTTGTATGTCTTTTACAAACCGTTTTAATGATCTGATGGATCGGCTCGGACCGCCACCCCCCCCTAAAATGGCGCAGCTTGCGGGCATTGACCGCACCGGTATCAGCCGCCTGCGCAGTGGTGGACGCATCCCGAAAAAAGACGGCAGCACTGCCGCAAAGCTTTCGGCCGCATTTCGAATTTACGCCGAGGAAACCCATCAGACAGCCCGCCTTTGCGAAATCGTCGGATGTAACGCGGATGTTCCTTTTGCCAAAATGGATGCAGCCATAACAGATTATCTTTTTGAAGAAGATGATACCCCTCTGTTGGGATCCGGCGCTAAATCCCGCAACATATCTTATACTCACTTTGCCGATCGTCTGAACACCACCATGGAAATCTGTGGCATCTCAAATACGGAACTTGCCAAACAACTCCATATGGATGCATCACAGATCAGCCGTTATCGAAACGGTCGCAGAGCCTTAAGCAGCTCCCACGGGATCGACCCGGGCGGTGTTCTCATACAGGCTCTTTACTCCCATGTGAGAGGTGATGCCGTACGCACCGTACTCTCGGACCGGATGGGGATCCCCTGTGAGAACCTTACCGAGGATACCTTCGGTATGTGGCTTTTGGAAACGGACGACAAAAACAGCCAGATACTCTTTGCGGAAGGGTTGCTGAAACTGTACGAATCCTACGGACAGGAAGCCGCCATAAGTCTTCCCTCCTATGAGGAAATCGCCGATACCATTCCCAAAGGAACGTCCTCTGCCTACTACGGCGTCAGCGGAATCCGGAATGCGGTACTTCGTTTTCTGAGGGAGGCCATTGACGAAAAAGACGCTTCAGAACTATTGCTGTACTCCGACCAACCCATGGAATGGATGACACAAGACCCGGGATTTTTCACAAAATGGGCCGTACTGATGAGCGAATGTGTGAAACGCAGGAAAAAGATCCGTATCATACACAACATCAACCGCTCTTTGGAAGAGATGGGGAATGCCATTTCCGACTGGCTGCCCCTTTATATGTCCGGCATGGTGGAATCCTACTATTCGAAACGGAACACTTCGCCCCGCTTTATGCATACCGTTTTTTTATGTCCCCGGCACTCCTGTGTATGGGGCTTCAATTCCCTGAACTGTGGCGATGAGAATACCATGTATCAATATCTCACGGACGAAAAGGGTCTTATGTCCGCCGAGGCTGCCTTTCAAAGTCTTTTGAAGGAAAGCAGTCCCCTGATCATCCCCTATGTGGATATGCCGGAAAGAAAGCCGGAGGAAGACGACATCGTTTTGGATGGAAATCCTTTCCCCAATGTGAGGATCCGGATCTCCTCCCGACAGGTGATCATCACGCCGAAAAAAAGAAAAAACCTGTCCTTTGGTTTTTCTCATCCATTAATGTGCAGAGCCTTTCGGGAATACGCCCAATATATCCGTTAGTCTTAAGAACATGAAAAGGTCCCCGCCGAATTTGACGGGGACCTTTTTGCTGTTGGTTTATGACCTTAAAAGATTACAGAATACTCTTTACCTTGCCTTCAAATCCTGCAGACTTTAATACCTTCTTAAACTTGTTAAATTCTTTCTTGGACATATCCTTGGAAACCTTAATGGTCATCTTGGAAGTATCGGTATCGCCGAAGGCTCCCTTTTCAACCTTGATGGATTTCTTAACATCCAGCTTAACAACCTTAAGATTCTCAGCACCGCTCAAAGCGTTCTCTTCGATCTTGGTAACGGTCTTGGGCAGTGTAACGGTGGTTGCATTTGCGCATCCGTCCAGAGCACCTTCGCCGATGGTCTTTACGGTATAGGAAACGCCGTCCACCTTAACCTTGGAAGAGATCTTCACCGTCTTGGCTTTACTCTCCACGTTGGCGATCTTCGCTGTACCGTTTTCGGAAGTCTTCACGGTTGCGCTCTTAATAGTGGAGTTGCCGGACATATCGGCAGTCGCTGAGGAGTCTGCCACATAAGTGGGAGTTGATGTAACGGTAACGGGTGTAAAGGGTCCCATGATGGCTGCACCACCGCCGGAAGAAGAACCGGAGCTGCCGGAACTGCCGGCATACTGGAATAAAGCATTCTGGAAGTTTTTGGCCGCAGACGTACCTGTCTGAGACGTGTCGGAAGGAATACTTACCGTAGCGGTGATGGTCGTTCCTGCAGGATATGTGGTCACCGCAATATCCTCCTGGGTTGTGTCGCTGACGTCGTTGGGTCCCCACTCCTGGGTATAGCTGTTATATCTCTGTACATAAGTATATGCTAAACCCGAATCAAAGGTCATGCTTGTATTCTCGCCTACTGTCATTCCAATGCTGCCGCTGGTTGTATTATATACACCGCCAAGCAAATATAATCTCACCTTC
>JAIKZU010000043.1 GCA_024681985.1 Lachnospiraceae bacterium | reverse complement strand
GGAGAGGCTACGGAAGAGACCGCTGCTACCACCAATACTTCTTTTGCAGTGGGAGACAAGCTGACCTTGACCCAGACCGTAAATGTCCGGGAGAGCATGAGCGAGACTGCTTCCAAGGTAGCGGTTGCCTACGCGGGAGAGACGGGGGAGATTGTCATGAGTTATCAGGAGGGCTGGACGAAGGTAAAGTATGACGGTACGACCGGATACATTAAGACAGATCTTCTTCAATAATCAATAATCATAGAGTCGAAAGAGTAAGGTGATACAGGGAGTTATGGATGAAAAGTAACTCCCTCTTCTTTTTATATGGTATGGATGATAAGGGTATCAGGATAAACAAATATCTCTCCGAAGCAGGGGTCTGTTCCAGACGACAGGCGGATCGGTTTGTCGAGGAAGGCCGTGTTTTAATCGACGGGCAGCCGGCATCTGCCGGTGCGAAAGTGATGCCGGATAGTGTGGTGGAGCTGGATCATAAAGTCCTTTGTCCGGTGGAAGAGGAAGTATTTCTTTTGTTCCACAAGCCAAAGGGTATCGTCTGTACCGCACAAAAGCGGGAAAAGGACAATGTGATCGATTATCTTAACTATCCCGTCCGGATCTATCCCGTGGGTCGATTGGACAAAGACAGCCACGGACTTTTGCTTTTGACCAACCAGGGAGATATGGCAAATGCCATCACAAAGGCCGCCAATGCCCATGAGAAGGAATATGTGGTACGGGTGAATAAGCCCATTACCGGTACTTTTTTGGTGCACATGGCCCAGGGGGTGTATTTAAGCGAACTGGATCGGACGACGGCTCCCTGCAAGATAAAAAAACTCTCGGACAAAGAGTTTTCCATTATCCTGACGCAGGGATTGAACCGGCAGATCCGGCGGATGTGCAAAGAACTGGGATATCGGGTGATGGATCTTTTTCGGATACGGGTGATGGATTTTACGCTGGAGGGCGTGCCGGAGGGAACGTATAAGACTCTGACCAAAGAGGAGATCGAAGGTCTGAAAAGGAAACTGTAAGCGCAGGTTATGATATGAATAAAGAAGAAGCAAAAGAAGAGATAAAGAAACTGCGGGAAACCCTGGAGTACCACAGCAATTTGTATTATAACGAGGATGCTCCACAGATCACGGACTACGAATACGATATGATGATGCGCCGCCTGCGAGAGTTGGAGTCTTTGTATCCGGAGTTTACGGACGCCGCCTCTCCCACACAGCATGTGGGCGGAAAAGCGAAACGTCAGGCAGGAGTTCTGGTAAAGCACAATGTGCCCATGCTTTCCTTACAGGATGTCTTTTCCAAAGAGGAAGTGGATGCCTTTGTCCATGAGATGGAAGAGAAGCTGGATCATCCGGAGTTTGTGGTAGAGTATAAGATCGACGGACTCTCCATGAGCCTCCGCTATGAAAAGGGGCATCTTGTGATGGCGGAGACCAGAGGGGACGGCATCGAATACGGAGAGGACGTGACGGCCAATGCCTTAGAGATCCCCGATGTGGTACGGGATTTTTCCGATGCACCGGAATACATGGAGATCCGGGGAGAGGTCTATATGAAAAACGCCGCTTTTGATGCGGTAAATGAAAAGCAGGAACTGCTAGGGAAAAAGCCCTTTGCCAATCCCAGAAACTGTGCGGCGGGCACCCTTCGGCAGCTGGATGCTTCCGTGGTACGGGATCGGGGGCTGTCCCTGTTCATCTTTAACTTGCAGCAGGTGCGGGGCAGAGATTTTGAAACCCATACCGAAGCGTATGAATATATGCGTTCCAAAGGCATTACTGTAATCGACGATTATACGGTCTGCCATACGGCTGAAGAGGTGTGGGATGCCATCTGCGCTATCGGTGAAAACCGCGGAAATCTGTCCTATGACATTGACGGGGCCGTGGTAAAAGTAAATCGTTACGCCGATCGAGAGCTTTTGGGAAATACTGCCAAAGTGCCCCGTTGGGCAGTGGCGTACAAATATCCCCCGGAGGAAAAGGAAACAAAGATCCTGGATATCGAGCTTTCCGTGGGACGCACGGGACGCATCAATCCCACCGCAGTCTTTGAACCCATCCGACTCTGTGGCACCACGGTTTCCCGGGCTACTTTGCACAACCAGGATTTTATCGATGAATTGAACATCGGCATCGGAGATACGGTGGTGGTGTATAAATCCGGAGAGATCATTCCGAAGATCAAAGGGACAGTGCCGGAAAAAAGACCGGCCGGTACGGTGACCTTTCAGATTCCTGATCGGTGCCCGGTCTGTGGCAGCAAGACCCTGCGGGAAGAGAACACGGCGGATATCAAGTGTACCTCCGCATCCTGTCCTGCCCAGTTGGAACGGAACCTTATCCATTTTGTAGGCAGGGAGGCCATGGATATCAAGGGCTTCGGCACGGTATATATCGAGGAACTGGTGCGTGCCGGTTATCTCCATGATGTGGCGGATATCTTTTTATTAAAGGAGCACCGGGATGAGCTGGTGGCATCCGGCATCATCGGAAAAGAGAAAAACACCGATAAGCTCTTAGGCATCATCGAAGAAGCAAAGGAAAGGGATGCGGACCGGCTGATCACGGGACTGGGTATCCTAAATGTGGGTGCCTCCGCGGCCAAGTCACTGCTTTTGCATTTTAAGAATGTGGAGGCACTTGCCAATGCCACCGTGGAGGAAATGACCCGGGTGGAGGACATCGGTGAGGTCACTGCCCGTTGTATCTACGAGTACTTTAGAGAAGAAGAAAACGTGGAAGTACTTCGTCGTTTAAAAAACTACGGGGTGAACATGGAAAAGGAAATGCCCCGGCTTTCGTCGGAAACATTTTCCCAAAAGACCTTTGTGATCACCGGAACCCTGCCTTCCATGGGACGATCCGAGGCAAAGGCTCTCATCGAACAAAACGGAGGAAAGGTCACCGGGTCCGTTTCGAAAAAAACGGATTATCTTTTGGCAGGAGAAGCGGCAGGATCCAAGTTGGACAAGGCAAAGGAATTGAATATCCCCATCCTGTCCGAAGAGGATCTGTTAAACATGATAAAGGAGACAGACAATGCCCATTAAAACACAGCGGGATCTCCCCGCATATGCCATACTTGAAAGAGAGAACATCTTCGTCATGGATGAAGAGAGGGCGCTGCATCAGGATATCCGGCCCTTAAAGATCTTGATCTTAAATCTGATGCCTTTAAAGGAAGACACGGAACTGCACATCCTTAGGATGCTTTCCAACACCCCCCTGCAGTGTGACATTTCCTTTATGACGGTAAAAACCCATGAGGCCACTCATACGGCAAAGAGCCATTTAGACAGTTTTTATCTCACCATCGACGATGTAAAAAAGGATTATTTCGACGGTATGATCCTAACGGGAGCCCCGGTGGAGCTGATGGAATTTGAAGAGGTGGACTATTGGCAGGAATACTGTGAGATCTTGGAGTGGGCGAAACTTCATGTGACCTCCCGGCTGTATCTGTGCTGGAGCGGACAGGCGGCATTGTATTATAACTACGGGATCAATAAACATATCGTGGATAAAAAGGTCTTTGGAGTCTTTAAGCATGAGGTGCAGCATCGGAAAGTACCGCTGGTCCGCGGTTTTGATGATTATTTCTACGTACCCCATTCCAGAAATACCACGGTGGATACAAATGAGGTCCGAAAGATACCGGAACTGGTGATCCTGGCGGAATCGGAAGAAGCAGGACTGCTTTTGTGCATGAAGGATGACGGCAGTGAGATCTACTGTATGGGTCATCCGGAGTATGACCGGTATACGCTGGACAAAGAGTACAAGCGGGATACGGAAAAAGGCTTATCCTATGTGGAACTTCCGAAGAATTATTATCCGGATGACGATCCCACGAAAAAGCCGCTCCTGCAGTGGCGGGCATCCTCCAATTCCCTTTACTCCAACTGGCTGAATTACTATGTATATCAGTCCACTCCCTATGAGTTTAACGAGAAGTACATGACCAACCTCATGGACAAATTGAATAAAAATAACTAAAAAATAGCGGCATTTGACATTATTTATGTTGAATACTTCTATTTTGTGCTATAATATATTCTAACACCGATATATAGTGTTTTGATTCTGCAGATACACTGGATATTTATGTGTTTGCAGTATATTCTGATGTGTATGCATGACAGGAGAGCAGAAAGGAGCACAAGGACTAGAATGGACGAAAAGAAAGTGAAACGAAACCAGAAGATTATCCAGCGGATCATGCTGGTGGCCATCGCCGCGGTGATCGTGGAGGCTCTGGTGCTTACGCTGATCGGGATCAGCGAGGTAAGAAGCGCCTATCTGGAGACGTTTGAGGATGAATTAAAGTCTACGGCCATCCAGTTGTATGACCAATTGAACAATGAACGTTACGGTGACTGG
>JAIKZU010000027.1 GCA_024681985.1 Lachnospiraceae bacterium | reverse complement strand
ATGAGATCCTGGAATTCGGACCGGAGGAGGATGAGGTTCTGGAATTTGCACCGGAAGGGGGTGATGCGTCATGAAAAAACTGTTAAAAAGCATTTTGGATGACTCAAAATCCCTGCAGGAGCGGTCCTTTACCCTTTTGTTCGCCTTTGCCCTGTCCGCCTTGTTTGTTATGTTCGTAGTCGGTATTTTCGTGGAAGAGAGTATTGTGGATATCGCAATACTGGGTGGCGGATTTGTGTTCTTTTTCCTGCTTGCTTTTTTTTCCATCAGATACGGCAAGGTAAAGATCGGAGCGCCTATTGCAGGACTATTGATCATATTGGTGCTGCTTCCTGTTACCTTTTTCACCGGTGGAGGGATCTACGGCGGGTCTCCCATCTGGTTTGTATTTTGCATCCTGTTTGTGAGCCTGGTGGTGGATGGTGTGATAAAGTATCTGCTGTTGGGCCTGTCCATCGTGGTGGCGACCATCTGCTACGGTATCGCTTATCTGCATCCCGAGACCGTTACCGAACATGATGTGGAGGCGGCTTATGTGGACTCCTACATTTCTCTCATCATTGTGTGCGGTATGATGTCTCTGATGGTGGGATTTGAGATCTGGATCTTAAATCGCGAAAAGGAAAAATCGGATGACAAGACCAGAGAGATCGAGGCTTTAAACCAGGCCCAGAGTAAGTTCTTTTCCAACATGAGTCATGAGATCCGCACTCCTATCAACACCATCATCGGCTTAAATGAGATGATCCTTCGGGAGAACGCCTCTGAGGAGATTAACGAGGATGCGGCCAACATCCAGGCGGCCAGTAAGATGCTCCTTCATTTGATCAATGACATTTTGGATATGTCGAAGATCGAATCTGGACAGATGGAGCTAAATAAGTCCCCTTACCGGACCGGCGACATGCTTTCCGATGTGGTTTCCATGCTCTGGATCCGGGCAAAGGAAAAGAATCTGGAGTTTCATATCGATGTATCCCCGGAGCTTCCCACGGAGCTCTTTGGGGACGAGGTGCGCATCAAGCAGATCCTCATCAATGTGCTGACCAATGCCATAAAGTATACAAACAAAGGCTCTGTCAAACTATCCATACAGTGTGAGAGAGACGGAAACGGTCAGGCCAACGTGATCTATTCCGTCAGTGATACGGGAATGGGTATCAAAAAAGAAAGCCTTCCCTATCTGTTTACCGCCTTTAAACGGGTGGACGAGGATCAGAATAAATACATCGAAGGTACGGGCTTAGGACTTTCCATCGTGAAGCAGTTTGTGGACCTCATGGGAGGAAAGATCACGGTCAGCAGTATCTATACCAAAGGATCTACCTTCCTGATCGAGATTCCCCAAGCCATCGTCAACGATGAGCATATCGGTGAGATCGATATGGAAAAGCGCCGCATGGGAAAGGAAGGACATGCTTATGTAAAGGCTTTTGAAGCGCCGGAGGCAAAAGTACTGGCCGTGGACGATACAGCGGCAAATCTTCTGGTGGTAAAAAAACTGCTCCGGGAGACCAAGGTGATCTTGGAGACGGTCTCCTCCGGAGAGGAAGCGCTAAAGAGGACTGCGGAGGAATACTATCATGTGATCCTCATGGATCACAAAATGCCCGGCATGGATGGCGTGGAATGCCTGCACGCCATTCGTACGCAGCCCGGCGGATATTCCCAGGAGTCCAAAGTGGTGGCACTGACGGCCAACGCCGGCGCGGATGTGGAGGAGTTTTATGCCAAGGAGGGTTTTGACGGGTATCTGACCAAGCCTATCAGCGGAAAGGAATTGGAAGATGCGCTGTATAAGCTTCTGCCTACGGAACTTGTGACGGTAACGGAGTATGGTGAAAAGCTGGCGGAGGAGAGTACCGCCTGGATGATGTCCCACAAGAAAAAGACCCTTGTAAAGATCACCACGGAAAGTGTGGCAGATCTGCCGCCCCAGATCTTAAAACGCTACAACATCGGACTGATCCCCCATATGGTGCAGACACAGGACGGACTGTTCCGAGACGGGATCGAGATCGAAACAGATGGTCTTTTGTCCTACATGGAAAAAGAAAAGGGATATGCGGAGTCCAAATCACCCTCGGAAAGGGAGTACGAAGAGTTTTTCTCCCGGCAGCTGGATGAAGCCAATAATATCGTCCATCTGTCCATTTCCTCCAGGGTTACCAACAGTGGGTGCCCGAGGGCTATTGAAGCTGCTATCAACTTCGGAAATGTGACGGTAACGGATACGTGGCACTTATCCAGCGGTCAGGGGCTTATGGCTGTGGAAGCAGCGCGGCTGGCGGAAAAGGGGATGGACCGGGATGCCATCGCAGAGAAAATGAACGAGCTAAAAGAACACGTACATACCAGCTTTATCGTGGATTCCCTGGATTATCTGGCGAATCGCAGACAGATCAGTGTCCGGGTGGCACGGATCGCCAACGCCTTTATGATCCATCCGGTGGTATGCCTCCGAAACGGAAAGATGGGAGTCTCCCGGGTGTATTTCGGAACCAGAGAACGGGCGTGGGAAAAATATGTTTCTACTGTTTTTCGGGTACCCGGAAAGATCGATCGTCGGATGCTATTTATCACCTATGTGGGAATGACCACGAAGGATCTGGAGTCCGTGCGTGCCATGGCAGAAAAACGATGTAAATTTGATGAGGTATACTTCCAGAAGGCATCTCCGTCCATTGCGACCAACTGTGGACCCGGAACCTTCGGTATGCTGTTTTTTACGGAGTATTAAAGGATATCTATGAAGATTTTATATTTGGATCTGAATATGGGAGCGGCTGGAGATATGCTTAATGCCGCCTTGTATGAACTTTTGGATGAAGATGCGAAAAAAGATTTCATCGCAAAGATGAACGGACTGGGATTATCGGATGTGAAGGTCTCTGCCGTCTCTCATAAGAAAAATACCATTATGGGAACCCGCTATGTGGTGGAAGTCGGTGGAGTGGAGGAGTCGGAACCGACAGAGCACGATCATCACCACGAACATGAGCATGAACATGAACATGACCATCATCCTGAACATGACCATCATCCTGAACACGACCATCATCACGATCACGGAAGCCGTGGGCCGTCGGAGATCCGTCGGATCATCGAGGCTATGGAACTACCGGAAAAGGTAAAGGATGACGCTATAGAGGTCTATGAACGGATCGCCGAGGCGGAATCAAAGGTGCACGGGGTTCCGGTATCCGATATTCATTTTCATGAAGTGGGAAGGTTAGATGCGATATGTGATGTGGTGGGATTTTGTTATCTGTTAGATACGCTTTCTCCGGATCGGGTCGTATGCTCCCATCTTCGGGTGGGAAACGGCATGGTGATGACCCAGCACGGGAAAATGCCCGTTCCCGCTCCGGCTACGGCGCTTTTGTTAAGCGGTATTCCTATCTATGCCGGAGAGATCCAGGGGGAACTGTGCACCCCTACGGGAGCTGCCCTGATCAAATATGCGGCGGAGGGGTTTGGAAAGATGCCGTCCATGCGCATCGAAAAGATCGGTTACGGTATGGGGAAAAAAGATTTTTCCGAAGTGAACTGCGTCCGTGCCTTTTGGGGAGAGGAGGTTTCTTCGGAGGAGTCTATGCCAACTGATGGCAAAGACGACGTGACGGAACTTACCTGCAACATGGATGATATGACGGGGGAAGAGATGGGCTTTTGTATCGAATGCCTGATGAAAGAGGGGGCAAAGGATGCCTTCGTCACGGCCGTTACCATGAAGAAAAATCGTCCCGGCATGTTGCTTACGGTTTTATGCGATCCTGTCGACGAAGAAAAAATGGTCCGACTTATCTTTTTGCACACCACCACCATCGGGATCCGAAAATGCAAAAAAGAGCGGGCGGTGTTAAGCAGGAGCGAGGTCACAAGGCATACGAAATATGGGGATGTTCGATATAAGGTATCGGAAGGCTACGGCGTGAAAAGAATAAAGCCCGAGTATGATGACTTGAAGAGGATCGCAGAAGATAAGGGCTTGTCTGTAAATGAGGTAAAGCAGAAAATCTCCGCGGAATACGAAAACTGCTCATAGGTGGAAGTGGAAGAATTGCACAAAGTGGGGGAGAAAATTTTGTAAAAACCACACAAAGATTAAAACAAAACACTATATCTTGTGGTCGTGGTTTACAAAAACCACAAGATGATCAGGAGGGACGGCTGAATGTCGTCCCTCCACTTTTCCCCACAACCCACAAACCTTGAAAAATAAGGCTTTGTGGGTTGATTTTTTGGTTTTTGGGAAGTAAAATGTGGTTGTGACTGGTGAAAAGTGGATGAAAGTGGAGCAAAATGGAGTGGAAGCCAGTCCATCCGATCAGCCGAAGAAAGGAGGATGTCCCGCAATGTTCATGGGAGAATATCACCATAATATCGACGAAAAGGGACGCCTCATCGTACCGGCAAAGTTCCGCGAGCAGTTGGGGAAGGAGTTTATCGTTACCAAGGGTATCGATCCTTGCCTCTACGTGTATCCACTGGATGAATGGAAGGTGATCGAAGAAAAGTTCCGTCAGGCCAACACCATGACATCCAACGCCAGAAAGTTGTCGAGATTTTTGTTTGCGGGAGCCTGCAGTGCAGAGATCGACAAACAGGGAAGAGTGCTTCTTCCGAACACTCTTCGCGAATACGCGGATCTGTCAAAGGATATTGTGACCGTGGGAGTCTTGAACAGGGTTGAGATCTGGGATAAGACGAAATGGGAAGAAGGCAATACCTATGACGATATCGATGAAGTCGCGGAGCAGATGGCAGAATTAGGGATCGGTATATGATGGAATTTTCACATTATTCCGTGATGCTGCCGGAAGTGATGGAAGCACTCAACATTAGGGAGAACGGTATTTATATAGACGGAACGATGGGCGGCGCAGGGCATTCTCTTGCGATATGCGCTCGCTTGGCGACCGGACGCCTGATCGGCTTTGATCAGGACGAGGATGCCATCCTGGCCGCAAAAAAAAGGCTCGCAGATCATCATCAGGAGATGAAAGCAACCATCATCTCGGATAATTACGAGCACATGAGAGAACGGTTAGAGGAGATCGGAATCGAAAAAGCGGACGGCATTCTTTTGGATCTCGGTGTTTCTTCTTATCAGCTGGACGAGAAGGAGCGTGGGTTTTCCTACATGCAGCCGGATGCAGCTTTGGACATGCGGATGGATCGCAGAAAGAAGCAAACGGCAGCCGACATTTTAAATTCGTATTCCGAAGAGGAACTCGTGCGGGTTTTAAGAGACTACGGCGAGGAAAGATGTGCGCATCGGATCGCAAAAAACATCGTGGACGTTCGAAAGACGATGCCTTTTTCGACAGTGGGTCAGCTAAACGAAGTGGTGGATCGCTCCATCCCGGCAAAGATGAAAAAGACCGGGGGACACCCGTCGAAAAGGACTTTCCAGGCACTGCGGATCGAATTGAACCGGGAACTGGAAGTATTGGAGAATACCTTGGATGAAATGGTGGATCTGTTAAATCCGGGGGGCAGACTGGTGATCATCACCTTTCACTCTCTGGAGGATCGCATCGTTAAAAATAAGTTTAAAACCTATGAAAATCCCTGTACCTGCCCGAAAGATTTTCCGGTCTGTGTATGTGGAAAAAAGCCAAAAGGGGTGGTGATCACCCGAAAACCTATCCTGCCCTCGCAGGAGGAACTGGAGATAAATTCCAGATCGAAAAGTGCGAAACTGCGTGTGTTTGAGAGAAACGACCAGTAAAGCAAAAAATGGAGAGTGACTCTCCAAGAGGTGTGTGTGTTATGAAGGAAATACAAGCAAATTACTATTTTGCCAGTGGTACGGATCAGTCTACCGGTGTACCCTATGCCGGCGGATACGTGTCGGGGACGGCAGCTCCCGCGGAAGTGATCTTTGATCATGAGATCGAACGTCAGCGCAGGAGAAGAGAACAGGCAGAAAGAGAAAAGAAAGAGCAGAGGAAGAGGGAGTTAAAGAATTCCCGCGCTTTGAAGCAGACCCGGTCCACGGCCTTTTTTGTGATCGTAGGGGTGGTTCTTTTCGGCGGATTCTTTACGGGATACGTCAATCTCCAGACTTCCATCCGGGCCCATATGGCAAATATTTCTTCCTTAAAGTCGGATATATCGGATATGAAGGCCTCCAACAGTGCGGCCCAGTCCAGGATCGCTACAGCCACGGATCTAAACGATATCAAGCTCTATGCCTTGACGAATTGCCAAATGGTCTATGCAAATAACGGCCAAATAGTGTATTATGATATAGCTGATGAGGATTATATGAGCCAATACGAGGATATCCGCTGACAGAGCCGTTCATGTATACGGATCTGTAATACGGTTGATCCGGATGAACCATTAGGAAATTTTTTGAAGTGGCCAGAAATGTAAATCGGAGAAAAAAGAATAAAACAAAAGATAAGATCACGAAAAGAATGCAGGGGCGTCTATCATTGGTATTTGGCGTATCTTGCGTTCTTTTTGTCGTTCTGATCGCAAGGCTGATGTACATCGAGTACAAGGACGGTAAGCGTTACGAAAAGATCGTGTTATCGCAATTGGAATATGACAGTACTACGTTGCCCTATAAAAGAGGAGATATCGAAGACTCCAAGGGCACGGTGTTAGCTACATCGGTGGATGTGTATAATGTGATCCTGGATGCAAAGGTATTAAACGCCAACGAGGATAAGATCGATTCCACCATACAGGCGGTCACCGATTGTTTCCCTGAGATCGAAGCGGATAAGATCCGTAAGACCCTTTCCGATCATCCCAAGAGCCAGTACACCATTTTGGCAAAGAAGGTCTCCTATCAGGAGATGGCGGATTTTTTGACACGCAAGGAAGATGAGGATCACAAGGGGACCATTACCGGCATCTGGTTTGAAAAAGAGTACGAGAGGATCTATCCCTACAACTCTTTGGCAGCTGCTCTCATTGGTTTTGTTTCCTCCGGAAATAACGGCGTACTTGGCCTGGAAAACCAGTACAACGATACTTTAAACGGTGTGAACGGCCGGAGCTATGGTTATTTAAACGATGACAGTGATCTGGAACAGACGGTCATTGAGCCGGAAAATGGAAAGACGCTGATCACCTCCATCGATACCAATATACAAAGCATCGTGGAAAACGAGATCAAAGCTTTTAATAAGGCCTATTCTTCCGATGGGAAAAGGGGAAGCCTGAACACGGCGGTTTTGGTGATGAATCCCAACAACGGTGAGATCTATGCCATGGCGACCTATCCCACCTTTGACTTAAATAATCCCAGAGATTTGTCGGTGCTATTTACGCCGGAGGAGATGGACACCATAGATGCGGATGCCCAGATGGATGCGCTAAACGGACTCTGGCAGAACTTTACCGTGACCCATACCTACGAGCCCGGTTCAACCTTTAAGCCCTTTACCGTAGCCACCGGCCTGGAGACCGGGACACTGACGGGAGAGGAAACCTTTGTATGTGACGGATTGGAGCGGATCAGTGGCTTTGAGATCCACTGTGTGAACCGGAACGGTCATGGTATCGAAACTGTGGCAGGGTCTCTCATGGATTCCTGTAACGACGCGCTGATGCAGATGTCCTACCGTATCGGTGGTGATAACTTTGCAACTTACCAGAGACTTTTTGGGTTCGGACAAAAGACCAATGTAGATGTACCCGGAGAAGCCCGTACGGACACTTTGATCTATTCCCAGGCAGATCTTGGGAAGACCGTTAACCTGGCGACAAACTCCTTCGGGCAGAACTTTAATACCACCATGATCCAGCTGGCCAGTGCCTTTTCCTCTCTCATAAACGGAGGAAATCTCTACCAGCCCCACGTGGTAAAAAAGATTCAAGATGACGCCGGAAACGTGATCAGGGACGTGACTCCCGTGGTGGAGAAAAAGACCATATCCGCGGATGTCTCCAAGCAAATGAAAGAATATCTTGAGATGGTGGTGGAAGAAGGAACTGGAAAAACAGCCGGAGTCCTGGGATATGACATCGGCGGAAAGACCGGCACGGCACAGAAAGTGCCTCGTTCCGCCGGAAATTATCTGGTCTCATTTATCGGTTACGTACCCCAGGACAGCCCACAGCTTTTGATTTACTGCGTTGTGGATACGCCCAACACTCCGGACCAGGCCCACAGTTCTTATGCGCAGTGCATCGTACATAATGTGCTGGTACAGATCCTGCCTTATTTAAATATTCCGACCATCGAAGAGAGCGAGGATTCGAAAAAGAATGCGGCGATCCTGGATTATGTGACCATGCAACCCACCACGAATGAGATGAGTACCTTTATGCATTCCAGTGTGGTGGTTGAGGATGAATACGGAGAAGTGGGTGTGGGAGCAGCTCCCGGTGAGGGCACGGAAACGGAAGATGTGCCTGCGGCGGAACAGCCCACTACGGAACCCAACCCTGCGGAGGGACAAACGACGGAAACGCCGGCAGAACCACCGGCGGAACAGCCACCGGAAGAACAGCCGCCGACGGAGCAACCGCCGGCAGAACAACCACCGGAACAACCACCGGCAGAACAACCGACCGAGGATGGCGCTGGTGATACAACAGATACACAAGAGGAGGAAACGGCGCAATGATGCGGATAATACTGATATCCTATGCAGTAGGTTTTGTATTGGTAACGGTTTTGATGCCGTTTTTGATCCGGTACTTAAAAAAACGAAATGCCAGCCAAACGGAACGGGAGATTATGGAATCCCATGTAAAGAAGCAGGGGACCCCTACCATGGGCGGGATCCGAATACTTACCCCCATATTTTTGGTGGGACTTTGGAAGATGGGAGCGGATCCGAAAGTGCTTTCCGTTATGATCCTGACCTTTGGTTTCGGAGCCGTAGGATTTTTGGATGATTTTTTAAAGGTATTTCTTCGGCGTTCCGACGGACTTTTGGCCTGGCAAAAATTTGGTCTGCAGTTTTTGGTGACCGGTGTTTTTGCCTGGCATCTGACACAGGTAGCCCATGTGTCTCTTGCCATGAAGATCCCTTTTTGGGAAGGGCATTTTCTGGATCTGGGCTGGTTTAATTATGCGATATTGTATTTTGTGGTGCTGGGCACGGTAAACGGTGTGAATTTTACCGATGGACTGGATGGTCTGGTGTCTTCCGTCACCATTATGGCCTCCATCTTTTTCTTAAGCGTGGCCATGGCTTCCGGAAGCGATGCAGCATGTATACCTGCAGCCATCATCGGTGCCCTTTCCGCGTTTTTGATCTACAATCATTATCCGGCGCAGATCTTTATGGGAGATACGGGCTCCCTGGCTTTGGGAGGATATGTGGCAGGGATCGCCTATGCTTTCCAGGTACCTTTATTCATTGTTTTGGCAGGTTTCATCTATTTGATCGAAGTGATCTCAGTGATCCTGCAGGTGGGATCCTTTAAACTGCGCCACGGAAAGCGGATCTTTCGGATGGCGCCCATCCACCATCATTTCGAACTGGGAGGCTGGTCGGAGGTCAAGGTGGTTTTGGTCTTCGTGGCCGTAACGGCAGTGGGGACCCTTTTGGCACTTTTGGGATACAGAGTTTGGATTTAAGGATTAAAAATGGAAGAAAAGTATTTGGTGGTCGGTATGGGAATAAGTGGCGTGGCTGCAGCGGAATTATTGCTTTCCGCTAACAGGTCCCTCGTACTCTATGACGGCAATGTGGAGTTTGATAAAAAAGAATTTTTTGAAAAGAATCCCGCTCTAAAGGGGTTGGATCTGTACCTGGGCACTGTGGATGAACCGGTTTTAAAGGAGATCACCACAGCGGTATTAAGCCCCGGCGTTCCCTTGGACATCCCCTTTGTGGAGGATTTAAAAGCCCGAGGCATACACCTCTCCGGTGAGATCGAGCTGGCGTATGTCTTTGGAAAGGGAAAAGTGGCGGCCATCACCGGCACCAACGGAAAGACCACGACCACGGCGCTGACGGGAGAACTTTTAAAGGAATACTATCCGGATGTGCATGTGGTGGGAAATATCGGGATCCCTTATACATCGGAGGTTCGCACAACCACAGAGGAGTCCGTGATCGTTGCGGAGATATCCAGCTTCCAATTGGAAACGGTCCAAACCTTTGCACCAAAGGTTTCCGCTATTTTAAACATCACGCCGGATCATTTAAATCGCCATCATACTATGGAAGCCTATATCCGGGCAAAGGAAGAGATCACACGGAATCAAAAGGAAGAGGATGTGTGTGTTTTAAACTACGAGGATGAGGTGTTAAGAGAATTCGGAAAGACCCTATCCTGCCGGGTGGTGTATTTCTCGAGTCAGCGAAAACTTGAAGAAGGATACTATTATGCGGACGGCGTCATTTACCGGGGGCCGGATCAAAAGATCATCGAGGTAAAAGATTTAAACATCTTAGGACTTCATAATTACGAGAATGCGATGGCGGCTGTGGCCATTGCAGAAGCTTTTTCGGTACCTTTGGAAAAGATCAGAGAGGGGCTGAAGAAATTTACGGCAGTGGAGCACCGCATCGAATATGTCTGTGAGAAGCGGGGCGTCCGGTTTTATAATGATTCCAAGGGGACCAATCCGGATGCGGCTATCAAAGGAATTCTGGCCATGGATCGGAAGACCTGTCTCATCGGTGGAGGCTATGACAAGGATTCCGCCTATGATGAGTGGATCGAAGCCTTTGGAGATAAGGTGAAAAAACTGGTACTGATCGGGCAGACCAAAGAGGCCATTGCGGAGTGCGCGAAGAAGCATGGATTTACGGCATATTGTTTTGCGGATTCGTTGGAGGAAGCCATCGACATCTGCTACGAAGCGGCAGAGCCGGGGGAGGCGGTATTATTATCTCCTGCCTGCGCCAGCTGGGGTATGTTTAAAAACTACGAACAGCGGGGCGATATTTTCAAAGAATATGTCAGAAATTTAAAGGATTGAGATACGATAGAAACACATGGCGAAAAAACAGAGAGAAAAAACGCAATACTTTGATTACGGGCTGTTGATCCTGGTCATCATGCTGCTGGCATTTGGCGTAGTGATGCTATACTCTACCAGTGCCTATAACGCGACTTTGCGGTTTGATGACGGGACGTATTATGTCCGTCGCCAGTTGTTTGCAGCGGGCTTAGGATTTGTGGCGTTGGCTTTTTTGGTGGCCATTGATTACAAGTTTTGGATGCATCTGTCGTCTCTTTTGTACTTGGGTTCCATTGCCCTTTGTGTCATGGTACTTTTCATGGGAAGCGATATCAACGGTGCGTCCCGCTGGTTTATGATCAACGGCGTGTCCTTTCAGCCTTCCGAGGTGGCAAAGGTAGCCGTGATCCTTTATCTGTCGGCTCTGATCTCCAAGTATCCCCATATCGTAAAGGGACGGGAAAATGTATTAAAGGTCTTTATCCGCATCCTTCCCCTTTTGGGAGCGGTGGCTTATAACAACCTTTCCACCGCCATCATCATCCTGGGCATTGCCTTCGGTATGCTGTTTGTGGCCAGCCGGGAGATCGACGTCTTTGTGGGAGCGGCCCTGATCGCCGTGGTGGGGATTTTGGGAGTGATCTTTTTGGGTGCCGGTTATCGAAGCGGTCGTATTGATGCCTGGCTGAATCCCGAAAACTATGATACCGGTTATCAGACCATGCAGGCACTGTATGCCATTGGCTCCGGCGGACTGTTTGGAAAGGGTTTGGGAGAAAGCTTTCAAAAAAGCTTTGTGCCGGAGGCACAGAACGATATGATCTTTTCCATCATCTGCGAGGAACTGGGCCTTTTGGGAGCAGTATGCGTGATCATTTTGTATCTGCTTCTTTTGTGGAGGCTTCTTATCATCGCCTTTAACGCCCGGGATCGATTCGGATCCTTCATTTGTGTCGGCATCATGATCCATATTGCATTGCAGGTGATCCTAAATATCGGAGTTGTGACCAATACGATCCCCAATACGGGGATCACCCTTCCGTTTATCAGTTACGGAGGCACCTCCGTGGTGATCCTGTTGGCGGAGATGGGACTCGCACTTTCCGTATCCAGACGGATACAGCCAAAATAAACTATGTCAAAAAGAAAACAGACCTTAGAAAAGAAAATAAAAAAGCGAAAGCATAAACGGATGCTGATGGTCACCCTAAACATCCTTTTGATCCTTTTGATCCTGTGTGCCGTGGCGGCCCTTACCATCTGGCTTTTATGTGATGTAAAAAAGGTAACCTACAGCGGAAGTGAACTCTACGATGACGAGGCCATCGAGCCTTATGTATTTACGAATGAGTACTGCAAGAATTCCGTATACTGTTTTATAAAAAACCGTTTCTTTAATGAGGTATCCATACCATTTGTAAAGGAAGTAAAAGTGTCTCTTCAGGATCCCAATACGGTTTTGGTGGAAGTGACGGATAAGGAAATGGTGGCCATGATGATCGATAAAGACGGCGCCTTTGTGTATTTCGATCGTGAAAACGTGGTACAAGAAGTATCCATGGTGTTGCTACCGGATCGACCCTTGGTGGTGATGGAGGATGTGGAGCTGAAGGATCTAAATATCGGTGAGCCGCTTCCCTTAAAGTCCAAACGGAACAAAGAATTAAAAAAGATCATTTCCTGCATTGAGGAGGAGAACGTCCCTGTGGATAAGATCGCCTTTGCCGCCGATGGTACCGTTACCATGATCTGCGGCGATATCACAGTGGATCTGGGAAGCTCCGCCAATACGGATGCTAAGATACTTCGTTTGAAGTATATCCTGCCGAAACTGGAGGGAGAAAAAGGAACACTACATCTGGAAGATTGGGACGAAGGAAATCGAGATATAGTGTTTAAAAGAGGCGCTTGAAGATCGTTGAAAAAACGAAAAAACTCAAAAAAACAGGTTGATAAATTGCCATAAAAAATATATGATAGAAAACGAAATTGAGTATTTCGATTTCTGTGTTTTTATGCGCAAAATCTTATTTACAGGATGAAATATGAGGAGGAAAGACCCTTGGTTGAATTGATTCCCAACGAGGCAGAAGTAAATGCCAAGATTATCATCATCGGAGTCGGTGGAGCCGGAAACAATGCGATCAATCGCATGGTAGATGCGAATATCGGCGGGGTGGAACTGGTTGCAGTTAATACAGATAAACAGGATCTTTTGATGTGTAAGACATCGAATACATTGCAGATCGGTGAGAAGCTCACCCGTGGACTTGGTGCCGGCGGAAACCCGGAGATCGGTCAGCAGAGCGCCGAGGAGAGTGCAGAAGACATCTCTGCCATGGTAAAGGGCGCTGATATGGTATTCGTTACCTGCGGTATGGGTGGCGGAACCGGTACGGGAGCAGCTCCTGTGGTGGCCGGCATTGCGAAGGAGCAGGGTATCCTTACGGTAGGCGTGGTGACGAAGCCCTTTGCCTTCGAGGGAAAGCGTATGGGGTATGCCGAAGCAGGTATCGAGCGTTTAAAAGAAAACGTGGATTCCCTGATCATCATCCCCAATGAAAAGCTTTTAACCCTCATTGACCGGAAGACTTCTTCCAACAGTGCCTTTGCAAAGGCTGATGAAGTATTGCAGCAGTCTGTACAGGGTATCACGGATCTGATCAATCAGCCGGCACTTTTGAATTTGGATTTTGCGGATATTAATTCCGTTATGAAAGATAAGGGTATGGCCCATATCGGGATCGGCACGGCAAAAGGCGATTCCCGATCTTTGGAGGCGGTACAGATGGCGGTATCATCACCGCTTTTAGAGACCACCATTGAGGGTGCTACTCATGTGATCGTGAATTTATCCGGTGACGTTCAGCTGTTGGATGTCAGTGAAGCCGTGGATTATGTGAAGAGCTTTACCGGTGATGATACGGACGTATTTGTGGGCTTAATGCAGGACGAGGGGACAGATGAGGTGACTGCTACGGTGATCGCTACGGGACTTCCCGAGGATGAACCGGTGCAGAGTTCTGTTTTCCCGGGACTCAGTTATCCCAATGCATCGGCCTCCGCTCCGAACAGCGCTTTCCGTCAGGCAACCAGCCGGGTCCAGACAGCACGGGCACAGGCTACAGCAGCAGGAGCCCGTTCCACAGCGTTTTCCGCACAGCCCCATGTGAGCGTGCCTACCACACCGGTGACACCGCAGGCTGCACAGCAGAATAGCACGCCTGTGACACCCACGACCCAGAGCGTACCGACGGGTCAGTTCGGAGGGTTGCAGAGACCGGCCCAGCCCTCCAGCACAGTCAAAGAAGAAAATATCAAGATTCCGGATTTCCTTCGGAATACAAAAAAATAACAGCAACTACTCAGGGGGTCAGCAAAATTGCTGACCCCCTTAATTATGCACACCTAGTCAATCAATCATTTCTTGAAAAGGGGGACATAAGCAAATGATCATACGTTTTTTGGGAGCAGATCATGAAGTGACGGGGAGCTGTCATTACATGGAAGTGGGACATCGTAAGTTTCTGGTGGACTGCGGTATGGAACAGGGACCGGATCTCTATGAGAATCAGGAGATCCCGGTCAATGCATCGGAGATCGATTACGTGTTTGTGACCCATGCCCATATTGACCACTCTGGATTACTCCCGCTTTTGTATTCCAGAGGATTTCGTGGGACCATCTATTCCACCGAAGCCACCATGGAATTGTGCCAGATCATGCTAAAGGATTCTGCTTATATTCAGGAATATGAAGCGGAATGGAAGAACCGTAAGGCAAAGCGAGCCGGAAAGGCCGAAGTGACGCCGCTTTATACGGTGGAGGATGCCTCCAATGTGCTGCAGTATTTTTCACCTTGTGCATATAACGAGCGCTATGTGATCTGCGATGAGATCACGGTCCGTTTTGTGGATGCCGGACATCTGCTGGGATCTTCCAGTATTGAATTCATCCTGCGTGAAAAAAACGAGGAGACCGGCGGGATGGATGAAAAGACAGTGGTCTTTTCCGGGGATATCGGAAATCCGGGACGCCCCCTGATCAAGAATCCCACCTATCTGGAGGAAGCGGACTATGTCATCATGGAGTCCACCTATGGCAACAGAGAAAGGGGCGTCATGGGGGATTTTGCCGCCGAACTGGCCGGGATACTGGAGGAGACTTTGGAAGCAGGAGGAAATCTGGTGATCCCCGCGTTTTCTGTAGGCCGTACCCAGGAAATGCTGTACTTTTTACGAAGGATCAAAGAGGAACATCTGATGGGATCCAACGAAAACTTCCCGGTGTATATGGACAGCCCCCTGGCAGTGGAGGCTACCCATATCTTTAACGAGAATATCAGGGAATGCTTTAACGAAGAGGCCATGGAACTTGTATCCGCCGGCATCAATCCCATCACCTTTCCGGGACTGCATGTGGCGGTGACTCCGGATGAATCCAAAGCCATCAATTCGGACAAACGACCGAAGGTCATCATCTCCGCTTCCGGTATGTGTGAGGCAGGCCGGATCCGCCATCATTTAAAGCACAATCTCTGGCGGGACGAATCCACCATTCTTTTTGTGGGATATCAGGTGCCGGGGACTTTAGGCCATAGTTTGTTAAACGGCGCAAAGGAAGTGAAACTCTTCGGGGAATCCGTTTTTGTCAGCTGCCGCATCGAAAACCTACCCGGTATTTCCGGCCATGGAGATAAAAGTGAGCTTTTACACTGGATCGGCTCTTTCCAAAAGAAGAAGCCCCAGAAGGTGTTCATCGTCCACGGAGATGATACCGTGGTGGAGGAGTTCGCAAAGACTGTGAAGGAAGAAACGGGATTTGAAGCCTATGCGCCCTATTCCGGGGACGGGTTCGAACTGGGGACGGGACGCATGATCTCGGAGGGCTCGCATGTGGTAAAAGAAAAGAAGAAAGCCCCTTCCTTAAAGGCTTCTTCCAATGTTTTTGCCAGACTTTTGGCAGCGGGCCAGCGCCTGATGCATGTCATCGAAAAATGCGAAGGCATGGCCAACAAAGATATGGGAAAATTTGCGGATCAGATCAATTCTCTATCCGACAAATGGGACAGATAAAAGAAAAGAGGTTTATGGTATGACAACGAGCAAACGATTGGAAAACTTACGAAAAGTCATGAAGGAAAAGAAGGTGGATTATTATATGATCCCCATGTCCGACTTTCATTCTTCGGAGTACGTAAACGATTATTTTAAGGAGATCGCTTTTCTGACAGGTTTTACGGGGACCAATGCCACCGTGGTGGTTTCCCAAAAGGAATCCGCGCTTTGGACCGACGGCCGTTATTTCATTCAGGCGAAGCGGGAACTCTTAGGCTCCGGCACCACCCTTTACGAAATGGGAGAAGAAGGGGTTCCCACAGTAGAAGAGTACTTAAAAAAGAACTTAAAAAAGGGACAGACATTAGCCTATGACGGCAGAGTGTTTTCCCTGACTCAGCATAAGACCTATCGAAAGATCGCAAAAAAGAACAAGGCGGACATTGTGATCGATTACAACCTTTTAGATGAAGTCTGGGAGGATCGCCCGGCGCTTCCGAAGAAAAAGATCTGGATCCTAAAGAAAAAATATGCCGGCGTAACCTACGAAAAGAAAGTGGCGGACATTCGAAAAGCCATGAAAAAGCATAAGGCCCAGGCCCATCTTTTGACATCTCTTTACGACATTGCCTGGCTTTTAAACCTTCGGGGGGATGATATCGCCTGCGTGCCTGTGTTTATGGCCTATTTCTATCTGACAAAAGAGGATGCCGTACTGTATGTGGCAGAGAAGTCCTTAAACGGAAAAGTAAAAGAGTACCTGGAGGAAAATGATATCGTCGTAAAAGAATACGATGCGATCTATGAGGATCTAAAGAAGGTGGATATCACTTCCGTACTGGTGGATCCGGATATCGTCAATGTGGCTTTAGTGGAGTCGCTTCCTTCCGACGTTAAAGTGATCAAGGCTTCTAACCCCAGCGAACTCATGCGCTCCGTGAAAAATGATACGGAGATCAAAAACACAAAGGAAGCCCATATCAAAGATGGCGTGGCGGTAACGAAGTTCATCTACTGGTTAAAGACCCATGTGGGAGAGGAAGAGATCACGGAAATGTCTGCCGCCCAAAAGCTTTTGGAGTTTCGACAGGAGCAGGAGCATTTTCTGGATGTGAGCTTTGATACCATCTCTGCCTACAAAGGCAACGCGGCCATGATGCACTACGAAGCCACCGAGGAGCATAATGCAAAGATCGAGCCCAAAGGATTTTTACTGGTGGACTCCGGCGGACACTATCTGGAGGGAACCACGGACATCACCCGGACCATTGCCGTAGGAAAGCTTTCCGAAGAAGAAAAGAAAGCCTTTACTTTGGTGGTGAGATCCAATATGCGTCTGCAGGAAGCACATTTCCCAGAGGGCTGTGTGGGTGTGAACCTGGATATCCTGGCTAGAGGACCGGTATGGGATGAGGGCTTGGATTACCGTTGTGGTACGGGCCACGGCGTGGGACACATTTTGAACGTCCATGAAGGACCCCAGCGGTTCCACTGGAGGATCACGGACACCTTTAAACCCTGGGCGCTAAAGCCGGGCATGATCACCACGGATGAACCGGGACTCTATGTGGAGGACGGCTACGGGATCCGTATCGAAAACGAGCTATTATGCGTCAAGGATCAAAAGACGGAATACGGACAGTTTTTGAAGTTCCAGCAGCTGACCTTTGCACCCATCGAGGTGGAGGCCATCCTGCCGGAGATGCTGACTCAGTATGAGCGAAAAGCTCTAAACGATTATCATGCAGCAGTGTATGAAAAGATCTCGCCCTATCTTGATAAAAAAGAAGCAGCCTGGTTAAAGCAGGTGACAAAGCCGATCTAGAGGAAAATCAATGGATAACAAAAAATTACTTTTGATGGATGGTCACAGCATATTGAACCGTGCATTTTACGGCATACCGGATCTGACCAATGCGGCTGGTATTCACACCAATGCAGTTTACGGTTTTATCAATATCATGTTTAAACTCTTTGAAGAGGAAAAACCGGATTATTTCATGGTGGCCTTCGACCTGTCAGCTCCTACCTTTCGCCATAAACAGTTTGCGGAATACAAAGGAACAAGAAAACCCATGGCGCCGGAGCTAAAACAGCAGGTGCCTATGATCCAGGAATTACTTAGCGCTATGCGGGTGCCGGTACTTACCAAAGAAGGCTGGGAGGCGGATGATATTCTGGGTACCGCGGCCCATCGCGCGGAAGAATTGGGAATGGATGTCACCATCGTATCCGGTGACCGGGACCTTTTGCAGCTGTGTACCGATCATATCAAGATCGCTCTTCCGCGGACGAAACAGACGGGAACGGAAGTGGAGCATTACCATGCTGCCGACTTTCTGGCAAAATATGGAGTGACTCCTAGGGAATACATTGATGTAAAAGCCCTGATGGGGGATTCCTCCGACAATATCCCCGGCGTCCCGGGGATCGGAGAGAAGACGGCCTTTGCTTTGATCGCTCAATATCACGATATCGAAAGTGTCCATGAGGATGCTCCCAATGTAAAGCCGCCCCGGGCATCAAAAAACATTGTGGAGTTTTATGAACAGGCTGTCATGTCCAAGGAGCTGGCGACAATCTCTCTGGAAGCAGACATCGAATATGATCTGGAAAAAGCTGCCTTTTCCCTGGATGAGATGCTGAATGAGGATGCTTATCTTTTGTGCAAGGAATGGGAGTTGAAAAATATCCTGGGGCGTTTCCAGACTTCTAAAGGGAAAAATGAGGAGAGGGTAGAAAACTTCAGTCTCATCACTACAGGAAGCCAAGTGGAAGACGCTGTTAAAAGCATATTTAATAAAACCGGCACGGAGGCAGCACCCATCGGAATCTATGTTTCCTTTGATGAAGAGGGAGAAGTCCTATGCTGTGCTTTTGCAAACAGAGACGAGGCGGTGAACATCACTTCCGAGGCTCTGTCAGAGTGTATGGCGGATGTGATCCTGGGGAATATCTCCCATAAGGACTATATCTTATGTTTGAATGATATTAAATCTACACTTACAAACTTGTCAAAAGCAAAAAACCAAATTTGTAAAATTCTGATTAAATTCTTTAACGCTCATAGAGATATCTGTGGCCCTGAGGGATTTTACGACGTGGTCTTAGCATCCTATCTTATCAATCCCATCCTCTCCGGATATCCGACGGATCTTATCGCAAAAGAGGAATTAAACCTTTTGCTCCCCTCCTATACAGATCGCTTCGGCAAGCAGAAACCAAAGGAGGCTGCGGCCTTAGCTCCGGAGGACTTTTGTCATTATGCATGCTATGAGGCATACGTGTCGGCACTGGTTCCGGAAAAATTAAATGAGAAATTAAGTGCCATGGGCATGCAGGATATCTTCCATGAGCTGGAGATGCCCCTGCTGTTCACCCTCTTTGACATGGAGAGGGAAGGCATCATCTGTAATCGCGAGGAACTGGAAGCCTACGGACGGGATCTTTCTGTGGGGATCGAAGATCTGGAAAAGAAGATCTATGGAGCTGCCGGTGAGGAATTTAACATCAATTCCCCGAAACAGCTGGGTGTGATCCTGTTTGAAAAACTGGGGATCCCTGCGCCGAAAAAGACAAAGACCGGCTACTCCACGGCGGCGGATGTACTGGAAAAACTGGCTCCCGAATATCCTTTTGTAATGGATATCCTGGAGTATCGTACCCTATCCAAATTGAAATCTACCTATGCGGACGGATTGGGACGATGCATTGAAGAAGACGGCAGGATCCGGACCACCTTCCAGCAGATGGTGACGGCTACGGGCAGACTTTCCAGCACGGAACCCAATCTGCAGAACATCCCTGCCCGTCTGGAATTGGGGCGGGCTATCCGAAAGGTATTCGTACCCCGGGAGGGCTTTGTATTTGTGGACGCGGATTATTCCCAGATCGAGCTTCGGGTTTTGGCCCATATGTCCGGTGATGAGAATCTCATCAAAGCCTATCGGGAAAACAGAGATATCCATCGGGCCACGGCCTCTCTGGTATTCCATACCCCCTTTGAGGAGGTCACGGATCTGCAGCGCAGGAACGCAAAAGCCGTCAACTTCGGTATCGTATACGGTATTTCCTCCTTTGGACTGGGGGCGGACTTAAATATTTCTAAAGCGGAAGCGAAGCAGTACATCGATGATTATTTTCTGGCTTATCCGAAACTCAAATCCTTTATCGACGGGCTGGTGGATCATGCGAAGGAAACGGGCTATGCCCTGACCATGATGGGACGGCGGCGTCCGGTGCCGGAATTGTCCTCTTCCAACTTCATGCAGAGACAGTTCGGTGAGCGCATTGCCATGAATTCCCCTATCCAGGGTACGGCGGCGGATATCATTAAAGTGGCTATGCTCCGTGTCCATGATCGCCTGTTGGAGGAGAAACTGGAGTCCAGGCTGATCCTGCAGGTCCATGATGAACTTTTGATCGAAGCAAAGGAGTCGGAGCTTGCACAGGTACATAAGATTTTGACAGAGGAAATGCATGGTGCCGCGACCCTTTCCGTACCCTTGGAGATCGATATGCATGACGGAAAAACCTGGTACGAGGCCAAGTAAAAATTTAATGCATTAGCAGGGCCTTTGTGGTAGGATATCTCTGTGTGGGCTTACGGGAGTTAAGACCTGTTTGTCCATGCATATTGCTTGAAAAAGGGGAATTAAAATGGAAGAAAAAGAAAAGAGAGAGTTGGAGCGATTAAACCGCCAGGCTGCTTTTCATGTAGGCGCATCCTACCTGCTTTATGCCATGGTGGTGCTGACGGTGATCTATGTGGTGGATGAGGTGACCTCAAACATCAATTCCGCCATGCAACCATATGTGTTGTTTGATCTGTTTCACATCACTTCCCGGGATGTAAATTCCCAGGAGTATACCGGTGCCATAAATGTGGTGGCCCCTATGCAGGTGGCCTCCCAGTTCTTGCTCATTGTGACACCTTTTTATAAGGCTTTGTCCGACCGCTTCGGGAGACGGATCTTCCTTATGATCAATACCGTGGGTATGGGCCTTGGCATGCTGGTGGTGATGTCGGCACAGAATGTCTGGATGTATATCGTGGGAATGCTGTGCATGCTGTTTTTCACCCCCAATGATATGCAGGTTCTTTATATTATGGAGACCGCGCCCAAGGAAAAGCGGGCTACCTTAAGCTTTGTGGCAAAGGGCATCGCATTGATCAGTGTTTCCGTCATCGGTATCTTATCCCGGGTGTTTTTAAATGACGCAGATCCCTCCAGCTGGAGAAAGGTCTACATGATCCCGGTGGCAGTGGCCATCGTAGTAGGCATCGTGTCCTACTTCCTCCTAAAGGAGACCCCCGTGTTTGTGGAGCAGAGGAGAGCCTTCCTTTCCATGACACCGGAGGAAAGAGAACAAAAGAAAAAAGAAAACGAAAAAGATAAGACGGCGGATGAAGGCGGTGTATTTGCCGCCATCCGGTATATCTTTTCCAATCAGCAGCTGTTCTGGATCTTGATCGCCGGATTCATATTTTTTGCAACGACTTTTTATACTTCCTATTATGCAACAGTATTAGAGGGAGCCATGACCACCGCCATGGTCTCGTCGGTTTTGGTGATCTATCCTCTGTTTAACGGTGTGATGACCATTTTGAGCGGATTCTTTTCCGACCGATTGGGGAGAAAGCGTGTATGCCTGCTTTTGGGCAGCATTGCGCTGGTGGGGCTTTTACTCTTTGTTTTGGCCTGTAATCTGGGCTGGGGAGCTTTTGCCGCAGGAATGGCCTACGGATGTTCCATCGGCGGACTCTGGTCCATGTCGGATACTTTGATCCTTACCATGCCGGCGGAGTCTTCTCCCTCCGGTATGCGTTCTTCGGTGATGGGTGTGATGTCCATTTTGATCGGTGCGGGAAGCTTTGTAGGACAGATCGTTTTCATTATCTGCCAGAATTTCCTGCCCATGGGCACCCTGTTTTTGATCATCTGTGTACCCTTTATGATCCTTTCTCTTCTGATCCTTATGACAAAGGTCAAAGAGACAAAAGATGTGGATCTGGACAAGGTGACCGCAGATACTTTTAAGTAAGATATGATGCGTTTTATTGGGATCACAGGCGGTATCGGAGCCGGGAAATCTACGGTTTTGGAGTATCTTAAAGCCCATACGAACTGTAAGATCGTCATGGCGGACGATCTGGCCCGTGAGTTGATGCGGCCCGGGACGGCTTTAAATCAAAGCCTGCAGAGAGAATTTCCAAAAGACCTCTTTGACGGAGAGGGAAACCTGATCAAAGAAGCCTTTGTAAAACAGGTGATCTCCGTGAAAGAGGAGCGGAAAAGATTAAACGCCCTGGTGCATCCTGCCGTAAAGGAGGAGATCCTCTCCCGGGTGAAGACCCACCGAAAGGAGCAGGATATCGACTATTTCTTTTTGGAAGCGGCGCTCCTCATCGAGGACGGATATAAAGCCCTCTGCGATGAGCTTTGGTATATCAGTGTTTCCGAGGAAAACCGCAGAAAGCGGTTAAAGGAATCCCGAGGCTATGATGACGCAAAGATCGATGCTTTATTTGCCGCTCAACTGGAAGAATACGTGTTTTTGGAGAACTGCTGCGTGGTCATCGACAACAACGGGAGCAAAGAGGCTACCGAAGAGCAGTTAAAACGGGTTTTGGAACTGCGGAAACCGAGAAAGATCTGACCCGGGGGAGATGTAAAGTGGCGAAACGTAAAGAAAAGACAGTAGAAGTAAATACAAAGGATACAAGGAGAAATGCCGTGATAGAAATTGACAACGACTACGAATATGTATTCGGTCTGGATATCGGAACCCGTAACGTGGTGGGAACCGTTGCATACAGGGATGAGGACGAAAAACTGCATGCCATTGCCATCTACAGTGTGGAACATGAATCCCGCGCCATGCTGGACGGACAGATCCACGATATCGGCAGAGTATCAAAGACCATCGGAAAGGTGAAGGAGCATTTGGAAGAGCAGGTGGGCTTTGAATTAAAGCAAGTCTGTATCGCGGCGGCAGGTCGTGTGCTCCGTACCGTGACCACCAAAGTCACCTATGAGTACCCCGAAGAGACGGTGGTGACCGGTGAGGATCTGAACAACCTGGATCTGATGGGTATCGATCAGGCACAAAAGGAACTGATGGAAGGGGACGAGCGCTATAAATTCTACTGCGTCGGCTATTCCGTCATGAAGTATTACTTAAATGACGAACTTTTCTCCAATCTGGAAGGACATAAGGCCAACAAGATCGAAGAGATCATCATCGTGACCTTCCTGCCCCAGGATGTAGTGGACGGACTGTACTCCGCCGTAGAGCGTGTGGGTCTTTCCGTGGCCAATATGACATTGGAGCCCATCGCCGCCATTAATGTGGCCATTCCGGAAAACTATCGTATGTTAAATATCGCCCTGGTGGATGTGGGAGCCGGTACCTCCGATATCTGTATCACCAAGGACGGCAGCATCATCGCTTACGGCATGATCCCCTTTGCAGGAGACGAACTGACGGAGGTTCTGGTGCAGCATTATCTGGTGGATTTCGCCATGGCGGAAAAGATCAAAAAGGAGGCTTCCGAACAGGACGAGGTGACCTATGAGGATATCATGGGCCTTTCCTATACCGTGAAATCCAAGGAGGTCTGGAAACTGACAGACCCCGTGATGGAAAAGATCACCACCGATGTGGCGGAAAAGATCAAAGAATTAAACGGCGGCACCTCCGTGGCAGCCACCTTTGTGGTCGGGGGCGGCGGAAAGGTACACGGCTTCTGTGAGACTTTGGCAAAGAAATTAGATATCGCACCGGAGCGTGTGGCACTTCGCGGCGAGGAAGTCATGAAGGAAGTGGAATTCATCCAGGAAGAGGTGAAAAAGGATCCCCTTTTGGTGACGCCCATCGGTATCTGCTTAAACTATTTTGAACAGCGGAATAATTTCATCATGATCCACTTCAACGGAGAGATGATGAAACTCTATGATAACGGACATCTGCGGATCGTGGATGCGGCATTACAGGCCGGTGTGCCTACGGAGGATCTCTTCCCCCGCCGCGGAAACGAGATCAATTTCAAGGTTAACGGTGTAGCCCGCATGGCCCGGGGCGGCCTGGGAGAAAGCGCAAAGGTCCTGATGAACGGTCAGGAAGTGGGCTTAAATACCAGACTGATCCCCAATTCCGAGGTGGTGATCGAAAGTTCCACCGAAGGGGAAAATGCCCAGATGACCATCGACCGCCTGGAGGAATTCAGCCAGGCCACCGTCAGCTTCGTAGTAAACGGTCAAAAGATCACCTGCCCCAAATTCGTGGAAGTAAACGGCTCCTTAGAACCCGGCAGCTATGTCATCAAAGAAGGGGATGATATCGAGACTCGAGCCTTCTACACCGTGGGACAGTTGGCGGAGTTTATGGATGTGACGGTGGATGAGAATCATGAGATCATCGTCAACAACCGGGTAGGAGACTTAAATACGTTGGTATATGAGAACTTCTCCGTGGAATGGACCGAAGGGGCCTTTATCCCTCCGGAAGAGATTTTTTCTGAGGAAGAGGAAAAAGCCTCTGATGTCGCAGAAGAGACCTATGATGCACCGGAGGATGCGGATGACGATGCTTGGGATGAGGAAGAAGAGAGTGACCAGGGGCCTTATCGACCCAATACGCCTCTGACACCGGAAGCGGCCCACGCCATAGCCAAGCAGTCCTACCCCTCCATCGTGGTAAAAGTAAACGGCGAGGACATCGAGATCGATGGACAGAAGGAATACATCTTTTCCGATATCTTCCGTTATATCGATTTTGATACCAATGCCGGCGGCGGGCGTTCCGTACGCACCACCATAAACGGCCAGAAATGCGGGTATGCCGATCCCATCTTTGACGGAAACGAGATCGAGATCCGCTGGGAAGGATAAAGCTACATGGAACTTTTTAGTATTGCCAGTGGAAGTTCCGGAAACTGCATATGTGTGGGAAACGACAGAAACCACGTGATGATCGACGTGGGGATCCCTAAAAAGCGGGTGGAAGAGGGCATGCAAAAGTTTGACCTTTTAGCTTCCGACATGGACGGGATTTTGATCACCCACGAGCACAGCGACCATATCGCGGGACTGGGGGTCATCTCCAGAAAGTATGCACTGCCTATCTACGCCACCCGGGGAACCATTGAGGCCATCAAAAAGAGCAAGTCTTTGGGACAGATCGATCCCTCCCTTTTTCATGTGATCTGCCCGGATGTGGACTTTACCATCGGTGAGCTTACCATACATCCCATCCGGATCCGTCATGACGCCAGAGATCCGGTGGCCTACGCTCTTACGGATGGAAAAAAGAAAGTCAGTGTCCTGACGGACTTAGGCTGCTATGATGATTACATCATTGAAAACATCAAGGGCTCCCATCTGATGCTACTGGAAGCCAATCACGACCTGAATATGCTGCGGGTGGGGCCTTATCCATACTATCTGAAGCAGCGCATCAGCGGGGAATACGGACATCTGTCCAACGAAAGCTCCGGAAAGCTTTTATCGGATGTGCTGCATGATGATGTAAGCCATGTGCTGTTAGGACATTTGAGCAAAGAGAACAATTACGAAGATCTGGCATACGAGACCGTCAATATGGAGATCACCATGGGGGACAACCCCTATCGGGGAAGCGACTTTCCCATTACCGTGGCAAGTCGCACCGAGGTTTCCGAGAGGCTGGTCTGCTGATAAAAGAAAGCGAATCCCTTCGCTTTTTATTTAAGAAAAAGAGGAAGTAAACTATGGAAAACAAAAACAGAACCGTCATCACCGTTGTAGGAAAGGATACCGTAGGGATCATCGCAAAGATCTGTACCTATCTGGCCAATAACCACATCAACATATTAGACATCTCCCAGACCATCGTCTCCGGTTTTTTTAACATGATGATGATCGTGGATCTGTCTGTCTCCGACAAGCCCTTTGACGAGTGCCAGAAGGAGCTGATCCAGATCGGAGAGGAGATCGGCGTAGATATCAAATGTCAGAAAGAGGAAATATTTGAAATGATGCATCGAATATAAATATTCGATGCATGTTAGATGCATATACTGAGGTTATTGAATGATCAACATTTTTGAAGTAAACGAAACAAATAAGATGGTGGAACAGGAAAACTTGGACGTTCGCACCATCACCATCGGGATCTCTCTATTGGACTGTATGGATTCCGATCTAAAGAAACTAAACGATAATATCCACAAAAAGATCACCACCGTGGCAAAGGACCTGGTAAAGGTGGGGAAGGAGATCGAGCGGGATTATTGTATCCCCATTGTAAACAAGAGAATCTCTGTCACCCCCATTTCCATTGTGGGGTCCTCGGCCTGTAAATGTCCCGAAGACTATGTGACCATTGCCCATACTTTAGATCGCTGCGCTGCGGATCTGGGGATCAATTTTATCGGTGGATATTCCGCTCTGGTATCCAAAGGGATGACAAAATATGATGAGTATCTCATCCGGTCCATCCCCCGGGCGCTTTCCGAAACCGAACTGGTCTGCAGTTCCGTAAATGTGGGTTCCACCAAGACCGGCATCAACATGGATGCGGTGCGTCTCATGGGGGAGGTCATCAAAGAGACAGCGGAAGCGTCCAAGGAAAGAGATTCCTTAGGGTGCGCCAAGCTGGTGGTATTTTGTAATGCACCGGATGACAATCCCTTCATGGCCGGTGCGTTTCACGGCGTGACGGAAGCGGATGCAGTGATCAATGTAGGTGTTTCCGGTCCCGGTGTGGTAAAGACCGCCTTGGAAAAGGTGCGGGGAGAGAACTTTGAAGTGCTCTGCGAGACCATTAAAAAGACGGCCTTTAAGGTGACCCGCGTGGGACAGCTGGTGGCAAAGGAAGCCTCGGAAAAGCTCCATATCCCCTTCGGTATCATCGACCTGTCCTTAGCTCCCACCCCTGCCATCGGAGATTCCGTGGCCGGCATCCTGGAGGAGATCGGTTTGGAGAGAGCCGGTGCCCCGGGAACCACGGCGGCTTTGGCACTATTAAATGACCAGGTGAAAAAAGGCGGCATCATGGCATCCTCCTATGTGGGAGGCTTGAGCGGTGCCTTTATCCCCGTATCGGAAGATCAGGGAATGATCGATGCGGTAAAAGACGGCGCATTGACCTTGGAAAAATTGGAAGCCATGACCTGCGTATGTTCCGTGGGACTGGATATGATCGCCGTTCCCGGAAAGACAAAGGCCACCACCATCTCCGGCATCATCGCCGACGAGATGGCCATCGGCATGATCAACCAAAAGACCACAGCGGTGCGCCTGATTCCTGTTATTGGCAAGGATGTGGGAGACACGGTGGAGTTCGGCGGCCTTTTGGGCTATGCCCCCATCATGCCGGTAAACGAATTCTCCTGTGATGCTTTTGTTAACAGAAAAGGACGCATTCCTGCGCCCGTTCATAGTTTTAAGAATTAAGAATTAAGTATTCTATACGACTGTCATAATTCACGAAAAGCACTCGACTTCGCTATCGCCCTTCTCGCCTCACGGCTCGGTCGGTGTTTCTGCTTCGCAGAGGTGTCCGCTGGACACCCACACCCTCACGCAGCAGTACTTTGCGCCGATTGCGGGCATCGCAATCGTGTGCATAATTGCAAGTGCAATAGCACTTGCTGGCGTTGCGGAGGGTCTTCGTTGCTTTTGTGAACTTATGACAGTCTGTTTTTTATTTGATTTCCTATGCGTTAGTCGTCGGCATCAGTCATCGGCTTCCTGATCGTCAGTGGTGGTGTATACCGCACGCTTTCTGGCCATCTCATCGGAAGCTAAGTATTCATCGTAGGTTGTGATCTTGTCGATGATGGAGCCGTTTGGCATGATTTCGATGATGCGGTTGGCGGTGGTCTCCACGATCTGATGGTCACGGGAGGAGAAGAGAAGCACGCCCCTAAACTTCTTCATACCTTCGTTTAATGCAGTGATGCTTTCCATATCCAAATGGTCCGTAGGCTCGTCCAAAATCAGGCAGTTGGAGCCCTCGATCATCATACGGGACAAAAGCACCCGGACCTTCTCTCCTCCGGATAACACCCGCATTTTCTTGACGCCGTCTTCCCCGGCAAAGAGCATTCTGCCCAGGAAACCACGAACATAGGTAGCGTCCTTGATCTCGGAGAACTGAGTGAGCCAGTCTACGATGATGAGATCCGTATCAAAGATCTTTGTATTGTCCTTCGGGAAATAGGACTGGGAGGTGGTAACACCCCATTTGTATTCGCCACTGTCCGGTTCCATCTCTCCCGCCAAGATCTGGAAGAGGACCGTCTTGGCCGCCTCGTTGCTTCCTACGAAGCCCACTTTATCATCGTGGTTTAAGGTGAAGGAAATATCATCCAAAACCTTTACGCCGTCAATAGTCTTTGACAGATGTTCCACCGTAAGTACTTCGTTTCCGATCTCCCGATTGGGACGGAAATCAATGTAGGGATACTTTCTGCTGGAGGGACGGATGTCATCCAGTTCAATCTTTTCCAAGGCGCGCTTTCTGGATGTAGCCTGCTTGGACTTGGAAGCGTTGGCGGAGAACCGCTGGATAAACTCCTGCAACTCCTTGATCTGCTCTTCCTTTTTCTTGTTCGCCTCTTTCCTCTGCTTCATGATGAGCTGGGAGGATTCGTACCAGAAATCGTAGTTTCCGGCATAGAGCTGGATCTTTCCGTAATCGATGTCTGCGGTATGGGTGCAGACTTTATTCAAAAAGTAGCGGTCGTGGGAAACCACGATCACCGTATTGTCAAAATTAATGAGGAACTCCTCCAGCCAGCCGATGGCGTCTAAGTCTAAATGGTTGGTGGGCTCGTCCAAAAGCAGGATGTCCGGATTTCCGAAGAGGGCACGGGCCAAAAGGATCTTTACCTTTTTTGAGCCTTCCATATCCTTCATCAGACTATAGTGATCCTCCGTGGGGATTCCCAGACCGTTTAACAAGGTGGCAGCGTCACTTTCAGCATTCCAGCCATCCATTTCGGCAAACTCTGCTTCCAGCTCCGAAGCGCGGATGCCGTCTTCATCGGAGAAATCCTCCTTGGTATAAATGGCATCCTTTTCCTTCATGATGTCATAAAGCCGTTGATTCCCCATAATGACCGTATCCAGAACGGGATACTCATCGTACTTGAAGTGATCCTGCTCCAGAACGGAGAGACGCTCACCGGGAGTGATAATGACTTCCCCGTTGGTGGGCTCCAAAACCCCGGAAAGGATTTTTAAAAAGGTGGATTTACCTGCACCGTTGGCACCGATGATGCCGTAGCAGTTTCCTTCCGTAAATTTGATATTTACATCTTCAAAGAGGGCTTTTTTTCCGATGCGCAGAGTGATATTTGCGGCCTGAATCATAGAATTACTCCTTTTTAATCTGCAATAACCTTCTGATCAAGGTTAAAAATTACATAACTTCTAAATTATATCGTAAAAATTATTATTTGCAACATGAAAAAAATAGTGTAATATAATACAAGATATGGTATACTCACTGCAGGAATACGTCTGTATATAGATGTTTTGGGGTTTGTAAGGAAAGTAGTAATGAAGATCACATATACGAGTTTAAAGAGAATACTGGGTGTCAGTGCTATCGCACTGTCCCTTTTGATCGCCTTTTTTCCGCGGTTTGCCTATGCGACCTTAAACGGACCTGCCAGCGGTATTTGCGGAAACGGTGTGAACTATACACTGGATATGGCAGGGACACTTACTATTTCTTACGATTCTACTGCAGGCAGCGGTTCCACTGCAGGGCAGATGTATGACTACACCGTATCTTCCGGCAGTGGGAATGACAGGTCTCCCTGGGTACTTTGCGGGATAAAAGATGATATCGTAAACGTAGTGATCGAATCCGGAGTGACGAGAATTGGTGCTTATGCTTTCGAGGGATGTACGAAATTGGAGACAATCACGATCCCGGGAAGTGTGACGAGCATCGCAGCAACAGCCATTGACTCGTCAAATCCACTTACGGATGTGACATATGGTGGCACTACTGCAAATTGGAGCAGTCTTTTATCTTCAAATTCCATTTCATCGGGACCCTTGACCACCGCATTCATTCATGGCTTAAATGGCAGCGATGTGCTTAATGACGGCACAGCTGTTTCCTATCAGGGGACGACCAACAGCATTTATATGACAGCCGTTTTGAAAAATAACGGCACCTTATTGACAGGAAACGATTTTACGATCTCCAATGGAAGCGGATCTACCATTTCTACATTGATCCCCACCTCAACGTCAACGACCTCCACCATAGGGATATATTTGATCACTTTAAATGACAATCCGGCGCCTACATTTACTTCCGCAACGGTTACCGTTCCGGTTCCCTCGGCCATTTCAAGTTCCATGTTGACCGCATACAGAGATGGTACAGGAACCCTTACTGCATATACAAGTAATGGTGGAAACTTGGATACGATCAATGGGGTAAAGCTCATCACCATTAACGGAGCTAATTTCGTTCGCTTTAATCCGCCACATTTTTCGGAGTTTGCGATCGTATATGCGGCACCCAACAACCCTTCCAGTAGTTCATCAAGTTCAAGCAGTGCATCCAGCAGCAGTGCCTCCAGTGCATCTTCGACTGCCAGTTCCACAGCTTCGTCTGCTGCTTCATCAACGGCAAGTTCGACGGCTTCGTCCGCTGCATCTTCGACTGCCAGCAGTACTTCGTCTTCAGGCTCCTCATCGCGCAGTAGCTCCGGAAGCAGTAGTTCCAGTGGAAGTTCCGGATCCTCATCCAGTAGTTCTTCCGGCAGCGCACGGATGGGTGTGACCGCCATTAATGACAACGAGGATGACGATGATGATACGGATATCAGTGGCGTTGAGGCCGACGATCTGGAGGGTGATGTGGATGTGGACGGCACCGAGGTGGATGCCAACGGTAGCCGGGTGAACGGCACCAATGCAGGAGATATGCCCCGGACAGGAGACAGTGATATCTGGCGGAACATGATCGTAGGGATCCTGTTCATCTTTGGTTGTTTTGAACTGGTTTCATCCATTTCCGTAAAGGAAAAAGTTAAGGTCAAAAAATGACATATCGATTATTGAATCACGAGTTTTCCACCTTAGAAGCATACGAGGCGGCTCGTCGTGATCAACGAAAAATTCGAAGTATGGAGCGGGTGGGCGAAACCCCGGAAGAGATAGCACAACACTACCGGGAGCAGATCACCCGCTTTCAGATATCTTTTGAATCCGTGGTGGGGGAGGAGTTCCTGCAAAAAGTGGAAGATATCCTGGCAAATGCAAAAAAGCCGGAGATATCTCCTGAAAAGGACAAGCCCCGCACCGTCATATCCAAGTCCAAAAAACGTTTAAAAACCCGTCTTACCCTGCTCCTATATATAGCGGCCAGCATCTTTCTTTTAGTGGTGGTCTATCTGGGATACCGAAGTTTTAAAAGTGAACGTGAATTACGGAAACTGCAGGCCCAGATCCATAGTCAGATCCTGCAAAATGAAGACAATTCCGGCGAGATGCTTCCCAACATGAAGGAACTCTACGACCAAAACAATGACCTGGCCGGGTGGCTGACCATCCCGGATACGAAGATCGATTATCCGGTCATGTATCTGGCGGATGACAACGATTTTTATCTGGCCCACAATCTCCAAAAAGAGGAGGATTTAAACGGCCTGCTGGTTTTGGACAAGCGTTGTGATCGGGACGGAAACGGCATCAACCTTTTGATCCACGGCCATAATATGAAATCCGGCGCCATGTTCGGATCTTTGGATGATTATAAGAAAAAGGAGTTTTACGAAGAACATCCCTTTATCATCTATTCCACCCTCTACGAGGAACGTACCTACGAGGTGATCGCCGTCTTTAAGAGCAGCGTGTACAACGATCATACTAAAGATGTACAGTTTTATGATTATATCCGGATCGAAGATGAGGAACAGTTCGATGCCTACATGACGGAGGTAAGAGATGCTTCTTTGTACGAGACAGGAAAGACCGCAGTCTGGGGAGACGAACTTTTAACCCTGTCCACCTGTGAGTATTCCAAGCAAAACGGTCGTCTGGTGGTATTGGCCAGAAGAAAATAAAACCAAAATAAGGGCTTTTGAAGTATTGATTTTTTACTTCAAAGCCCTTATTATATTATGGCAAGCGTAATCTTGCGCTGCTTTTTTGTGCCCGTTTATGGGAAACCTTTAGATCGGCGGGCCATTCTTTTGACTATTTTTTTAATAGTAGTAAGCAAATATATGTAGGAGGAAACAACATGATTAAGAGATCTATGAAAACCATGGATGGAAATCAGGCTGCGGCACATGCTTCATACGCATTTACCGAAGTAGCAGCCATGTATCCCATCACCCCTTCATCGGTTATGCCGGAGCACGTCGATGAGTGGGCAAACGCAGGAAGAAAGAACCTGTTTGGACAGACCGTACAGATCACGGAGATGCAGTCCGAGGCAGGTGCAGCAGGTGTAGTACACGGTTCCCTTACCGCAGGTGCCCTTACCGCTACATACACAGCTTCCCAGGGACTTCTTTTGATGATCCCCAACCTGTACAAGATCGCAGGTGAAGGACTTCCGGGCGTATTTAACGTATCTGCCCGTTGTGTAGCTACACATGCATTGAACATCTTCGGCGATCATTCCGATGTATATGCCTGCCGTCAGACCGGTGTTGCTATGCTCTGTGAGTCTTCCGTTCAGGAAGTTATGGACTTGACACCCGTAGCTCACTGCGCTGCCATCGAAGGCAAGGTTCCTTTCATTAATTTCTTTGATGGTTTCCGTACATCTCACGAGATCCAGAAGATCGAAGCTTGGGATTATGATCAGTTGGAAGACATGATGCCTTGGGACAAGGTGGAAGAGTTCAAGAAGAACGCATTAAATCCCAACAACCCCATGGAGTTAGGTTCCGCTCAGAACCCGGATCTTTTCTTCCAGTCCAGAGAGGCTTGCAACTCCTATTACGAAGAGCTTCCCGCTGTTGTTCAGAAGTACATGGACAAAGTGAATGAGAAGCTTGGTACAAACTACAGCCTGTTTAACTACTATGGTGCGGATGACGCTGAGCACGTGATCGTTGCCATGGGTTCCGTTTGTGAGACCATCGACGAGACCATCGACTTCCTCATGAAGAGAGGAGAGAAGGTCGGTGTCGTAAAGGTTCGTCTGTATCGTCCTTTCGTTGCGGATGCTCTGATCAAGGCACTTCCTGATACCGTTAAGAAGATCTCCGTTCTGGATCGTACAAAAGAGCCCGGATCTCTGGGTGAGCCTCTGTACCTGGATGTAGTTGCTGCATTAAAGGGTACGAAGTTCGATAACGTGACCATCTTTGGCGGACGTTACGGCTTAGGTTCCAAAGACACCATCCCGGCTGATATCATTGCCGTATACAAGAATGAGGACAAAGAGCGTTTCACACTTTCCATTACGGATGATGTGACAAATCTTTCCCTTGAGCGTAAGGAGAACCCGGTTACCACTCCCGAAGGAACCACGAACTGCAAGTTCTGGGGCTTGGGTGCAGACGGTACCGTTGGTGCGAACAAGAACTCCATCAAGATCATCGGTGACAACACCGATATGTATGCACAGGCATACTTCGATTATGACTCCAAGAAATCCGGTGGTGTGACCATTTCCCACTTACGTTTTGGTCATACACCCATCCGTTCCACTTACCTGATCAGCCAGGCAAACTTCGTAGCTTGCCATTGTACGGCATACATCTACAAGTACAACATGGTGCAGGACTTAGTACCCGGCGGAACCTTCCTCTTCAATACCCAGTGGACCGTGGACGAACTGGAAGAGAAGCTTCCCGGACAGGTGAAGAGATACATCGCTGAGAACGACATTCAGTTCTACATCATCGACGGTGTAAAGATCGGTAAGGAGATCGGCTTAGGCAAGCGTATCAATACCGTTTTGCAGTCAGCTTTCTTCTCACTGACCAAGCTCATCCCCGAGGAGCAGGTGATCGGCCTTATGAAGGACGCAGCTACCAAGTCCTATGCAAAGAAGGGTGATGACATCGTAAAGATGAACCATGACGCCATCGATGCCGGTGCTACCGCTTATGTAAAGGTTGAGGTTCCGGAATCCTGGAAGAACGCTAAGGATGATGACTTTACACAGGAAGTGAAGGGAAGCGGCGCAGCAGCTGATTTCGTTAAGGATATCCAGATCAAAGTCAACGCACAGCAGGGTAATACCATTCCTGTTTCTGTTGCAAAGAAATATGTGGACGGCCATACACCCAGCGGTACCGCTGCTTTCGAGAAGCGTGGTGTTGCTACCGACGTACCGGTTTGGGATGTGACCAAGTGTATCCAGTGTAACCAGTGTTCTTACGTATGTCCTCATGCAGCCATCCGTCCCGTTGCTATGACAGCAGACGAAGCTGCAAAGGCACCCGAAGGAATGACCTGCAAGGATATGACCGGCATGCCCGACTACAAGTTCTCCATCGTTATTTCCGCTTACGATTGTACCGGATGCGGTTCCTGCGTGAACACCTGTCCTGACAAGGTACAGGCCATCACCATGCAGTCTTTCGAGGAGAATGAAGGCGAGCAGGCATACTTCGATTATGCAGTTACCTTACCTGAGAAGCAGGATGTCATCGAGAAGTTTAAGATCAATTCCGTTAAGGGATCTCAGTTCAAGCAGCCTCTGTTGGAGTTCTCCGGAGCTTGCGGCGGATGTGGTGAGACACCTTATGCGAAGCTGATCACACAGCTCTTCGGTGATCGTATGTACATCGCAAATGCCACAGGATGTTCCTCCATTTGGGGTAACTCCTCACCTTCCACACCTTACACCGTAAACAAGAAGGGACAGGGTCCCGCTTGGTCCAACTCTCTGTTTGAGGATGCGGCTGAGTTCGGTTACGGTATGCTTTTGGCACAGCGTGCGATCCGCGATCGTCTGAAAGTTACTTTGGATGAACTGTGCGAGAAGACCGGCAGCGCTGATGTTAAGGCTGCGGTTAAAGAGTGGAACGACACCTTCGAAAGCGGCGTGACAAACGGCGTAGCTACAGACAAGCTGGTAGCTGCTCTGGAAGCAGAAGGATCTGACACTGCAAAGGCAGTATTAAAAGAAAAGAACTATCTGGCAAAGAAGTCCCAGTGGGTATTCGGTGGTGACGGATGGGCTTACGATATCGGCTTCGGCGGATTAGACCACATCATCGCTTCCGGCAAGGATATCAACGTTATGGTATTCGATACCGAGGTTTACTCCAACACCGGCGGACAGTCTTCTAAGTCCACACCTCTTGGCGCTACCGCACAGTTTGCTGCAGGTGGAAAAGAGACCAAGAAGAAGGATTTGGCAGGCATCGCTATGAGCTACGGCTACGTATATGTTGCACAGATCAACATGGGTGCTGATCCTGCCAAGTGTGTACAGGCTCTGGCTGAGGCTGAGGCTTATCCTGGACCTTCCCTGATCATCGCTTACGCACCTTGTATCAACCATGGTATCCGTAAGGGTATGGCTAAGGCACAGACCGAGGAGAAGTTGGCTGTTGAGGCTGGTTACTGGTTCGACTTCCGCTTCAATCCGGAACTTGCAAAGAAGGGCGAGCCCGCATTCATCCTTGATTCCAAGGCTCCTACAGGAGACTTCCAGGAATTCCTTAAGGGTGAGAGCCGTTACGCTGCTTTGGCTAAGTTCAACCCGAATAAGGCTGCTAAGCTCTTTGCAGAGTCCGAACAGCAGTATAAGGAGCGTTACGAGTACCTGACCAAGTTGGTTGATCTCTACAAATAATCTGTTTTATCAGATGTAATTCATGTTGTTTATGGGATGCCCGCAAGAGGCCGTTGATCGGTCTTTTGCGGGTATCTTTGTATGTTTGGGGTTTATGGGATATCTTTACTTTTGCATTTTTTGATGATAAAATATTTTATGCTTTTTAGCGTGTTTAACGTTTTGGTGTGAGGATGAATATGTTGACAGAAGACTTAAATCAATTGGATACCACCGGTCTGGATAAGGATTTTATCATCCGGCAGAAACTGGTAGCGGCAGGGATCGTGCAGCCGGAAAAGGAAGATAAGCCGGACAGTATAAAGACGGAGAGTGTGAAAAAAGAGAATATGGAAAAGACAAATACGGACGATATTTTACTGAAGGAGATCGATGCCTTCCGGGAGAAAGCACAGAAGATTCAGTCCATGATCCGGGACAGAGAAAACCGGGTGGATGAACTGGAGTCCCAGTTGCATCAAAAGGAAGCCCAGAACGCAGAGATGCAGCGTACCCTGACGGACTTGGAGGCACAGCTGGAGAAAAAGCATTCCGAGGCGGATGCCCTGGTCACCAACGTGGAAACCCAGGTGGATCGGGTTTTGGATGAACTGCGAAATGAGTTTTCCGGACTGTCTTCCGTTTCCGATTCCGTAGAGGGAATGAAGACGGATCTTTACGATAAGGTACATAATGAAAACGTCAAAGTCTATCGTAATATACAGGGACTTTTGGACGAGAGGGCCGAAGCGGACACCACCTTCAAAGAGACCCAGGCACAGTTTAAGAAGGTCAGCGGTAAAGTGATCTTTACTATTGTGCTTTTGATCTTAAACCTGGGTGTGGGAGTTGCGATCCTGTTTTTGCTCTTGGGGATTTTTTAAAAAGAACCGTTTAGGAGACGGTTCCCTGTCTCCGTTTGGAGACGGGGAGCCGTTTTTTATTGCATAATCATCGTATACATGAGCAGAGGTAGATAAATGAGTGAGAAAAAGGTCTGGATCATCGGACACAAAAATCCGGATACGGATTCCGTATGTGCAGCCATCGCATACGCAAACTTAAAAAA
>JAIKZU010000023.1 GCA_024681985.1 Lachnospiraceae bacterium | reverse complement strand
CAGTGCGAAAGGGCACAGCCATTTGCAAGGAACAAAACATCGATGCAATTCTAGCTGTGGGAGGAGGAAGCACTATTGATGCATCCAAGCATATTGCTGCTGGAGCCTGCTATGTCGGAGATCCATGGGATTTGGTGTTGGATACATCAAAAGTAAAGGAGGCTCTTCCAATAGCAGTGGTATTAACCATTTGCGCCACAGGTTCGGAAATGAACAGTGGGGCTGTGATTACAAACGAAGAGACTTGTGAAAAATTGGAAATCAATACGCCTCTTTTATATCCCAAGATATCCATTTGTGATCCAACGTATTTATACTCCCTTCCACCCAGGCAGTCTGCAGCAGGAACTGTGGATATTTTGTCTCATGTTATGGAACAGTATTTCCAGCCCAATGATGAAGCGTTTATTACGGATGTTTTAAGTGAGGGAGTAATGAAAACTGTGGTGAAATATGGCCCCATTGTGATGGAAGACCCTAAAAACTATGAGGCCCGTTCCAATTTGATGTGGGCCTCCACAGTGGGCTTAAACCATCTTTTGACTGTAGGGAAAGGTGGTGCCTGGTCGGTGCATCCCATAGAACATGTGGTAAGTGGTTGTTATGATTTGACCCATGGTGTGGGACTGGCCATTCTGACACCGGTTTGGATGGAGTATGTACTTAGCGAACACACTAAAGTTCGCTTTGCCCGGTTTGCAAGGGAAGTTTTTTGTGTGGAGGCAGATGATGATATGATGGCAGCGAAGGAAGGTATAAAAAAAGTACGTGATTTCTTTCTTCTTCTAGGTATGCCGTCCTCGCTTTCGGAGGTTGGAATTGACGATGCAAAGTTTGAGTTTATGGCTAGAGAAGCTGTTCGCACCAGTGGGATTTCAACGAGAGCTTATATAAAACTTGGCGAAAAAGATGTGATGGAAATCCTTAAAAAATGTTTCTAAGTTTTTTGGGGAAAACGGCGGTCGTAGATAATATTTTTCATGAACTCCAGGATTATGAGAGCAAGATGATGTAAAAAAGTATATAGGATCGATACTTAGTTTATGTATTGACATCTTCTCATTTCGTGGTAAGATAGTTTTGTGTTTGTGGAGAATGCCACGGGCATATTCATATGGAAATCAATGGGGATTTCAAGAAAGCTTAGGCTTGCTTGAAGTCCCCTTTTTTGTGCTTATGTTTTGGGAAGGAAACGTATATGAGCAGTATTCATGAGGAATGCGGTGTTGTAGGGATCTACGCACCGGTAAAAGATAATATCGCGCCGTATCTTTACTACGGGCTTTTGTCGTTACAGCACAGAGGACAGGAAGCCTGCGGCATTGCCGTTACGGATACGGGGGCAAAGCACCTGGATGTCAGTTGCATAAAGGATATGGGACTGGTGGCGGAGGTGTTTTCCAAGGAGCAGCTCTCGACATTAAGAGGAAATATGGGAATCGGTCATGTACGCTATTCCACAACGGGAGAAAGCATCCGGGAAAACACACAGCCACTGGTCCTAAATTATTGTAAAGGAAAGCTTTCTCTGGCCCATAACGGAAACATCGTAAACACCGATGAACTCCGGGAGGAGCTGATCCGGACGGGGGCAATTTTTCATACCACCATGGACTCGGAACTCATCGCTTTTCACATCGCAAAAAACCGTGTACATTCCGAAAGCGTGGAAGAGGCGGTGTACAAGACGGCAAAGAAGCTAAAGGGTGCCTATGGACTTGTGATCATGAGCCCCAAAAAGTTGATCGCTGTCCGGGATCCCTTCGGGATACGTCCCTTGTGCCTAGGAAAAAAAGATCTGACCTATGTGGTGGCATCGGAAAGCTGTGCGCTTTCAGCCATGGGTGCCGAGTTTATCCGGGATATCGAACCGGGAGAGATACTTACGATCACCGAGGACGGGATCAGATCCGACTACAGCCTGCGGCAGGAAAAAAAGGCCCACTGTATATTTGAATATATCTATTTTGCAAGGATCGATTCCGCCATCGACGGCGTAAAAGTCTACGATGCGCGGATGAAAGCAGGAGAGCTTTTATACAAGCGGCATCCCGTGGATGCGGACATCGTAACGGGAGTTCCGGAGTCCGGCATCGCGGCAGCCAAGGGATTTGCAAAGGCATCGGGTATCCCCTTTGATCTGGCCTTTCATAAGAATTCTTACATCGGGCGCACCTTTATTAAGCCCTCCCAGGATGAGCGGGCTTTGGGTGTACAGATGAAGTTAAGTATTTTGGAGGAAGTGGTCAGAGGAAAGCGAGTGGTCTTAGTGGATGACTCCATCGTCCGGGGAACCACCATGGAAAATCTGGTCCGCATGCTAAAGAGCGCCGGAGCAAAGGAAGTACATATCCGTATTTCCTCTCCTCCCTTTTTACACCCCTGTTATTACGGGGTGGATGTTCCGACAAATAAGGAACTCATCGCCACAAAAAACAGTGCGGATACCATCAACCGCATCGTGGGCGGCGCTTCTTTGGAATACTTGGACGTGGAAGACCTAAGCGAGATGGCAGATCATCTGCCTCTTTGTACGGCATGTTTTACGGGAGAGTACCCGGCAGGAGAGAAATAGATTTCAGTCAGGCGAGGTGACGAAGATGAAAGAGCAGGGATTGTATAACGAAAGTTTTGAACATGACAATTGCGGGATCGGTGCAGTCGTCAGCATCAAGGGGATAAAGACCCATCAGACGGTGTCGGATGCCCTTTCCATCGTGGAGAATTTGGAGCATCGGGCGGGAAAAGATGCCAGCGGAGAGACCGGCGACGGCGTGGGAATCTTATTGCAGATCTCACACGATTTCTTTTCCGGCATCACATCGGAGATCAAAAACACAAAGACAAAGGATCCGGTGGAACTTGGTGATGAGGGTGACTACGGTATCGCCATGCTGTTTCTGCCCCGCCAGGAGATTGATTTAAACCGCGCAAAGCGGATGTTTGAGATCACGGTGGAAAAAGAAAACCTCGAGTTTTTGGGATGGAGAAATGTTCCGGTTAAGCCTGCCATCTTAGGAAAGATGGCGAGAGACTGCATGCCGAACATCCTCCAGGGTTTTGTGCGTCGTCCGAAGGATGTTAAGGCCGGTTGGGACTTCGAACGCAGGCTCTATGTCGCACGACGCGTGTTCGAGCAGACCTGTGACGAGCATACCTATGTAGCATCTTTTTCGTCACGCACCATCGTTTACAAGGGCATGTTTTTGGTAAATCAGCTGCGTGCCTTCTTCTCGGATCTGGAAAACGAGAATTATAAGTCGGCCATCGCGCTGGTACACTCCCGTTTTTCCACGAATACAAACCCCAGTTGGGAGAGAGCACATCCCAACCGTTTTATCGTACACAACGGCGAGATCAATACCATAAAAGGTAATGCGGACAAGATGTTGGCTCGTGAGGAGACCATGGTTTCCGATTACATGGAAGACGAGATGGGAAAGATCACACCGGTGGTAAATACCTCCGGATCCGACTCCGCGATGCTGGATAATACGCTGGAGTTTCTAGCGATGAACGGTATGCCGCTTCCTTTGGCTGTGATGATCACGATTCCGGAACCCTGGTGCCATAACAAGGCGATGCCGCAGGAGAAAAAGGATTTCTATCAGTACTATGCCACCATGATGGAGCCCTGGGACGGCCCGGCTTCCATCCTGTTTTCCGATGGTGAGCTGATGGGCGCGGTATTGGACCGGAACGGCCTTCGCCCTTCGCGTTATTATGTGACAAACGACGATTATCTGATCCTGTCCTCCGAGGTGGGTGTACTTCCCATAGAAGAAAGCCGGATCTTAAGCAAGCAGAGATTAAAGCCCGGCAAGATGCTTCTCGTCGACACGAAAAAGGGGATTCTCTACACCGACGAGGAGATCAAGGAGCACTATGCAAACCGCGCACCTTACGGTCTCTGGCTGGATCAGAACTTAAACCATCTGCATGACTTAAAGATCCCGAACGTGTCCGTTCCTTTCTATGAAAAAGAGGAGCGTACCCGCCTGCAAAAAGCCTTCGGCTATACCTACGAGGATGTCCGCGAGACGATCCTTCCTATGGCGGAAACCGGCTCCGAGAGCATCGGATCTATGGGTGTGGATTCCCCCCTTGCGGTGCTTTCCGATATGCATCGACCGCTCTTTGATTACTTCAAGCAGCTCTTTGCACAGGTGACAAATCCGCCCATCGATTCCATCCGCGAAAAGGTCGTGACCAGTACGACGATCTTTATGGGATCCGCGGGCAACGTGCTTCGTGAGAAGGAAGAAAACTGTCATCTGCTCCGGATCAACAATCCGATCCTTACGGATACGGATCTGTTAAAGATCAAGCATATGAAGGTGGAGGGATTCTCTGTGGCGACGATCCCCATCACCTATTACAAAAATACCTCTCTGGAAAAGGCCATTGAGCGTCTTTTCGTGGAGGCGGACCGTGCCTATCGTGACCGCGCGAATATCATCATCCTGTCCGACCGCGGTGTGGATGAAAATCATGTGGCGATCCCGTCCCTTTTGGCGGTATCCGCTCTGCAGCAGCATCTGGTACGGACGAAAAAGAGAACCCAGTTGTCACTCATCATCGAAAGCGGCGAGCCGAGGAGCGTGCATCATTTCGCAACCCTCTTGGGCTTCGGAGCCTCTGCGGTAAATCCCTATCTGGCCCATGAGAGTATCCAGCAGCTCATCCATGAGGGATTATTGCACAAGGATTATCATGCGGCAGTGGACGACTATAACGAGGCTGTCATTTCAGGCATCATAAAGATCGCCTCCAAGATGGGGATCTCCACCATCCAGTCCTATCAAGGCGCAAAGATCTTTGAGGCAGTGGGTATCCATGAGAGCGTGATCAACAAGTACTTTACCGGATGTATTTCCCGTATCGGAGGAAAAGGTATCTCGGATATCGAAAAGGATGTGGAGTATCTCCATGACCGTGCATTCGATCCGTTGGAACTTGGCGAGGACGTTAGTTTGGATTCCATGGGCGTGCACAAATTCCGCAGCGGAAAAGAAGAGCATCTTTATAATCCGCAGGCAATCCATCTTTTACAGCATGCGACCAGGACCGGCGACTACGAGAAGTTTAAAGAATTTACGGATCTTGTAAATGCCGATGGCAAAGTCATGAATCTGCGGGGACTCTTTGGACTGAAATATGCAAAGAAACCGATCGACATAGACGAGGTGGAAAGCGTGGACGAGATCGTGCGCCGTTTTAAAACCGGTGCCATGAGCTACGGCTCCATCTCCAAGGAAGCCCATGAGACCATGGCCATTGCCATGAACATGCTTCACGGAAGATCCAATTCCGGCGAGGGCGGAGAGGAGCCGGAGCGTCTTTTGACCAAAGGACAAAAGGTGGATCGGTGTTCTGCCATCAAGCAGGTGGCCTCCGCCCGGTTCGGTGTCACTAGTGAGTATCTGGTTTCCGCTGACGAGATCCAGATCAAGATGGCCCAGGGGGCAAAGCCCGGCGAGGGAGGACATCTCCCGGGGAAAAAGGTATATCCCTGGATCGCAAAGACGAGGCTGTCCACTCCGGGAGTGGCGTTGATCTCCCCGCCGCCTCATCATGATATCTACTCCATCGAGGACTTGGCGGAACTGATCTATGACTTAAAAAATGCAAATAAAGATGCACGGATCTCCGTAAAGCTGGTATCGGAAGCCGGTGTGGGGACCGTGGCCAGCGGCGTGGCAAAGGCAGGAGCCCAGGTGATCCTGATCTCCGGCTACGACGGAGGAACCGGTGCGGCCCCTGTGACCTCCATTCACAATGCGGGGATGCCCTGGGAGATCGGATTGGCGGAAACCCACCAGACCCTGATCCAAAATGGTCTGCGGAACAAAGTGGTGATCGAAACCGACGGAAAGCTTTTGACCGGTCGGGATGTGGCCATCGCCTGTATGCTGGGGGCAGAGGAATTCGGTTTTGCCACAGCGCCTCTGGTGACCATGGGATGCGTCATGATGCGGGCCTGCCAAAAAGATACCTGTCCCATGGGTGTGGCGACACAGAATCCGGAACTTCGGAAGCGCTTTAGCGGAAAGCCGGAGTATGTGGTGAATTTTATGCGTTTTGTGGCACAAAACCTACGGGAAGTAATGGCATCCTTAGGTGTGCGGACCGTGGACGAACTGGTGGGACGAAGCGACCTTTTGGAGATCCGAGACGACCTTCTGGAGAAAAAACATCTGCATTTGAACCTGGATCCCATCCTGTATCAGGCGGTGGATCACAGGACCCAGATGAAGCAGCAGAAGATCGATTATCATCACAAGGATGTATATGATTTCAAACTGGAAGAAACCCCGGATGAAAAGGTGTTGCTGCCGGAGTTGAAAAAGAAAAAGAAAGTAAGCCTGCAGGTATCTAACGTGAACCGTTCCTTCGGTACCCTGTTCGGTGCGGAGTTGACGAGAGAGTTTAAGACCTCTCTGGAGGAGGATGCTTACCGGGTGAACTGCCACGGAGCCGGGGGACAGAGCTTCGGTGCCTTCATCCCCAAGGGACTGACCATTTCCCTGGAGGGAGATTCCAACGACTATTTCGGAAAAGGATTGTCCGGCGGAAAACTCATTGTGCATCCCCATCCCGATGCGCCCTATGCAGCGGATGAAAATATCATCATCGGAAACGTGGCCCTCTATGGCGCTACTTCCGGTACGGCCTATATCTGCGGTGTGGCGGGGGAGCGTTTCGCGGTGCGGAATTCCGGCGCTACGGCGGTGCTGGAGGGCTGCGGCGATCACGGCTGTGAGTATATGACCGGCGGCCGGGTAGTGGTCCTGGGCCACGTGGGCAAAAACTTTGCAGCCGGCATGAGCGGCGGCATCGCCTATGTCTTAGACGAGCACCAGAGTCTTTATAAAAAGGTCAACAAGACCATGGTGGCTTTAGAACAGGTGACAGACAAGTACGATGTGCAGGAACTAAAGGAAATGATCCAGCAGCACGTGGAGGCCACGGGTTCGGAAAAAGGAAAGAAGATCCTTTCCAAGTTTACGGATTATCTGCCGAAGTTTAAAAAGATCATCCCTCACGATTACAAGAAGGTGATCATGACTATCGTGTCCATGGAGGAAAAGGGACTCTCCCACGAACAGGCGGAGTACGAAGCATTTGAGCAGTTGACAGGGGAAAAGATGTAAGGAGCAAGATTATGGGAAAAGCAACCGGTTTTTTGGAATACACACGAAAGGATCCGGAGGAACTTACCCCTTCGGTGCGGACAAAGGATTATAACGAATTTCATATCGCACTGACACTGGATGAGCAGCAGATCCAGGCATCCAGGTGCATGGATTGCGGCGTGCCTTTTTGCCAATACGGACAAAACTTAAGCGGCATGACCAGTGGGTGCCCCTTGAATAACCTGATCCCGGAATGGAACGATCTTTTGTATCGGGGAAACTTAAAGGAAGCTTATGAGCGACTGAAAAAGACTTCCAACTTTCCGGAGTTTACATCCCGTGTCTGCCCCGCTCTTTGCGAAAAAGCCTGCACCTGCGGTGTGGGAGATGAGCCGGTGTCTACAAAGGAAAATGAAAAGACCATCATCGAATATGCCTATGCCAACGGTTATGCAGATGCAAAGCCGCCGAAAGTACGCACGGGAAAAAAGGTGGCGGTCATCGGTTCCGGCCCTTCGGGACTGGCGGTGGCGGATCAGCTGAATTTCCGGGGGCATGAAGTGACGGTATATGAACGTAATGACCGGATCGGAGGACTATTACGCTACGGAATTCCCAATATGAAATTGGAAAAGACCATCATTGACCGGAAACTCAAAGTGATGGAAGAAGAAGGGATCAAATTTCACACAGGTGTCAACGTGGGAAAGAATAAAAGCGCGACGGATCTGGTGAAAGAATTTGATGCAGTGGTCCTTTGCTGCGGCGCTTCTCATCCCAGAGACTTAAAGGTGCCGGGACGGGATGCCGAGGGCGTGTATTTCGCAGTGGACTTTTTAAGTTCCACCACAAAGAGTCTCTTGGATCACGGCTTGGATCAGAAGGGCAACCTGAAAGATGGATCTTATATCTCGGCAAAGGATAAGGATGTCATCGTCATCGGCGGTGGCGACACGGGAAACGATTGTGTGGGAAGCTGTATCCGCCACGGCTGCAAGTCCATGCTGCAGCTGGAGATGATGCCCTGTCCGCCGGAAGAGCGTACGGATGCAAACCCCTGGCCCCTTTGGCCCTTGGTGAAAAAGACGGACTATGGTCAGGTGGAATCCATGGATCGCTTCGGAGAAGATCCCCGGATCTATACCACTACGGTAAAAGAATTTAAGAAGGACAAAAACGGCAACCTGACAGCTGCTGTTCTGGTTTCCTTAGAGCGACGGAAAAACGAAAAGACGGGACGGTTTGATATGGTACCGAAGGAGGGTAGCGAGCGGGAAGTGCCCTGCCAGCTGGCGCTCATTGCCGCCGGATTTTTGGGAAGTGAGGAATATGTGACAAAAGCCTTCGGCGTTTCCACGGATACCCGGACCAACGTGGCTACCCGGCCCGGGGGATTTGCCACGGATGTGGAAAAGGTGTTTACCGCAGGGGATATGCACACCGGGCAGTCCCTGGTAGTAAAAGCCATCCGCCAGGGCCGCGACGCCGCCCGGGAAGTGGATAAATACCTCATGGGATATACGAATCTGTGATATACTCAGAATGTTGATCAACATTACTACGTAGAATGCAAGTGGGCAAAGCAGAAAACGGCGACGAGACCGTCCGCAACGCCGGCACTTAACGAACTGCGCAGCGGTGAGTTTAGTACCGTTGCGTGAGGACACGACGATAGTGTAGTCGAGTGCCGTTGTTCTGTTTGCCAACGTATAATAAAGAAATATCACAATAATACAGAGGGGGAACAAAATGAGTTACACGATTGAAGAAGCATTGGAATTCGTAGAGGAAAACGACGTCAAATTCATCCGCCTGGCGTTCTGCGACATCTACGGAAACCACAAAAACATTTCCATCATGCCCTACGAGCTGGAGCATGCACTCTACGAGGGCATCGCTTTCGATTCCTTTAATGTGGAAGGCTATGAGGACGAGTATTTTAGAAATCTGCTATTGAAGCCGGATGCATCCACGCTTTCCGTTCTGCCCTGGCGTCCCCAACAGGGATGCGTCATCCGCTTTTACTGCGACCTGATGCTCTCCGACGGCACACCCTATCCCCACGGAGCCCGGAGATTTTTAAAGGATACCATCAAGGAATGCAAGGAGGCGGGATTCTCCTGCCGCATCGGATTGAAGAGCGAGTTTTATCTGTTTAAGACGGATGAGGAGGGCAATCCCACCAATATCCCCTGGGACAACGGCGGCTATCTGGATGTGGCCCCTTTGGATCGGGGAGAGAATATCCGCCGGGAAATCTGCCTTTGCTTGGAGGAAATGGGGATCCAGCCGGAGGCTTCCTATCACGAGTCCGGTCCCGGTCAGAACGAGATCGACTTTAAAGCGGCGGATGCCTTAAAGAGCGCGGACAACTTTATCACCTATAAGAACGTGGTGTCCAACATCGCCGCCAGAAACGGCGTGTACGCTTCCTTTGCGGCAAAACCCCTAAAGGGAAAGAGCGGCAACGGCCTCCATTTGTATATCACCTTTAACCGGGGCGGGATGGATCTTTCCGAAGAGCATCCCGAGATCGCCGATGCATTTTTAGCCGGCGTCTTTCACCGGATGCGGGATATTACCGTGTTTTTAAATTCCCAGGAGGAATCCTATTTAAGGTTCGGAGAAAATGAGGCACCCAAGTATATCACCTGGTCGGAGCAGAACTCCTCCCGCCTGCTTCGGGTGGTACAGCATAAGGGGAAAAAGACAGGCTTTGTCCTGCGTTCTCCCGACTCCGGCATGAACCCTTATCTGGCCTTTGCCTTTGTGCTGCAGGCCGGACTGGAAGGGGTGAGAAATAAGGAAACCCTGCCCCCTATGCAGGAAAAGAGCATGCGGGGAGTGCAGGATCAAAAAGACTGTGCTTACGAGACACTGCCCATGTCACTTTCCGAAGCCATTGATTGTGCGAAGAAGAGTGATTTTGTGCAGCAAGGGACAAAAAAGGAGATCGCAAACAGACTGTTGAATAAGCTTTCGGAGGATTAGTATGGAAAACGCTTTGATCATAAGTGATTCTCCCAAAGCGACAGACTTCTACCGAGACTTTTTGAAACAGAACGGATATGACGAATTCACCATCGCCCAAAACGGGGAGGAAGCAAAACGGATCCTCACAAGCCGTGAGTTTGCCCTGTGTATCATCAACACACCGGTATTTGGATCCCATGCGGAAAACCTGGCCATCGATATAGCGGAAAAGAATATCTGTCAGGTGATCCTTTTTGTAAAGACGGATTTTTACGAGAGCATCTCGGAGAGGGTAGAGGATTTCGGTGTCATCACCCTGGAAAAACCCATCAGCAAAAAATTGTTTTGGAGCGCGCTGAAGCTTACCCGCGTCACAGCCAAGCGGTTGGAGATGGTGCAGAATGAGGTGAAGAAACTGAAAAAGAAGCTGGAGGAGCAAAAGGATATATCCAGGGCCAAATGCCTGCTGATCGAAAAAGAAGGCCTAAGTGAGGAAGAAGCACACCGGCATATTGAAAAGAATGCAATGAACCAGCGGGTCAGCCGCCGGGAGATCGCATTACAGGTAATCGAGTATTACGGATAAGAGGAAAAGGAGCAAAAAATGAAGTATGTATTTGTCACCGGAGGCGTGGTCTCCGGACTGGGAAAAGGGATCACCGCCGCATCTTTGGGAAGACTATTGAAGTTGAGAGGATACCGTGTGGCCTCTCAGAAACTGGATCCCTATATGAACGTGGATCCCGGGACCATGAGTCCCTATCAGCACGGCGAAGTATTCGTAACGGATGATGGAGCGGAGACGGATCTGGACCTGGGACATTATGAGCGCTTCATCGATGAGAATCTGACCCGTTACTCCAACCTGACCAGCGGAAAGGTGTACTGGAACGTGTTAAACCGGGAGCGAAACGGGGAATACCTGGGGCAGACGGTACAGATCATTCCTCATATCACCGATGAGATCAAGCACTTCATCTACATGGGCGGTGAGGAAACAAATGCGGATGTGCTCATTACGGAGGTCGGTGGCACCACCGGCGATATCGAAAGCCAGCCTTTTTTGGAAGCCATCCGGCAGGTGGCACTGGAAAAAGGAAAAGAAAACTGCCTTTTTATCCATGTGACCCTGGTACCTTTTTTAGCGGGATCCAATGAGCATAAGTCCAAGCCCACCCAGCATTCCGTAAAAGAACTGCAGTCCATGGGTATCTTTCCCAACATCATCGTAGCCCGGGTTAACGAGCCTTTGGAAGACAGTATCAAAGAAAAGATCTCTCTTTTTTGTAATGTAAAAAAGGACTGTGTCATCGAAAACGATACTATGGAATGTCTCTATGAGGCACCTTTGATGCTGCATAAAAACGGATTGGATATGGTGGCCTGCCGGGAGCTGGGACTCATCGATCGTCCCCTGGATCTGACTTCCTGGGAAAAGATGGTAGACGGCATCCGGAGCTTAAAGAAGACAGTGACGGTGGGGATCGTGGGAAAATATGTGGCACTTCACGATGCCTATCTTTCCGTTCGGGAATCTCTGTACCACGGCGGTTATGCCAATGATGCTCACGTCAACATCGAATGGATCGACAGTGAGCATATCACGGAGGAGAATGTGGAAGAGATCCTGGGGAGCCTGGACGGGATCTGCGTACCGGGCGGTTTCGGCGACCGGGGGATCGAAGGAAAGATCTTGGCCTGCAGATATGCCAGAGAGCACGATATTCCCTATCTGGGACTATGTCTGGGAATGCAGATCGCCACCATCGAATATGCCAGAAATGTCTGCGGTATCGCCGATGCATCTTCCGGAGAGTTTCATCCCGAAGGAGAGCATCTGGTCATCGACCTGATGGAAGAGCAGATGAAGGTCCACAGGAAAGGCGGCACCATGCGGCTGGGAGCCTATCCCTGCCGGGTCAAAAAAGGAACAAAACTGTATCAGGCTTACGGAGAGGAAGGCATCTCCGAACGGCATCGTCACAGATACGAGTTTAACAATGCCTACAGAAAGACGATGGAGGATGCGGGACTTACGGTCTGCGGGACCGCCCCGGATGATTCCATCGTAGAGGCTGTGGAAGTGTCAAAGAACAAGTTCCATGTAGGGGTGCAGTTCCATCCGGAATTTAAGAGCCGCCCCAACAAGCCCCATCCGCTGTTTCGAGAGTTTATAAAAGCGGCTGTGACGAAATAATAAATCATAAAAAGCCCTGATCCCAAGGCGGGATCCAGGCTTTTTTGTGTATCTCTTCTGTCACTGAAACGTGGTATAATCTAGGAGTGATGCGCATTTGCAATGACTGAGACGGACGGGAGATGCTTATGAAGGAACGCATGAACGAGAGAGTGGGCTATATTTCTGCCTGGGCATACGCTTTTGCCTGTGCCTGCGGCTGGGGCGGCTTTGTGATGCCGGGGAATATCTTTCTCCCGGAGGCGGGGCCTTTGGGATCCGCCATCGGTATCGTACTGGCAGGGGTGACGGTCTTTTTCATCGGCATCAGTATCTCCTACATGGCAAAGCGCTTCCCGACGGATGCGGGAGTGCATGTATATGTGGGAAAGATCCTGGGAAGGGATCACGGCTTTTTGGCAGCTTGGGCCATGCTCCTGGCCTATCTTTCCATCATGTGGGGAAACGCGACGGCAAGCGTACTTTTACTCCGCTATGTCTGGGGAGATTTGCTCCAGTGGGGATTCCACTACCAGGTGGCAGGATATGACGTCTATTTCGGTGAGGTTTTACTTACCATAAGTATCATCGTGATCGCAGGACTTTTAGCCATATTCGGCAGGATGGTGGTGCGGGTCCTGCATGTTCTTTTGGCACTGATGCATATCGCATTGGTGATCATCCTCTTTTTCGGAGTACTCATCCTGGGACATAAAACGGCTCCCGGCTCCTTTGGATTTGCGGATTACGGCGTGCCCAACGGCTTAGAGGTCTTCAGCATCACCATGCTGGCCCCCTGGATGTTCGAGGGATTCGAATCCGTGACCTATATGTTAAATTCCGGCGGACGAAAGGTAAAGCATTTAGACTGCATCGTCACCATTTCCGTTATTGCGGGATTCTTAAACTATTTTATGCTGACACTGATCCCGGCCCTGGCTCTTCCGGAGGGCTTTGCGACCTGGTCGGATTATCTGGCGGCGTCTTCCGTTTCGGACGGACTATTTAAACTCCCTGTGTTCTACAGCGTATATACCACCATGGGTGTGACGGGCCTAAACCTTTTGGTCCTTTGTATCATCTGTGCCATCTTTACCAGCCTCTTCGGCCTCTACCGCGTGACGGGACGGCTTTTGGTCACCATGTCGGAGGAGGAATTGATGCCAAAGGTCATCGGTCGAAAGAACCGGATCGGAGAACCCGGGGTTGCCATCCTTTTGATCATGATCCTTTCCGCCATCATTCCCATTTTTGGACGGACAGCCATCGGATGGATCGTGGATGTGACCACCATTTCCGCCACCATCGTCTATGTGTACTGCACCATCGGCAGTTTCAAACTGGCCATCGACACCCATGACAGCGATAAACGGATCTGTATGATCTCCGTCATCGGTATGATCGCTTCCCTTTGTTCCATTGTCTTTCTCCTCTTGCCCAACTTCTTTGCGGAAAGCAAGCTGGCCACGGAATCCTATTTTATCCTGGCCATCTGGAGCATGTCGGGAATGATCTATTACTGGTATGTGTATAAAAATGACAAAAACCGGTTGTACGGACAATCCACGGTGATGTGGATGGTAAATCTCTTTTTTATCTTCTTTTCCACGGTGATGTGGATCCGCCAGCGGAGTATTGACCAGGGAGGTGCGCTTCCGGAGGAACAGAAAAACATCTTGGTCCGGTATGTCACCGCAAATGCCGTGATACAGATGGCGGTGGTCTTTGTGGTGCTGGCAATCATGTTTTCTCTTTTTACCACCATGCTTTCCCGCCAGCGGGAGACGGACAAAAAGGCTTTGGAATCCGAGGCCAGAAATCAGGCAAAGACCTCCTTTTTATTTAATATGTCCCATGATATCCGCACACCCATGAATGCGATCATGGGCTTTACGGACCTGGCACTTTCGGATACGACGGATCCGGAGAAAATGGATGATTATCTGCGGAAGATCAAATCTTCCGGCGCCCATCTTTTGGCCCTGATCAATGATGTTTTGGAAATGAGCCGCATCGAAAGCGGAAAGATCGAGCTGTCCCGACAGGTGGTGAACCTGGAGGAATTCTTATCCGGTCTCGATTCCATCATGCGGGGGCAGGCGGATGCAAAGCAGCAGACCTTCGTCATATCGGAAAGCGGTCTAAAGCACCCTTACGTCATCACCGATCGGCTGCGCTTAAGTCAGGTGCTTTTGAACCTGGCTTCCAATGCCGTAAAGTATACGCCTCAAAAGGGAAAGGTGGAGATCTCTTTGGAGGAGAGCCCCGGCCCGGGGGATGCATCCCTTTACACCTTCCGTGTGAAAGACAACGGGATGGGTATGACGTCGGAGTTTGCGGCAAAGGTATTTGAAGCCTTTGAACGGGATAAGAAAGCGGAAGAAAAGGGCATTCAGGGAACCGGTCTCGGCATGGCCATCACCAAGCGGATCCTGGACATTATGGAAGGAGAGATCACCGTAACGTCGGAGCCGGACAAGGGGTCGGAGTTTACGGTACGGCTTCGTTTGCCCTATGCCACGGAGGAGGAGATCAAAACCTTCGAGGAAGAAAATGCGCCGAAGGACGTGGACTTTAGCGGAAAGCGGGTGCTTTTGGCGGATGATGTGGATATTAACCGGGAGATCGCCGTGGCCATACTGGAGATGATGGGACTTGCGGTGGAAGAAGCGCAGGACGGTGCGGAAGCGGTAGAAAAAGTATTGCAAAAACCTGCCGGATATTACGATGCGGTGCTGATGGATATCCAGATGCCCCGGATGAACGGATATGAAGCGACGCGCGCCATCCGGGAAAGTTCCGATCCTTTGCGGGCCGAAGTTCCCATCATTGCCATGACGGCCAATGCCTTTGAAGAAGACGTAAAAAATGCCTTGGAAGCCGGTATGAACGGTCATGTGGCAAAGCCCATCGACCAGGAGCAACTGGTACGGGAACTGGGAGCGGCCTTTGAAAAGAAGCGGGTGCGGTAGGCGTCTGCTGGATTTGGCAAAACTTTAAAAGTATAGTAGAATGTCTTTACCGTTTTGCATTGACGCAAGGAAAAAGCACGAAAGGAAGAAGCAATATGGATGAGGAATTGATGTACTTTTCAAATATCAAACGTAATGTTCTGGTGGTGGATGACGAAGAGATCAATCGCGAGATCCTCGGGGGGATCTTGGAAGAGCATTATAATGTCCTGTATGCCGAGGACGGGAAAAAAGCCATGTCCGTCATCGAGGAGCAGGGACCGTTGCTTTCTTTGGTGCTTTTGGATCTGATGATGCCGGTGATGGACGGTTTTGCCGTGATGGAAAAAATGCAGGAGGATGTAGTCTATAAAAACATCCCCATCATCGTTCTGACATCCGAGGAGTCCGCAGAGATCGAGTCCCTGAAAAAGGGGGCGGCAGACTTTATCAAAAAGCCTTACGACATGCCGGAAAAGATCATCGCCCGTGTAAAGCGGATCATTGCGCTCTATGAGGAGCGTATGATCATTCAGTCCACCGAGCGGGATGAGCTGACGGGTCTTTTGTCCAGGAATTATTTCTATGAATATGCATCTCTGCAAGATAAGTTCAATCCCGGTCGCAGGATGGATGCGGTGACGGTCAATATCAATCATTTCCATCTTTATAACGAACTTTACGGTATTCCCGAGGGGAATAAAGCCATAAAAAAGGTGGCGGATATCCTCCGAAAATACGCCGAAGAAAACGACGGCATCGCCTGTCGCAGCGAAGGAGACAATTTCAGTCTGTACCTGCCGCATCGGGATTCTTACGAGGATCTGGCAAAGGAGATCCGGGACGGTATCTATTTTGCCGAGGATGTATATAATACCCAGATCCGTCTCGGCATCAACCAGCAGATCGACGAGGACGACCGTCTGGAGATGGCCTTCGACCGTGCGCGGATGGCGGGGGACACCATTGCGGATAAGCAGAACCGATTCATCGCCTATTACGATTCCGAGATGCGAAAACAACAGATCTTTGAAGAGCGTCTCATTCGGGATATCGCAAATGCCATTGTAAAGGGTGAGATCAAGGTGATGTATCAGCCGAAGTATGACATCACAAAGGACGCACCTGCTTTAAAAGGCGCGGAGGCGCTGGTGCGCTGGAATCATCCGGAGTTTGGCATGCTCTCTCCCGGCAGCTTTATTTCTCTCTTTGAGGAAAACGGTATGATCCAGATGATGGATCGCTACGTCTGGCAGCAGGCGGCACTGCAGGTGAAAAAATGGAAGGATGAATTTGACGTGACCATTCCCATTTCCGTCAACGTCAGTCGTATCGATATACAGGATCCCGATATCGTGGCGGAACTGCTTCAGATCGTAAAAGACGCGGATGTCGCGCCTTCGGATCTGCATTTGGAGATCACGGAATCCGCCTATGCTTCCGATACGAAGCAGCTGATCGAAACGGTGGACAGATTCCGAAAAGAGGGCTTTGTCATCGAGATGGATGACTTCGGCAGTGGGTATTCTTCCTTAAACATGCTGACCTCCCTGCCCATCGATATATTGAAAGTGGATATGCGCTTTGTGGAGGATCTGTTAAAAGATCAAAAGAGAATGCGCATGATGGAACTGGTGGTGGAGATCGCGGAGTTTTTGGAGGTTCCCGTTACCGTAGAGGGAGTGGAAGAAAAAGAGCAGGTGGATGCCTTAAAGAAGCTGGGGGTTCGGATGATCCAGGGCTACTATTTTTCCAAGCCGGTATCGGAAAGAGAGTTTGCATATTTGATCAGGGAGGCTTAGAAGACCATGGTGACGACAGAAGCCTTGAAAAACTTCGGCGCAGATACGGATGAAGGGATCACCCGTTGTGCCGGCAAAGAAGAACTCTATTTAAAGCTTGTGGGACGGATCCGGGAGGATGCCGGTTTTTCGGATATCAAAGATGCTCTGGAAAAAAAGGACCTTGACCGGGCTTTTGAAAGCGCGCATAAGTTAAAGGGAGCTTTGGCCAACCTTTCCTTAGGACCGCTTTTGGATCCGGTGGATCGGATCACAGAGTCCCTGCGGCATCGCGAGGATCGGGATTACAGTTCGGATCTGGCAGAGATGGAAGTAAAGAAAAAAGAATTTGATGCGTTGTTTGCATAAGAAAAGGAGAGAAATATGAAGCACTACACTTACGCCCCCAAAGGGGTCTGCTCCAGACAGATCGATTATGATCTGGACGAGGAAGGAAAAATCTATAACCTGAAATTTGAAGGCGGCTGCAACGGAAACTTAAAAGCCATCGGCAGACTCTTAGAAGGCACAGACGCCCGCCGCGCAGCCGAGATCCTGAAAGGAAACGACTGCAAGGGCAGGGGGACTTCCTGCGCGGATCAGTTGTCCAAAGCCGTATTAGAGGCGTTGGCATAAAAATATCGGACCATGATAAAAGCAGGGGCTTATAACCCCTGCTTTTGTTGTGCAAAGAATAACGGGTTAATGGATCAAGCCATGTCGAGGGCATTTTTTATGCAAGAAACCATATCGTCATACATGGACATTAATCGCTGGTGCTCTTTGTCGATCAAAGCCTCATCCCCTTCGGCGGAAGCAATTTCCAAGGTTTTGGCCAGCTCGGATATCTCATCTGCTCCAAAGGATTTGGAAGTACTTTTCAGCGCGTGCGTCGTGATATTATATCCGTCCCAGTCACGGTCCGCATAGCCTTTTAACAGAGCATCCCGACGGGGATCGGACTCATTTATAAAGGCTTTTAAGATCTCTTTGAAAAATTCCCGGTCTCCGTTGAAAAAGACAAGGGCGTCAGTGGCATGGATGCCGGCGTCTTCCAGTCGCTGCATGAAGTCGTCTTTTCCGGCAGCCGGAGCTTCTGCGGATGAAACTTCGGCAGAGGTTTCCTCCTCATCGAAGTCGCGGATGACCATATCGGAGGGAAGGAATTTAAGCAGCATCTTTTCCAACGCCTTGCCTTCCACCGGTTTTGTTAGGTAGTCGTTGAAACCTTCCGCGAGGTAGCGTTCCTTTGCGCCGCGGATGGCATCTGCTGTCAGACAGATCACGGGGGTATCGCGATTTAAGCCGAATTCTAAGGCACGGATCTGCTCCATGGCCTGGGTGCCGTTCATGCCCGGCATGCGCTGATCCATCAGGATGACGTCATATTGGATCATCCCGGCCAGGTCGATGGATTCCTGCCCACTTAGGGCCGTATCGATCTGGATCTGGGTGCGTTTTAAGAAGTTTTTCGCCACCATAAGGTTGGTCTTTGTATCGTCCACGATGAGGATCCGGGCATCCGGTGCATGGAAGAGTTCTCTATAGGAATCGGTTTTGATGGCTTCCGTGGATTCCAGATCGTATTTACCGATGGCTTCGCGGTTTTCGATCCGCTGCCAGAGCTCAAAGGAGAAGGTGCTTCCTTTGCCGTATTCGCTTTCCACTTTCAGTTCGCTGTCCATGAGCTTTAAAAGCCCCGTGACGATGGACATGCCAAGTCCCGTTCCTTCGATGGAACGGTTAATGATCACATCCAGCCGTTCAAAGGATTCAAAAAGTTTTTTCATATCCTCCTGGCGGATGCCGATACCGGTATCTTTTACTTCCACATGCAAAAGCACATGTTCACCGGAGATATCCGCTACCCGCATGGACAGGGTAACGGTACCCTCGTGGGTATACTTTACTGCGTTGGATAAAAGATTGACGATGATCTGACTGATGCGCAGATCGTCACCAAAGAGCTCGGAAGGCAGGGTTTCGTCGATATTCAGAACAAATTTCAGCCCCTTGTCATTGGCTTTGGTCAGTACCGCATTTACGAGATAGGAGATCAAAGAGCGCATGCCGTAGCGAACGGGCACGATCTCCATCTTTCCTTCCTCGATCTTGGAAAAATCCAGGATACCATTGATCAGGGCCAGAAGGTTCTTTCCCGAAGTCTCCACATTTTTTGCATATTCCATAATGCCTTTATCCTTGGATTCCCGAAGGATCATCTCATTCATGCCCAGGATGGCATTGATGGGCGTCCGGATCTCATGGGACATATCCGCCAGGAAGGAGCTCTTGGCTTTATTCGCTTCATCGGCTGCCTTCTTTTCCAGACGCAGTACTCTGGATTCGTATTCCTGCTTTTGCCGGTTGGCGTTGAACTCCTCCATCTTTTTGCCATAGAGCTGCTCGTTTTTATACCCCAGATAATAGATCAGGGTGATGAGGGCAAAGATGATGAGGGAGATGATGATGTTGATGGTCACCTGCAGGCGCACGTCTTCGTATAATTCTTTGTTGTCCACCACGATCACAACGTACCACTGGTTGATGACGGGACTGACGAAGAAGGTGTGGTCATCGCCGTTGATATATTCCGTAAAGGTTCCGCTTTGGGTCTTATTGATGTCATTCATGATCTTTTGGTCAAAGATCTCCGGTATGCTTTTTCCGATGAGAGATTTTTCTTTGTGGGCAACGATCATGCCGTCTCTGGTGATCACCATGCCGTAGCCTTTTCCGGAGATATCCACCGCATCGGTCACATCCTGTACATGGTTGATGATGACATCCAAGGCTGCCACGTTTCGCTTTATATAGGAGCCTTCCGTGCCGCTGTTGGAAAGAAGTTTGACAAAGGAGATGACCACGTCTCCCGTTTGGGCGTCCACATAAGGAGATACGATCACCAACTCGCCTCCGGCGTCCACGGCGATCTTGTACCAGTCACGACTTTCCGGATCGTAATCCGCCGGTGGCACCCAGCCGGATCCGTCCATATATTCCCCATTTACATAGGCATAAAGACCGGTAAAGTTTTCGTCGAAATGGTTAAACTGCTGCTGGGTCTGTACTTCCAGATAATGCTTGATCTCCTCCTGGGAGGCTCCCTCTTCGATCATGAGATCCACGGAGTCTGCCACCACGTTCAGTACGGAGTTTGCGATGGATAGGTAGGTCTTTAATTCCGTGGCTGTGGAGACGGCTTTGTCTTCGCCGGCGTTTAGCACATTATTCACGGATACATTGTAGAGAATGCGGCAGTTATAGATCACTACCGTGACCATCAAGACCAGCGTCACAAAAAGGGTCAGGATAAAGTTCGTTCGCCCACGTCGATTTCCGGAGAATTTGGTGTCGGTTTTCGGAATTTCTTTGAAGCGGCTTTTTACCAGATAGATAAATCCCAGGATCACCACCACCAAAAAGGCAGAGATGCCAAACAGAATGATTGTGATAAAGCGATACATCACGTCCGTGGGAGTGCCGTCGGGGAAAGAGTTTTTTACCCATTCGGCGAATGCATATCCTCCGGTGGAAGTCCCCATGATAAAAAAGGCCAGGACCATTTGCAGGATCAGCTGGGAGCGAAACTCCGAGGTACTTTTTTCATGCACTGTAAAACCGGCAGCTTCGTAGTCTCTTTTGACGCAGTAAGCAAAAAAGAGGGCGAGGATATAGTGGGCAAATTCCAAGTAGTAATAGGGATTTCGCACATCATCCGGCCAGGAAAAACAGGAGGAGGTCCACATACCGTATTCCGTCGTAAGAAATAAAAGCGCCACTGCTTGGAAATAGGGAAAAGCAGTGCCGTTTTTTCTGTTTTTCAGATAGTAGAGGATCCCTCTTAAACAAAAGCAGGCGGTAACGGTCAAGATGATCCCCTGGTAGAGGTTATTGATGATGCCGCCATAGGGAAGGTAGAGGTAAAACTGAAAGATGTTGATGGGGATGGGTAAAAGCATCAGCGGATGAAAAAACTTCCCTGCATTCCGATCCCGCATCTCAAAAGCACTCAGGAACAAAAAGATGTAGCTGACATTCCAACCCAGA
>JAIKZU010000220.1 GCA_024681985.1 Lachnospiraceae bacterium | reverse complement strand
TCCTCCAACATGAGTCAGGTGGAAAAGATCTCCCGGAATATATCTTCCCTTTTGGACAAGGGTGTAGAGCTTTCTTCCGATTCGCCGGAATACTACTATTCGGATCTGGATGCCTTGAAGTTGGATCTCATTGACAAGGCCTCCGCCAATGCAAAGGAGCGTATCGATATCATCGCAAAGAACTCCGGTGCAAAGCTGGGCAAACTCCAAAATTCCAGCCTGGGAGTATTTCAGATCACCGCCCAGAATACCGGCACCAGCAGTTACTCCTACGAAGGAGCTTTTGATACCACTTCCAGAAACAAGACGGCTACCATTACCGTTCGTTTGGAGTATGACCTGAAATAGGCATAAATCATCGTATGTTAAGAACAGATCGGTGCTTTGATGCACATCTTTTGCTTTTTTCAGGGAGGATAACAGATGAAAAAAATTACCCTGACGGTAATCACGACATTGATCATTTGCCTGCTGTCCGGTTGCACAGCTTTATCCGGTGACAGGACCCAAACGGATTCCGACATCGATGGGGGACAGATCACCCTGGCCCTTCGGGATGGCACCTATGCGGATGTGATCGAGGATTGCTTAAGCCACTACGAGGCGGATCATAATGTGACCTGTAAAGTCCTTCGGCTGTCCGAAGCGGATCTTCATGACAAGATCGCGGAAGCCGGAAAAGAGGGAGGCGTGGATCTATGTATGGTGGACGGATCCTGGATCGCAGAGTTTGCGTCCGAGGGTTATCTGGCAGATCTCTACGATCTGGGCTATTCTCTGGATGATGATATCATCGATGCCACCACGGATATCTCCTATTACAACGGAAATCTCTACGTCACTCCCTATTATGGAAATGTGACCGTTCTTTTATTTAACAAGGATCTGATCGAGCAAAAAGCCGGAAAGGAAGATGTTGTCTTTCCGACACTTGATGATGTGATGAGTGCCAGCAAAAGTCTGGCGGAGCAGGGAAAGATGGGGTTCCTTTACCGCGGGGACACGGAGAATAATGTGGTGGTGGATTTCATGCCCTTTCTTTTGTCCTTCGGTGGCTGGGTCGTAGATGACAATCACCAGCCCACGGTAAATACGCCGGAGTTTCGTGATGCACTGAACTATTACATGGAGCTCATTGCCACCGGTGCAGCCATGCCAAAGGAAGAACTCATCGAAGCCATTGATTCCGGGGAGGCCGGACAGGCGGTGGCATGGCCGGGCTGGTATACGCCGAATGACGAAAGCGCGGCGGAATATGTGGCATTGCCCGGCAAGATTAAAGATGGATCCGTGGCCTATAATGCTAACGTATACGGCGTATGGATGCTGGGCATCGCGGCAAACAGCGAGAATAAAGAAAGCGCGGTAGCGCTGTTAAAATACCTGATGGATCCCGACGTACAGAAATCTACCATAGATTTGGGCGGTGTGCCCTGTCGCTATTCCTGCCTCCAGGATTCGGACATACTGCAGAAGTATCCTTATTTCGAGCAGATCGATGTGGCGCTGGAAAGCGGAACTTATCGACCGGTTATGAAAGAGTGGAATGAATTCGTTACCATCTTGGGAGCCCATATGTTAGAGATCCTGGATGGAAAAGTGAGCGTTGACGAGGGTCTTGATGCTGCCCAGACCGAGCTGGAAGTTTTGATGCAGCAGTAGCGATATAGGACGAACATATGCTGAAAACGAAGAGCTTTAAGACAAGACTGATGATGACGGTGATCGGACTGGTGATGGTATCTACTTTGGTGGTGGACGCCATCGGGGTCAGCCTGATCTATCAGGTCAGTGTGGATGATGCCACCCAGCTGGCACAAAAGATCGAGTCCGAGAACGTGACTGCGGTAAATGCCATATTGGGCAATGTGGAGCGATCCACCATCACTTTGTATAATTACATCGTCGGTGCCTTATCAAACGGCATTAACCTTGATGATGATGCCCAGAGAAAAGTGCACCTGGAGGATGTGCGGCCCTTGGCCGTTAATATCGCAGAGAATACTAAGGGGAGTATCTCCGTATTCTATCGCTTTGACAAGTATGCGGATTACACGGATGAGGGGATCTATTTGGGTCTGTCCGGCAAGGATTTTGTGGATCTGCCGTTGCTTGCCATCAATGACTATGATCCCACGGATCTGGAGCATGTGGGTTGGTATTACAAGCCCATTGCCGCAGGAAAGCCCACCTGGGTGGAACCCTGCCATGATGAGACATTGGAACGAGATGTGATATCCTACTGTGCTCCTATTTATATCAGCAATACCTTTGTGGGACTGGTGGGGATGAATGTGGATCTGAACGTGATCCGAGATGCCACGGCCGCCATTTCTGCCTATAAGACGGGGTACGGATTCCTTTTGCAGAATGATAATGACGTGATCTATCATCCGGACTATCCCAAGGGCGCCTTTTTCGAGGATATCGACAAGCAGTACCAGGTACTCTTTAAAAACTTGGATTCCAATCGATATGTGATCCGAACCGAGAGGGGAAGGGTCGACAACGACGAAGTATGGGTGACGTACCAGACCCTGGCCAACGGCATGGTTTTAGGGACACTGATCCGGGAGAGGGAGATATTGGCGCCCATCAATCAGTTCATCCTGCGGGCGGTTCTGTTCAGTGTGATCGTTATCCTTTTGGCCATATTGTTTGCCATCCTTTTGATCCGGACATTGACGAAGCCTTTGAACGAACTGACCATTGTGGCCGAGGAGGTAGCGGCAGGGAATATGCAGGTTTCCATCAGTATGGATACGGATGACGAATTCGGCAAGTTGGCCCATGCTTTCCGCTCCATGCGGGACGAGATCGTCAAATCTTTTGCCTATATGAACGGTCTGGCGTATTCCGATGTCATGACCGGAGTAAATAACAAGGGTGCCTTCGAGAGGGATTCCGAGGGAGTGACCCAGACCTGCCTGCGCCATAACGAAGAGTTTGCAGTGGTGGTGGCAGATATCAACGGTCTAAAGGATATCAACGACTCCTTAGGGCACATTGTGGGAGACGAACTGATAAAAGGCATTGCCTTCGAACTGGTGAAAGTCTATGGAAAGCGTAACACCTACCGTACCGGTGGAGATGAATTTTGCGTGCTGATCCGGGGCACCACGGAGAAGGAGGTCTTGGATGGTATTTCCCACTTCGAAGAGGGAGTCAGAGATTTTTCAAACCAGAACCAGAGTATGTTCCATCGGGATATCAGTGCAGCCACAGGCTACAGTTTCTTCGATCCCCAAAAGGATTCGGATTTTTCCGATGTGTATAGCCGGGCGGATGATTATATGTACCGTAAGAAGACGAAAATGAAAGTGAACGGGACGGGAGAAACCGCTTCCGATTGAGAAAAGGATAATAGTTTGCTATAATGAGTCTCGTAGCGAATATGGAGGTGCGACGGATGGCTGACAAAAAATTATACACCATCAAAGAAGGTGTTACGGTAACGGATGAAGTAATGGGGATCATCGCCGGACTGGCGGCGACGGAAGTAAAGGGAGTTTCCTCTTTGGCAGGAAATTTAAAGAGTGATGTGATCCCGAAGGCCGGAAAGAGTAAACTGGCAAAGGCGATCAAACTGGCGAATAATGAGGATGGATCCATTAATATCCGCTTATCCGTCAACATTGAGTACAATTTTGTGATCCCAGAGGTAAGTAAGGCCGTGCAGGACAAAGTAAAGACCAATATAGAGTCCATGACCGGCATCACGGTGAGGGAAGTGGATATTCACATTGCCACGGTTTCCGGAACCGGCAAAGAATAATACAGTTGTTTTATTTGAACGTTGAAAATTGATCAGTAACGAAAGCCAGGGTGTCGTTCTTTCGCGGCACCTTTTTTTTCTAAAGAAAGGCGAACTATCATGACAAGAAGACAGATCAGGGAAGAGATCTTTAAACTCCTCTTCGGGGTGGAGTTTCATGGAGATGAGGAGCGGGAGACACAGCTTTCCAATTATCTGAACGAACCCCTGGAGGATGCCGAGATCCTCTTGGAAGAGGGGGAAAAGCTTCCGGAGTTTTCCGAGGAGGACAAGGCGTATATCGAGGAGAAATATCGGTTGATCCTTTCCCGGCTTGATGAGATCGATGCCACCTTAAATGAAAAGGTTTCCGGCTGGAAGACCGGCCGTATGGCAAAGGTGGATCTGGCTATCCTGCGGTTGGCGGTGTATGAGATCCGCTTTGATGAGGAAATCCCTGAGGGAGTGGCCATCAACGAGGCCGTGGAACTTGCAAAGAAATACGGGACGGATAAGTCCGGCTCCTTTGTAAACGGTGCCTTGGCAAAGGTGATCGCATGACGGCAAAAGATGCCTATACCGTCTCGGAAGTCAATCACTACATTGCCGGCATGTTTGATGGAGATCCCTTTTTAAACCATGTACGGATCCTGGGTGAGATCTCCCGGATCACGGTGCAGAGCGGTAGCGGTCATATGTATTTTGCTCTAAAGGATGACCGTTCCGTCATAGATGCAAAGATGTGGAAGGGCACCCAGAGAAGCCTTACCTTTCTGCCGAAGCAGGGAGATAAGGTCATCGTCACCGGTGCCGTGGACGTCTTTGAAAAAAGTGGACGTTACAGCATCACGGTGTCAAAGATGGAAAAAGCCGGTGCCGGAGACATCTATCAGCGACTGTTGGAACTGAAGCGGGAATTAGCGGAGATGGGGATGTTTGATGCACAGTACAAGCGCCCGATCCCGAAGTACTCCATGCGTATCGGCGTGGTGACGGCTGCATCCGGAGCGGTGATCCACGATATCTATGTCAATGTAAAAAAGAAAAATCCCTATGCCGAGATCGTCTTATACCCCACCTTAGTACAGGGGGAAGGCGCTGCGGAGAGTATCGCAAAGGGAATCCAAACCTTAGATTCCATGGGATTCGATGTCATCATCATTGGGCGGGGTGGTGGATCTGTGGAGGATCTGTGGGCCTTTAATGAGCGGGTGGTAGCAGAAGCCATCTTTGCATCGGATACCCCCATCATTTCCGCAGTGGGACATGAGATCGACAGCAGTATCTCCAATCTGGTGGCGGATCTGGCGGTTTCTACGCCGACGGCGGCAGCTGAGGCAGCCACCTTTTCCTATGAGGAGTTTTTAGCGGACCTTTCGGATCGCAGACAGGATCTTAGCCGCAGGATGGAGCATGCCCTTCGGGATGCCAACAACCGGCTGGGGCATTATGGGACGGCATTAAATGCCAAAAGTCCACGGGCCAGAATAAAGTTGTATCGACAGAGATTTGTCTCTTTGTACGACAGACTGATGAGCAGTATGGAGACCGGGGAGAGTCTTGCCCGACAGAAGCTGGCTCTTTATTCTACCCGGCTGGATGAGATGTCCCCCTTAAAGCGAATGGCAGCAGGTTACGGCTTCGTACAAAAAGCGGATGGCAGCAGGCTAAAGAGCGTACGGGATGTGCAAGTGGCGGAGGAGATCCGGTTGCACTTATCCGACGGCAGCCTAAAGGCAAATATCACAGAGATCAAAGAGGAAAGATAATGGCAAAGGAAAACACCGCTTCCATTGAGGAGAACTTCAAAGAGATCGAAAAGATACTGGATCTGATGGACGAGGAAGAAGTTCCCTTGGAGGAGAGTTTTAAATACTACGAAGAGGGCATGCAGCTCTTAAAAGATACCGCCGCAAAGATCGAGACGGTAGAAAAGAAAGTGAAAGTGTTGCAGGAGGACGGCAGCCTTAAAGATTTTGCCGAAGAAAGCCGGGAATAATATGGACGCATTACAGGAACGGACGGAGGAGATCACCCGGATTATCGAGGGGTACCTCCCAAAAGAAGAGGGATTTCAAAAGACGGTACTTGCTGCCATGAACTACAGTGTATCCGTAGGCGGGAAACGCTTACGGCCCCTTTTGATGCAGGAAACCTATCGCCTCTTCGGAGGAGATAAAAAAACCGTGGAGCCTTTCATGGCGGCTTTGGAGATGATCCATACCTATTCTCTGGTCCACGATGATCTGCCGGCCATGGATAATGACATGCTGCGCCGGGGTAAGCCCACCACCCATGCGGTTTATGGGGAGGCTATGGCCATCTTGGCCGGGGACGGGCTTTTAAACTATGCCTTTGAGACAGCCCTTTTGGCCTTTGATGCGGAACCGGAGAATCCGTATATTCCCCGGGCTTTAAAGGTGCTTTCCGAGAAGGCCGGTATCTACGGAATGATCGGCGGACAGGTGGCGGATGTGGAAGCGGAAAAAAAGAACCTGTCCATTGATGAAGAAAAATTGAATTTCATCTTAGAGAAAAAGACGGCGGCGCTCCTGGAAGCCGCCATGATGATCGGCGCCATTTTGGCGGGAGCAGATGAGCGTGATGTGCAAAAGATCGAGACCATTGCCCGAAACATCGGTGTGGCCTTCCAGATCCAGGATGATATCTTGGATATCGTGGGAGACGAGGCGGTTTTGGGTAAGCCCATCGGCAGCGATGAACGAAATGAGAAAAGTACCTACGTGGCCATTCACGGCATGGAGGAAAGCCGGGCCCGGGTGGAGTCTTTGACCCAGGAGGCCATCCGTCTTCTTTCGGAGCTTCCCGGCGATGGGGCATTTTTAAAAACGTATTTTCAAGCCCTTGTATATCGTAACAAATAATTACGAAAGCAGATGATCCCATGGCACTGGAAAAGATAAAAAAAGCCAATGATATAAAAAATCTAACACCGGAAGAACTGGTGTCTCTTCCGGATGAGATCCGCAGTTTTTTGATCGATACCATCTCTGTCTGCGGTGGGCATCTTGCGTCCAATTTAGGGGTGGTGGAACTTACCATGGCGCTCCATCTGGTGCTGGATCTGCCAAAGGACAAGCTGATCTTCGATGTGGGACACCAGTCCTACACCCATAAGATCCTGACCGGCCGAAAGGATGATTTTTCCACTCTACGAAGCTACGAAGGATTGAGCGGGTTTCCGAAGCGGGACGAGAGTCCCTGCGATGCCTTCGGTACGGGGCATTCCTCTACTTCCATTTCCGCGGGACTGGGCATGGCCTTTGCCCGGGATCTAAAGGGAGAGAATTATACCGTAATCTCCGTCATCGGTGACGGTTCTTTGACCGGCGGAATGGTGTATGAAGCCCTTAATAATGCGGCCGCTTTAAAGAGCAATTTTATCATCGTATTAAACGATAATAAAATGTCCATTTCCGAAAACGTGGGCGGTATGAGCGAGCACTTGTCGAGGCTCCGTACCAGTACCGGCTATACGGGATTTAAGGCGCGGTTGCAGAATGCCTTGGAGCGGATTCCCTGGATCGGAAAGCGGATCGTGTCCGGCTTGCAAAAGATCAAAAGTTCCGTAAAGCAGATCCTCATTCCCGGTATGCTCTTTGAGAACCTGGGAGTCATGTACTTAGGTCCCGTAAACGGTCATAACGTGACGGATATGGTGACAGTCCTAAACCAGGCAAAGCAGTATAAGGGACCGGTTCTGGTGCATGTGCTGACCCAGAAGGGGCGGGGCTTTGACCCTGCGGTCCGTCATCCTTCCCGCTTCCACGGAGCGGATCCCTTTGACAAGGAAAAGGGCCTTCCCTTAAAGAGCACCAATCCGGGGTATACGGATATCTTTTCCACGGTGATGCGTAAGATGGGAGACCGGGATGAAAAGGTGGTGGCCATTACCGCAGCCATGATGGACGGTACGGGTTTAAAACGGTTCCACAATATGTTCCCGGAGCGGTTCTTTGACGTAGGGATCGCGGAGGAACATGCGGTGACCTTTGCGGCGGCGCTGGCGGCCCAGGGGTTAAAACCGGTATTTGCGGTGTACTCTTCCTTTTTGCAGCGGGCTTATGACCAGATCGTTCATGATGTGTGCTGCCAGAATCTTCATGTGATATTTGCCGTGGATCGGGCGGGACTCGTGGGAAAGGACGGAGTGACCCATCAGGGAGTTTTTGATCTGTCGTATTTAAGTTCCATGCCCAATATGACGGTGATGGCCCCGAAGAACAAATACGAACTGTCGGATATGTTAAAATTCGCCATCGATTTTGACGGCCCCATTGCCCTACGCTATCCCAGAGGGGAAGCGGTCTGCGATTACGAAGAGTACAGAGACGACATCGTACTGGGCAGAGGAGAAGTGCTGCTTGAAAGGGGCGATATCCTCTTGTACGCTATTGGCAGCATGGTGGATACTGCCATGAAAGCGGCGGCGGTCCTGGCAGAGGAGGGCATAGAAGTTTCCGTGACCAACGCCCGCTTTGCAAAGCCTTTGGATCGGGAATACCTAAAGAAAGCAGCCAAACGCTACAAAGCCATCATCACATTAGAAGAGAATGCTTTAAGCGGTGGCTTCGGTGAGCATGTGCTGAAGGAATTGAACAGTCTAAAATACAAAGGCACGGTAAAACTGGTGGGGATCCCGGATGAGTTCATCCAGCACGGTGCCCCGGATGTGTTAAAGCATGTGTTAAAGATCGATGCCGAAGGCGTGGTATCCAAAGTAAAAAAAGTAAACAAAAAGATTAAAGGACATAAAGGATCAGATGAGTAAAGAACGATTGGATGTTCTGGTGGTAAATAAGGGACTGGCGCCTTCCCGGGAAAAAGCAAAGGCCCTGATCATGGCGGGACAGATCTTCGTAAACGAACAGCGGGAGGACAAACCCGGATCCACGTTTCCGGAGGATGCACAGATCACACTCCACGGCGAGACCTTAAAGTATGTGAGCCGGGGAGGGCTGAAACTGGAAAAAGCCATGGAGGTATTTCCCATCGATCTGTCGGAAAAGATCTGTATGGATATCGGAGCTTCCACCGGAGGATTTACGGACTGTATGTTACAAAACGGTGCCGCAAAGGTCTATGCCGTGGATGTGGGCTACGGACAGTTTGCCTGGAAGCTGCGCACGGATCCGAGAGTAGTCTGTATGGAGAAGACCAATATCCGCTATGTGACCCATGACGAGGTGCCGGAGGAGCTGGACTTTGCCTCCTGCGACGTATCCTTTATCTCTCTGTCCAAGGTACTGCCTGCGGCGGCGGGGCTTATAAAGGATGAGGGAGAGATGGTCTGCCTCATCAAACCCCAGTTCGAAGCCGGTCGCGAAAAGGTTGGGAAAAAAGGCGTGGTAAGAGATCCCAAAGTACATCGGGAAGTGATCGAACAAGTCTTTTCCTACGCGTTGGCAAACGGTTTTGCTATTTTGGGATTATCTTTTTCCCCGGTAAAGGGACCGGAGGGAAATATCGAATATCTGGTGCACTTAAAAAAGACAAAAGATGCGGCCCTGCGATTGGAGGACACATCTCCGGAGGATGTTGTAGCAAAGGCGCATGAAGCCCTTTCTTAAAAAGACAGGATTAGGAAAATGAAAAGCTTTCTTTTAGTGACAAAGAACGAGCGGGAAAAGAACGCACCGCTGGTAAATGAGATCAAAAAATATATCGACGGCAAGGGTGGAAGTGCCGTGATCGTGGCACGACCCAGAGATGACAGCAACGAAGTGATCCGGGTGCCGGAGGGAACGGATGCCATCGTCACCATCGGAGGAGACGGAACCCTGGTGCGGGCGGCACAGATGACCTTTCATTCCTATGTGCCCATGATCGGCGTGAATCATGGTCATCTGGGATATCTGTGCGATCTGGATGAGGAGAGTGTTTTTCCCGCATTGGAAAAGATCTTTACTGATGATTATGAGATCGAGGAGCGCATGATGCTCTCCGGCCATATCTTAAGGGCAGACGGTAGTCTCACGCCCGTCAACCATTCTCTAAATGACATTGTGGTGCTGGCCCAGGACGGAAAGTCCGTGATCCGGCTGACGGTATATGTAAACGGCGAGTTTTTATACTCCATCCAGGGGGATGGGATGATCTTTGCCACGCCCACGGGTTCCACGGCTTACAACCTTTCCGCCAACGGA
>JAIKZU010000101.1 GCA_024681985.1 Lachnospiraceae bacterium | reverse complement strand
CCGGGATCGAAAATGATGGTATTCAGTGATGGGGATAGTGTTTTGCTTAAGCCAATTGCCACTCCGGATTTATCTGAGTTTAATAGTTTGATGGATGCGGCTGCAGACTGGGCGAAACAGGTAGGAATGACAGAGGACGATATAACCGAAGCTATTAAGACTGTTCGCTCCAGGAGAAAAGGATGAAAATTGTAATTGATACAAATGCTATATCCTCAGCCATCTATTTTGGGGGTCGGCCAAAAGAATTGATAGAGCACTTGGTATATCGCAGACTTGATGCGTATGCTTCTACAGAGATTGTATGCGAATACAGAGAAACCATAGAGGAACTCAGTGAACGATATCCCAATAGACCCAATATCATTCCACTTGCGGATATATTGTTTGCGATGAAGATGGTGGAACCAACGACACATGTTAACATATGCCGGGATCCAGATGACAATAAGTTCATTGATTGCGCCATTGATGGCGAATGCGTTTACGTTGTCAGCGGAGATAAAGACTTACTATCATTAGAAGCTTATGAGGATATCGAAATTGTTACCGTTTCAGAGTTTTTGACGAAATACTTTTAAGCAATAATAAAACAGATACATTACACCGGTTTGTATTAAAAGTGCCGGGGATCTGCCATTGCCAGAGGACTCGTAGTGGGACATGAGGAGCTGGTACAGGAATTGATCAGCATTTTAGCTATCGTGTTATTGCTGTTTTGAAGGAAGTTCTTTTCCATGACTTTGATTTTAAGGAAGAGGAGTAACAAGCATAGTATCGGAGGAACTATGACACGCCGTGAGTTGGAAGTAACGGATCAAAATGAAATAAAGAGGATTCTAGGTACGTGTAAGTATCTGCATCTGGCATTGGTGGATGAGGGGAAGCCCTATGTGGTGACGTTGAATTATGGATATCGGATGGATACGGAGGACGGGCATCTGGTTTTGTATCTCCATGGCGCTACCAAGGGACGAAAACTGGATGTGATCACTAAAAATCCGGAATGCAGTTTTACCATGGAATGCAATGTGCAGCCCTTTGCAGGAAAGGTGGCTTGCCAGTACGGTATGTCCTATGAGTCAGTTATTGGATCTGGGCATATTACTATGTTGGAGGATCCCAGGGAGCGCATGGATGCCCTGCAGTGCATTATGAAAACCCAGACCGGCCGGGATGGCTTTGCATTTGATGAGCGGATGGTATCCATCGTCAGTGTGATGCGAGTGGATGTGGCGAAGTATACGGTGAAAAAGCGCCCTTTGCCGGAGGGTTTAAAAACTAAATAATATGATGGAAGAATATGTAGTAATTCTTCTGCATCTGGTTTATAATAAATCTCAAAGATTATTGTGCTTTGGCGTCTGACCGCATGAAATAACACTCTGCGGGAAGGCGCTAAAATACTACATTGAGACTTATGATCTTATTTTTTCGAGGAAGGAGAAAATAAAAATGGCGAACAAGTATGAAGGAACACAAACAGAAAAGAACTTGATGGCAGCTTTTGCGGGGGAATCGGAGGCGAGAAACAAGTACACTTACTTTGCTTCTAAGGCGAAGAAAGAGGGCTTTGAGCAGATCTCCGCGCTGTTTTTAAAGACGGCAGACAATGAAAAGGAACACGCAAAGATGTGGTTCAAGGAACTCTACGGTGTCGGCACTACTGCAGAGAACTTAGAGAGTGCGGCAAACGGTGAGAACTACGAGTGGACGGATATGTATGCTGGATTTGCCGAGACGGCCGAGAAGGAAGGCTTCCCCGAACTGGCAGCGAAGTTCCGTATGGTCGCTGAGATTGAGAAGAAGCACGAGGAGAGGTATCGTGCTCTCTTACGTAACGTAGAAGCACAAGAAGTATTTAAGAAGAGTGAGGTAAAGGTTTGGGAGTGTCGCAACTGCGGCCACATCGTAGTAGGTACGGAGGCTCCCGCGGTTTGTCCGGTATGCGCCCATCCCCAGTCATATTTTGAAGTACATGCGGAAAACTATTAACAGATCGGAGGGATTATTATGTTTGAACAGGTGTAGTTATCTTACGGATATGATGCATTGGAACCCATCATGGATGCGGAGACAGTGGAGACCCACTATGCGAAGCACCATGCCACTTATACTGCAAACTTAAACAAAGCTGCAGAGGAGGCCGGCGTGGCGGATCAGACCATCGAAGACATTTTGGCAAACCTCGACGATGTAGTAGACGAGGCGCAGCGTACCGCTTTAAAGAACAATGGTGGTGGATTCTATAACCACAACCTCTTCTTCGAAGAGATCACTCCCGGCGGAGCAAAGGAACCCACCGGAGAGTTAAAGGCAGCCATTGATGAAGCATTCGGCAGCTTCGAGGAATTAAAGAAGCAGATGACGGCACTGGCCATCGGACAGTTTGGCTCCGGCTGGGCGTGGCTTTCCAAGGATGCGGCAGGAAAGCTTTATGTATCCAAGTCTGCCAACCAGGACAATCCCATTTCTTTGGGTACGGGCCAGACCCCTATTTTTACCATTGACGTGTGGGAGCATGCGTATTATCTGAAGTACAAAAACCTTCGGGCATCCTTTGTGGAGAATCTCTGGAACCTGGTGAATTGGGACGTGGTAGCAAAGAACTATAAGGGCTGAAATGACATCACTGATCGATAAACTAAAAGCAAAAGAGTATACCATGGCAGATCTGTGCCTGCTTTTGATAATGGCGGCACAGTTCTGCTTTTTGGCGTATGTGAATCTGTTTTGCAACGAGGCATTAAATGATTACGATGCTTCCGGGGCTTATGTAAATATCCTTGAGATCTATAACTCCAAAAGTCTGTTCCTGGACACCTACGGGTATGCCACCAGCATGGATGTGGATTCCACCGTGTGGCTGGGG